>DATEIO010000944.1:0-24448 GCA_035278895.1 Thermoanaerobaculia bacterium | reverse complement strand
AGGAGATCACCATCCGCGCCGTGGATTTCAAGAGCAAGTCGCGCAATACACCCTTCGAAGGCTGGACGCTGCGCGGAAGGCCGGTGGCGACCTTCCTGGGCGGCCGCAGGATCGAGCTGCCCTGAGGTCCGGGGGGCAGCGCGCCCCGGGTACAATGCGCGGCATGGAGCAGGGCACCCCACAACGGACGGATCGTGCCTCATCCGAAAGCGAGACGCGCTTCCGCAGCTTTGCCGATATTGCCCCGGCCAAGCTCTGGGTGACTGAGCCGGACGGCTCCTGCTCGTTCCTGTCGCGTGGTTGGTACGAGTTCACCGGACAGACGGAGGAGACCGGTCTGGGCTTCGGCTGGCTCGACGCCGTCCACCCGGACGACGCCCCACGGTCGCGGGACATCTTTCTCGAAGCCAATGCGAAGCGGGAGCCGTTCGAGCTGGAGCATCGCCTGCGCCGGGCGGACGGTGAATACCGCTGGGTGATCGACGCCGGCCGGCCGCGGTTCGGTCCCGGCGGCGAGTTTTTGGGTTACATCGGCTCGGTCATCGACGTCCACGAGCGCACGGAGGCGCAGGAGTCGCTGCGCATCAACCGCGAGCGGCTCGACCTGGTGGTCAACTCCGGCCAGATCGGGCTCTGGTACTGCGATCTGCCGTTCGACAAGCTGAATTGGAACGCCAAGGTCAAAGAGCATTTCGGTCTGCCCGCCGATTACGACGTGACGATCGACACCTTTTTCGAGCGGCTGCACCCCGATGACCGGGAGCGGACCGGGCAGGCCATCGAAAAATCGATCGCCGACCGCACCGATTACGACATCGAATACCGGACCCTGGGCCTCGACGGGCGGGAGCGGTGGATCCGGGCCCTCGGGCGGGCGACCTATCACGACGGCAAGCCCGTGCGCTTCGACGGCATCACGGTGGACGTGACCGAGCGCGTCCGGCAGGAAGAAGCGCTCAAGGAGGCCGACCGCCGCAAGGACGAGTTTCTGGCGACCCTGGCCCACGAGCTGCGCAATCCGCTTGCTCCGCTGCGCAACGGCCTCCAGATCATGCGGCTGGCCGCGCACGATCCGGCCACGGTGGAGCGGACGCGCACCATGATGGAGCGGCAGCTCGGGCACATGGTCCGGCTCATCGACGACTTGCTCGACCTGAGCCGCATCAGCCGGGGCAAGATCGAGCTCCGCAAGGAGCGGGTCGAGCTGGCGGAGGTCGTGTGGCAGGCCGTCGAAACCAGCCGGCCGGCCATCGAAGAGGCGGGGCTCGAGCTGACGGTCCACCTCGCTCCCGATCCGATTTTCGTGGACGCCGACCTGACCCGGATGACTCAGGTTTTCGCCAACCTCCTCAACAACGCGGCCAAGTTCACCGAGCGCGGCGGGCACGTCTGGCTGACGGTGGAGCGGCGAGGGGATCAGGGGGTGGTGAGCGTCAAGGACGACGGCGTCGGCATCCCGGCCCACCAGATCGCCCGGGTGTTCGACATGTTCACGCAGGTCGACCAGTCGCTGGAGCGGGCCCGGGGCGGCCTGGGCATCGGCCTGTCGCTGGTGCGGGGGCTGGTCGAGATGCATGGCGGCACCGTCGAGGCGAAGAGCGAGGGGCGCGGCCGGGGGAGCGAGCTCGTCGTGCGCCTGCCCGTGGCGGTCCCCCTGACCGAAGAGCCGCTCTCCGTAGGCTCCGAGACCGCCGCGCCCGGGAACCGGCGCCGGGTCCTGGTCGTGGACGACAACCGGGACGCGGCCCTGAGCCTGGCGATGATGCTGGAGCTCATGGGCCACGAAACCCGCACCGCCCACGACGGTCTCGAAGCCTTCGACGTGGCGGCGGCGTTCCGGCCCAACCTGATCCTGCTCGACATCGGAATGCCGAAGATGAACGGCTGCGACACCGCCCGCCTCCTCCGCCAGCAGCCCTGGGGCCAGTCCCTGATGCTCGTGGCCCTCACCGGCTGGGGCCAGGAAGAAGACCGGCGGACCTCGATGGAAGCCGGCTTCGATTCGCACCTCGTCAAACCGATCGAGCCGGCCACGCTGGAAACGCTGTTGGCCCGGCTGCGAACGGTGGCTGGGGAGCTTCCGCGCAGCTAAAACGCCCTTCGCCGGCCCAGCGCCGCAGACATCGCGCCATCTCCCGGAACATCGCCTCAGCGCTGGAACGCAGGGCCGTTGTCTCCAACGCTGGGGCATCGCGGCTTGCATTAGACCAATGTCCGTGGAGACAGCCCATCTCCCCAACGCTGGAGCAATGTCCGCAACGCTGGCGTATCTCCGCGTATGCAGCCCTGTCTCCCGGAACGCCGGCCCAGCGCTGGAACGCCAAGCCGATGTCTCCAGCGCTGCCGTATCTCCGCTTACAACGTCTCGATGTACCGGGAGATGCCCCATCTCCCGAACGCAGAGACAATGTACGCAACGCTGGCTCATCTCCGTGGACACTGTTCCATCTCCCGAAATGCTGGCTCGGCGCTGGAACGCTGAGCCGATGTTACGGGAGACAGCGTAGCGCGCCTTGTATCGAGGTAGTGTTTCGGGAGACGAAGCATCTCTGGAACGCAGAGGCGGTGTTTCCGGATATGAGGAGGCTTGCAGGGCGGTCGACCCTCCACAGTAAAACATCGTTCAAACTGCGGACGCAGAGGTAAGGCCTTGCCGGCTGCTTGCATGCATGATAGAAGAGGAGAAACATTTTTCTCTCGGACTTACGTTTCGGAGCCATACCGCGTTAGGCGACTCTCGGAGCAGCGATGAATGGAGTCATGATCTGCAGGCCGGGAACCGTCATCCGGCCCGGCCGTGTCGATGCCGCGCCGATCGGACGCGCACCGGAGCTGGTGACGGTCTTGGATGATGGTTTGTCGGACTTCGCCCGTTTTCTGGCCCCTGCACGGGCCGAGCTCGCTGCGCACCGGTGGGTTCTGTCGTGCGATGAGGCCTACCTGAGTTTTTCGAAGGAGTGGTACCGCGAGTACGACGAGGAGCTCGGGGACTACACGAGCGCAGAGCTCCGGGAGATCGAGTCCTGCATCCTCGACGCGTCGCGCGAGCTCGGTCCTTGGACGTACGTTGAAGGCCGGTACCTCGATGCGGTGGCGGATACGCTCGTGGATGAATGGTGGGATTTTTTCGCGGTGGACCGGCCTGTCACCAACCTGGATCAATGGGTCAGAGACTTCTGGGCCGCCGCCAAGTCGGGCCGTCTCGCGGAGTACGTCCACGACTGGACGACCCTATGGTGCGCCGGGGTTGACGGTGTGCGGTGGGACTTCTTCGCGAGCGATGAGCGCCTCATCGAGGCCATTCATGAGAACGCGCTTCGGCACGCGAACGTCACCGTGCGGTACACGGACACGGACGAGCACATTCGCTCCCTGTATAAAGCCAGCGATGCAACTGGCGGCAAGCAGGAGCCGGGCAGCTAAATGGTACAGAGGACGTCTGGCGACGCCGCTGACTTTGCGAACGTTGCTACCGGCTTATCGAGAAGGAAGACGATTGGGGGAGGCCCCGCGGACGGCCCTGCCGGAGCGTGGTCTTCCGTCCGCGGGTCTGGATCGGCCGAGGCGTTGCTACGGGCAATACCTGTAGCAGGTCTGGCGATGGCCGAAGAAGTCGGGGCAGCCGGTTCCGCTCCAGCAAGGCTCGCAAGTGGCGGAGCAGACGCCGTAGAAATAGGTCGGAAGGGCGTCCACATCCTTCGGCGCGGAGAAGATGACGGTTGCGGCCAGGACCAGCGTCAGAGCGGAAAAACGGATGAATCTCTTCAACACAACCTCCTTTGGGACACGGAAGGCGACAGGCCTTCCAGGTTGGATCAGAGCCAACGGTGCTCGTGCAGCGCTTCATCTGCTGAAAAGCTGGTCTCTTATACACACCCCTGAAGGGCCGGTCAAGCTCACACCAAATCAGGATGCCGCAGCAGAGCCCCCAGAAGCGCCTGGAGCTTCGCGGCGGCGCTCTGGGCGGCGGCCAGGACCTCGTCGTGGGTGACCGGCGCGTCGGAGAGGCCGGCTCCGGGGTTGCTCACCATGGAGATGCACAGGCAGCGCATTCCCATGTGATGGGCAGCGATGATCTCCAGAACGGTCGACATGCCGGTCACGTCCCCTCCCAGCATGCGGAACATCCGCACTTCGGTCGGGGTCTCGTAGCTGGGGCCCGCGGTGCCGAGGTAGACGCCTTCCTGGAGCGGGATGCCGAGCTCGGCGGCGAGCCGTTTCGTCAGGTCCTGCAGATGCGGATCGTAGGCCTTGCCCATGTCGGGGAAGCGGGGGCCCCACTCGGGCGGGAGCTGGCCGCGCAGGGGATTCAGGCCCGTCAGGTTGATCTGGTCCTTGATCAGCACGAGGTCGCCCGGGCGGTGGTGGGGCTGGAGGCCGCCGGTCGCGTTGGTCATGATGAGGACCTTGGCGCCCAGGAGGGCAGCCAGGCGGATGGGGAAGACCGTGTCGCTCGCGCTGTAGCCCTGGTAGGAGTGGAGCCGGCCGCGGTAGTACAGGACGGGGCGGTCCGGCAGGGGGCGGAGGATCTCGGCCTGGTGCGGATGCCCCTCGACGGGGTGGGTGGGGAAGGGGAGGAGGAATTCGAGATCGAGAGGGCCGTGGCTGCGCTCTCCCAGATCCACCGCGAGGCCCGAGCCGGAGACGAGGACCACCTCCGGCCGCGCCCAGCCCAGCATGTCGTATCGCTCGACGGCGGATTTGTGCCGCTCGATCAGGATCTCCAGATCGTCCGGGCTCTCGTTGAGAGACCGGTGGACCAGCCCTTCCATTTCGTCGATTTCGCTCATGGTCACCTATCGTATCAGCCGGAAGGGGTGGGGTAGGATCGGCGGTCGAAAGGAGATCCCTATGAAGAAGACATTCCTCAAGCTCGCCCTGGCCTGCGGCCTCCTCGCGGTGGCCCTCCTCCCGGCCTCTCCGGCGTCGGCCCAGAAGTGCGCCACGTGCCCCGAGCTGCTCAAGGCGTGCAAGACGTTCTGCGGGAGCAACAACGTGGTGTTCAGCTGCCAGAACAGCAACCCTTGCGCGGGGACTTGCAGTTGCGGGTAGGGTGAGGCGGGCCCCCGCCCCGAAACCTCACCCCCTGGCCCCCTCTCCCATCGCCCTCCCATCCTCCGGGAGAGGGGGAACGCCTGCGGGTGATATTGCCGTAGGGTGCGCTGTGCGCACGGGGAGGGCGGTGGAACGCAACACGTGCGCACAGCGCACCCTACAAAGGGTCCCCGGGATACGCTATCTTTCCTTCCCGTCCGCAAGAGGGAGAGGGAGCCCGTCCATGTCCGAGCTTGAAGACCAGATCCAGAACCGGCGCGACAAGCGCCAGCGCCTCGCGGAGGCGGGGGTCGACCCGTATCCCCACCGTTTCGAGTGGGACGCGGAGCCGGCCGCCATCCGGGCGGAGCATGGGGAGAAGACCGCCGAGGAGCTGGAGGCCGCGGGGCTGAAGCTCCGGGTGCCGGGGCGGGTGCGCTCGGTCCGGCGGCAGGGGAAGCTGGTCTTCGCCGACCTCCATGACGGCCGGGAGAAGATCCAGCTTTTCGTCCGCCGGGACCGTCTTCCCGAAAAGGCGGCCCTCCTGCTCGACAACCTCGATCTCGGGGATCTGGTCGGCGCGGCCGGGGCGTTGATCCGCACGCGGACGGGAGAGCTGTCCTTGATGGTGGAGGACCTGACGCTCCTCGCGAAGGCCTTGCGGCCGCTCCCGGAGAAATGGCACGGCCTGACGGACGTCGAGGCGCGCTACCGGCAGCGGTATCTCGACCTCGCGACCAACGAGGAGTCGCGCGCGGTGTTCGAGGTGCGGGCGGCGCTGGTCCGGGGGATGCGCGATTTCTTCGACCGCCGGGGGTTCCTGGAGGTCGAGACGCCGATGATGCAGGTGATCCCCGGCGGGGCCACGGCGCGGCCATTCAAGACGCATCACAACGCGCTGGACATCGACCTCTACATGCGGATCGCCCCGGAGCTGTTCCTGAAGCGGCTCCTCGTGGGGGGCATCCCCCGGGTGTATGAGATCAACCGGAACTTCCGGAACGAGGGGATCTCCACCCGGCACAACCCCGAGTTCACGATGCTCGAGTTCTACTGGGCCTACGCGGACTACCGCGATCTCATCGAGCTGACCGAGGAGCTGCTCTCAGGGCTCGCGGAGACCGCGAGGAAGATCCAGGGCAAGGAGTCGATCACGTGGCAGGGCCAGACCATCGACTTCGGCCGGCCGTGGGCGCGGTTTTCCATGCGGGACGCCATCGCCCATTTCGGAGGGATCGACGCCGGGAAGCTCGACACAGCCGAAGGGGTTCGGGCGGAGCTCGAAGCGCGGGGGATCGCGCTCCCGCCGGGCGGCACCTACGGCCACCTGCTGATGGCGCTCTTCGAGGAGACGGTTGAGACGCAGCTCGTCCAGCCGACGTTCATCACGGACCACCCGGTCGAGGTCTCGCCGCTCGCCAAACAGCGGGACGACGATCCGCGCTTCACGGAGCGGTTCGAGCTCTACATCGCGGGCATGGAGATGGCGAACGCTTTTTCGGAGCTCAACGATCCGGACGTCCAGGCCGAGCGGTTCCGGGAGCAGGCCGCGGCCCGCGACAAGGGGGACCAGGAGGCGCACCTCTACGACGCGGACTACGTGCGGGCGCTGGAGCACGGCATGCCGCCCGCGGGCGGGGAGGGGATCGGCATCGACCGGCTGACCATGCTGATGACGGACCGGCAGTCGATCCGCGACGTGATCCTGTTCCCGTTGATGCGGCCGGAGGCGGAGCCCGGGGAGTGAGCAAGCTCCTCCTGCGCCCCTGGCCGTTCCCGGCGATCCTCGCCCTCCGGTATCTGCGCAGCACCCGCCGGGACGCCTTCGCGAGCTTCCTGTCGATCGTGGCGGCGGGGGGCCTCGCCCTGGGCGTGATGGCGCTCATCCTCTCGCTCGCGGTGATCTCGGGATTCCAGAGCGCGCTGCGCTCGGAGCTTCTGGGGAGGACTCCGCAGATCGAGGTGGAGCTGCCGCCGGGGGCGGATGCGGAGGCGGCGCGGAACGCGGTCTTGAAGACCCCGGGAGTCGTCTCGACGCAGATCCTCGTGCGCGGCGGAGGGTGGCTGGTGGACGAAGGCAAGGTGCAGCCGGTCGAGCTCGTGGGATTCGAAGGCCAGGTGCCGCCCTCGTTCCCCGGCGCGGCGGGGAGGCCCGAGGGGCTCTACGTGACGTCCGCCCTCGCGACCCGCTGGGGTCTGCGGCCGGGAGACACGCTGGAGGTGGTGTCGCCCCGCCCCACGCTCATGCCGTTCGGCGGGCCGCAGCCGCGGGTGCGGAGCGTCCCCCTCGCGGGGACGTACGAGGTGGGGAAGACCCAGGAGGATCGCGAGCGGGCCGCCTTGCCGCGGAAGATCGCCGAGAGCCTCCTCGGCAGCACCCACCGCCGGCTGGAGGTGACGGCCGGGGACCTGGACGCGGCGGTCGACGTGGCGGAGCGGCTGCCTGAGGCGCTGCCGGAAGGGAGCGTGGTCCGCACCTGGCGGGAGCTGAACCGGCCCCTCCTCTTCGCCCTGCGGCTCGAAAAGCTCGTCATGTTCGTGGCGGTCTCGCTGATCGTGCTCGTGGCAGCCCTGGCTTTGGTGGCGGATCTCGCGCTCATCATCTCCAGCAAGCGGCCGGAGATCGGGATGCTGGGCACGATGGGGGCCACCCCGGCGGCGCTCCGTCAGGCGTTCGTGCTGCTGGGCGGCCTGGTCGCGGGCCTGGGGATTCTCGTGGGGACGATCCTGGGCGTGGGCGGCGCGTGGGTGATGGACCACTACCGGCTCCTGCGGGTGCCGGGGCGGGTCTACTTCCTGGACTACGTCCCTTTCCTGGTGCAGCCGGAGGATCTGATCGTGGTGCTGCTCCTGACCTTCGGCCTCGCCCTCGTCTCTTCCTTCTACGCCGCCCAGCGGGCCGCGGCGCTCGATCCCGTGGAGGCCTTGAGACGATGAGCGTCGCCGTGCGAGCCACCAACCTCTCCAAGACCTACCAGGACGGCGTGCGGCGGGTCGAGGTGCTCCGGGGGATCGACTTCGCGGTCGAGCCGGGGGAGATGGTCGCCATCGTGGGACCGTCGGGCTCGGGGAAGTCGACGCTGCTCCACCTGCTGGGGGCGCTCGACCGGCCGGACAGCGGCATGATCGAGATCGGCGGGCAGCGGCTCGCCGGGATGTCCGGAGCGCGGCTCGCCGGGTTCCGCAACCGGATGATCGGTTTCGTCTTCCAGTTCCACCAGCTCCTGCCGGACTTCACGGCGCTCGAAAACGTCATGCTCCCCGGGAGGATCGCCGGCCGCGAGCCGGGGCAGGTCCTCGAAAGCGCCCGCCATCTCCTCCTGGAGGTGGGGCTCGGGGACCGCCTGGACCACTTCCCGAACCAGCTCTCCGGGGGCGAGCGCCAGCGGGTGGCCCTCTGCCGCGCCCTGGTGCTCGAGCCGCCGCTCCTCCTGGCGGACGAGCCCACGGGGAACCTCGATCCCGCCTCCGGCGAGCACGTGTTCGAGCTCCTCCTGGAGCTTCAGGCGCGGCATCACACGACGGGGATTCTGGTGACGCACAACCCGGAGATCGCGGCGCGGTGCACGCGGATTCTGCGGTTGGAGGGCGGGGTGCTGCAGGGGGCGTAGGAGGGAAGGACGAACACGGACGGACAGGGACTGACACGGACGGACAGGGCTAGGGTTTTGGTTCTTGCAGTCCTTGGTGTCCTTGGTGTCCTTTGGAGCGTTCTCCTGTACGGAAAATCATCCTCGACAGTCGCCAGCCTCCCGCCCTTCTCCTCTTGGGGAATTTTGGCACCGCTCTTGCGAATTCCCCATGTTGTAGTCCCGAGGTCTCAGCGGCCGGCCGCCTCCCTCGGGAGGGCACGCGGCGATATGCTAGACTTGGGCAGATTGAAGACGGGAGTATCGCTGCTCTGGACGTGGTGTTTGGGGGCCATGGTGCGCCCGTCGAGTGCCAGGAGAGTCGAACCCAATGTTTGAGAAGTACAACGAAAAAGCCCGCCGCGCGCTCTTCTTCGCCCGCTACGAGGCCAGCAAGCTCGGAAGCCGGGTCATCGAGTCCGAACACATCCTGCTGGGAATCCTGCGCGAAGGGGAGGAGACGGTCAGCGAGATCTTCCGTCGCTTCCAGGTGAAGCCGGAAGACATCCGCCGGGAGATCGAGGGCGAGAGGGTGTTCGTCGAGCGGATCTCCTCGACCGCCGAGCTTCCTCTGTCCGAAGAGTCCAAGAAGATCCTCGCCTACGCCTCGCATGAGGCCGAGAGCATGCTGCACGCGACCGTGGGGTCCGAGCACCTGCTGATCGGCATCCTCCGGGTCGAGGGGTGCACGGCCATGAGGATCCTGGCTCAGCATGGGTTCGACGTCTACACCGTCCGCGAGGAGGTGCTCGCGATCGCCAAGGAGCGCGAGGCCTCGCAGCAGAAGAAGGAGCTTCCCTTCCTCTCCGAGTACGGAAGGGACCTGACCTCGCTCGCCGCCGAGCAGTCGTTCGACCCGCTCATCGGGCGCGACGAGGAGGTCGACCGGATCATCCAGATCCTCTCCCGCCGCACCAAGAACAATCCGATCCTCCTGGGCGAGCCGGGCGTGGGCAAGACGGCCATCGTCGAGGGCCTCGCGCAGCGGATCATCGAGGGCCGGGTGCCCATCTTCCTCGCCAACAAGCGGATCATGGCGCTCGACCTGTCGCTCATCGTGGCCGGTACCAAGTACCGCGGCCAGTTCGAAGAGCGCCTCAAAGGCATCTTGAAAGAGCTCAAGGAGAGCAAGGAGCTCATCGTCTTCATCGACGAGATCCACTCGCTGATCGGCGCGGGCTCGGCCGAGGGCTCGCTCGACGCGGCCAATATCTTGAAGCCGGCGCTGTCGCGGGGGGAGATCTCGTGCATCGGCGCGACGACGCTCAAGGAATACCGCAAGTACATCGAGAAGGACCGCTCGCTCCTGCGGCGCTTCCAGGCGATCCAGGTGAACCCGCCGACGCCGGAGCAGACCCAGGAGATCCTGGAGGGGGTCAAGGACCGCTACGAGTCCTTCCACAAGGTGCGCTACCGCCCGGAGGCGTTGCGCACGGCCATCTACCAGTCGAGCCGGTACATTCCGGACCGCCACCTGCCGGACAAGGCGATCGACGTGATCGACGAGGCGGGCGCGCGCGTCAAGCTGCGCCGGGTGCGCGACACCCAGAACCTGCGGCGGCTGGAGCAGGAGATCCGCCAGGTGGTCAAGGAGATGAAGGTCGCGATCTCCGACAAGGACTTCGAGCGCGCGGTCTACCTGCGGGAGCGGGAGATCGAGCTGCGGGAAGACCTCGAGAGAATGAGCGTCGCGACGGACGAGACCGGCGTGCTCGAGGTGACGCGGCACGACATCGAGGAGGTCATCTCTTCGTGGACCGGCATCCCGGTGACCGCGCTCCAGAGCGAGGAGGCCGAGCGCCTGCTCCGCATGGAGGACATCCTGAAGCGCCGCGTGGTGGGCCAGGACCGCTCGATCAGCGCGATCAGCCGGGCGATCCGCCGCTCCCGCCTGGGAGTGGCCAACCCGCAGCGGCCCATGGGCTCGTTCATCTTCCTGGGCCCCTCGGGCGTGGGCAAGACCGAGGTCGCCCGCCAACTCGCGGACTTCCTCTTCGGCAGCCAGAAGGCGCTCGTGCGCTTCGACATGTCGGAGTACATGGAGAAGCACGCGGTGTCGAAGCTCATCGGCTCGCCTCCGGGCTACGTGGGCCACGAGGAGGGCGGCCAGTTGACCGAGCGGGTGCGGCGGCAGCCGTATTCGCTGATCCTCTTCGACGAGATCGAGAAGGCGCACCCGGACGTGGCGAACATCCTCCTGCAGATCCTGGAGGACGGCCAGCTCACGGACGCCTACGGCAACCAGGTGGACTTCAGGAACACCCTGGTGCTCATGACCTCGAACATCGGCTCGAAGCTCGTTCTGCGCGGAGGCCGCATGGGCTTTGGCGAGGGGAGCGAGGCGGAGAGCTTCCACCGCATCGAGGAGGAGATCCTGGCGGAGCTCCGCCGGGCCTTCAGCCCCGAGTTCATCAACCGGATCGACGAAGTGATCGTCTTCAACCCGCTGGGAGAGGCGGAGCTGCGGGCGGTCGTGGACATTCTGCTCGAAGACGTCAACAATACTCTCGCCGAGCGTAGCCTTCGGCTGGAGGTCTCGGGGAAGGCGAAGGAGTGGCTGCTGGCCAAGGCGGGCGTCGATCCGTCGACCGGAGCCCGGCCGTTGCGCCGGACGATCCAGCGCCACATCCAGGATGCCATCTCGGAGATCCTGATCAACAACCAGCAGGGGGAGCCGATCGAGAGGATCGATGTGGACCTTGAGGGCGGTGAGCTGACGTTTGCGGCCGGCGCCCAGGAGTTCTTGATTCCCCAGCGCTGACCGCCGTTCGGCAGCTCCCGATTTTCCTGACGAAGAGAGGGCTTTTCGCCGGCCGCCCCGGGCGGCCGGCGAGAAAGCGAGGACGATGACGCGATGAAGCCTGTTCTCATCACGAGCTGGTGCGGCTCTGGCCGCCTCCGTAGCGTACGCCGGCTGCTGGCCCTGGTCCTCCTCCCCCTGCTCGTGACCGGCGGCATGCCGGCCCGCGCCCAGGATCCGGGAGGCGCGGCCGACCAGACGATCCAGGCGATCGAGTTCCGGGGCCTGAAAACCCTGTCCGACGAGACCCTGCGCTACTACCTGGGCCTGGAGACCGGCCAGCCGTTCGACCCCCAGCAGCTGGATGCGAACATCAAGGAGCTCTGGGCCCGGAACCTGATCGACGACGTCCAGGTCGAGACGGTGCCGGTGGACCAGGGCGTCCGCCTGGTCATCACGGTCGCGGAGCGCCCGGTCCTGCGCTCCCTCTCCTACGAGGGGATGAAGCGGATCTCGAAGACCGACATCCAGGACAAGCTGACGACCCAGCGCATCAGGGTCCGCGAGGGCGAGCCCCTGTCTCTGGGCGAGCTCCAGCGCGTCAAGACGCTCGTCGAGGAGATGTACGCCGAGAAGGGCTACCGCTTCGCCCAGGCCCGCTACTCGATCGAGGACATGGGGCCCAACGAGAAGCGCGTGATCTTCACCGTGGACGAGGGCAACCGCGTCCGGATCTCGGACATCGACTTCGAGGGGAACACGGTGTTCAACGACCTGCGCCTGCGCTGGGTCATGAAGAACACCAAGGAGACCGGCCCCATCAACCGGCTCATGAAGAAGGACATCTACGATCCCGGCAAGCTCCAGGAAGACCTGGACAAGGTGCGGGACGTCTACCGGGGGGCCGGCTACAAGAACGTGGTCATCGGCGAGCCCAAGGTCGAGGTGCGGGCGGCCAACCCGAACGCGGCCGACGTCAAGGACCAGAAGCGCCGCATGTTCCTGACCGTTCCCATCGAAGAGGGGGAGCGCTGGAAGTTCGGCGAGGTGACGATCGAGGGGAACGAGAAGTACAGCGACCAGCAGCTCTTGCGGGCTTTTGAGCACCAGAGCGGCGGGTGGCTGCGCTCCAAGGTGGTCGACGAAGGGGTCAAGGCGATCACCGACCTCTATCACAACACCGGCTACATCTTCGCCCGTATCGAGCCCGAGCTCGTGGAGAAGGAAAACCGGGTGGCCGACGTGGTCATCCACATCAACGAGAGCGACCAGTTCAAGGTCGGGCGGATCGAGTTCGAGGGCAACGACCGCACCATGGACAAGGTGCTGCGCCGCGAGATCCGGCTGTCGGAAGGCGGCCTGATGAACGTCGGCGCCATCCGCAACAGCGTGCTCAAGGTCAACCAGCTCGGCTACTTCAAGCTGAACGAGGAAGACCCGGTCGAGATCGACACCGACACGCAGGACAAGAAGGTCAACCTGGTCTTCAAGGGCCAGGAGGCGGAGCGCACCGAGCTGCAGTTCGGCGGCGGCTGGAGCGAGCTCGATGGCTTCTTCGGCCAGTTCGCGATCAACACCAAGAACTTCCTGGGCCGCGGCGAGCAGGTGGGCGTGTCGCTCCAGAGCGGCAAGTACCGGAACTTCTTCGACCTCTCGTACTACGTCCCCTGGTTCCTCGACAAGCCGCAGACGATCGGCGTCCGGGCGTTCAACCAGGACCTGGAGTACGGCCTCCTGTCGAACCAGGAGCGCTACAAGCGCAACAGCCAGGGCGGCGTGCTGACCTATGGCCGGAACTTCCGGCTCTTCCAGTCGGCGAGCATCAGCTACAACCGCTCGCGCTACGAGGACGAGTCGCGGGTCACCATCCCGCCGCTCCAGCCCGGGCAGACGCCGCCTCCCGCGGGGCAGCCGCAGCCAGGCGACGTCATTACGTCGCGGCTCCTGCTCGACAACTCGTCGCTGCGGCCGGCCTACGTGTTCGACAGCCGGGACAACCCCTTCGAGACGACGCGCGGCCAGCGGTTCACGGCCGCGGTGGAGTACGCGGGCGGCTTCCTGGGCGGGGACAGCTATTTCTGGCGCCCCGAGGTCACGTTCAGCCTGTGGCAGCCGGTCTCGAACTACCCGGTGAAGAGCGTTTTTGCCATCAACGTCGAGGGCGGGGTCATCGAGCCGTTCGGAGGCCGGGAGATCTCGACGCTGGAGCGCTTCTTCCTGGGTGGCGAGAACAGCATCCGCGGCCACCGCTTCCGCTCGATCTTCCTGCGCGACGCCAACGGGCTTCCCCTGCGCGACAAGCTGACGGGGGCGGTCCTGGGCGGGGATCAGTACATCCAGTTCAACCTGGAGTACCATTTCCTCCTCGGAGGCCCCTTCCGTGTGCTTCTCTTCGCCGACGCGGGCAACGTGTACGGCGAGGGGCAGTCGTTCGACCTGTCGAACCTGCGGTACACCGCGGGTGCCGAGCTGCGCGTCCTGGTCCCCGTGTTCGGGGCTCCGCTGCGTTTCATCTATGCCGTGAACCTGGACGAGCTGCCGCAGGACAGCTTCGAGGATTTCCAGTTCAGTATCGGTACCAGCTTCTAAACTGAAGGAGATAGACCCATGCCGTTTTCCGTCCGCCGCATTCCGATTGTCGCCGCCGCGCTCCTGGCGCTGACCGTTCCGGTCGTTGCCCGGGCGCAGCAGCCTTCCGCCCCGGCGGGGCCGATCAAGATCGCCGTGATCGACACGGAGAAGATCCTTCTCTCGTCGCAGACCGGCAAGAAGGCCCTGGCCGATCTGAAGAAGCTCCAGGAGGCCAAGGAGGGCGAGATCCGCGCCAAGGCGCAGGAGCTCAAGGAGCTCCAGACCAAGATCAGCGAGGGCCGGCTGTCGCTCGCCCAGGACAAGCTCGCCGATCTCGGCAAGCAGTACGAGGAGAAGGAGATCAACCTGCGCCGCTTCCAGGACGACGCCACCCGCGAGCTCAACAAGAAGCGGGACGAGATCCTGGGCCAGATCGACCAGCGCGTCATGCCCGTGATCAACCAGGCCGGCAAGGAGATGGGCTACACCCTGATCTTCCGCAAGTTCGAGAGCGGCCTGATCTACGCGGACGAGGCGATCGACATCACCAACGCCATCATTCAGCGTCTGGACGGCGCCGCTCCGGCGGCCGCGGGCAAGCAGGGCAAGTAACCGCGTGGCCTTCCGGCTGGCCGAGCTTGCCGAGCTGGTGGGAGGCCGGATCGAAGGGGACCCGGAGCGCGAGGTCGAATCCGTTCGCACGCTCGACGCCGCCGGGCCCCGCGACCTCTCCTTTCTCACCCAGCCCAAATACCGGGATCGGGCGGTCGCCAGCGCCGCCGGGGCCCTTCTCGTGGGCAAGGAGATCTCCACGGCCGGCCTCGGCCGCGACCTCCTGGTGGTCGACGATCCGTCCTTCGCTCTCTCCCGCCTGATCGCCGTTTTCCACCCCGCGGAGGCCCGGGAGCCCGGGGTCCATCCCACGGCCGTGCTGGAGCCGGGAGCGGAGGTCGACCCGTCCGCCCACGTCGGTCCCTACGCCGTGATCGGTGCGGGCAGCCGGATCGGCGCCGGGGCCGCGGTCCACGCCCTGGTGGTCGTGGGGCGGCTCTGCGTGGTGGGGGAGCGGGCGGTCCTCCATCCCCACGCCGTGCTCTACGACGGCACCGAGATCGGCGCGGGGACGATCGTCCACGCCGGCGCCGTGCTCGGGGCCGACGGCTTCGGCTACGCCACCTCCCGGGGCGCCCACCACAAGGTGCCCCAGGTCGGGCGCGTGGTGGTGGGCGACGACGTCGAGATCGGCGCCAACTCCACGATCGACCGCGCCATGCTGGGGGAGACCCGCATCGGAGCGGGCACCAAGATCGACAATCTCGTCCAGGTCGGTCACAACGTGGAGGTCGGCCGGCACTGTATCCTTTGCGGCCAGGCAGGGATCGCGGGCAGCACCCGGCTGGGGGACTACGTGGTCCTTGCCGGCCAGGCCGGAGTCGCGGGCCACATCCAACTGGGCGACGGCGCGCAGGTGGCGGCCAAGTCGGCGGCTCTGACCTCGGTCGAGCCGAAGACGCAGGTGGCCGGCATCCCCGCGATTCCGCTGCGCAAGTGGCGGCGCCAGGCGGTTTCGCTGTCCCGCCTGGAAACGATGAACCGGCGCTTGAAGGCCCTGGAAAAAAAGCTGGGCATCGAGACGGACGAGGGACGCGAGGAGGAATGACTTGAGCGAACCGGCCTCGAAGTGGGACATCGAATGGATCCTGTCGGTGCTGCCGCACCGCTATCCGCTGCTCCTGGTCGACCGCGTGCTGGAGATGGAGCCCGGCAAGCGGATCGTGGCGATCAAGAACGTCACCTTCAACGAGCCCGTGTTCCAGGGGCACTTCCCGGGCCGGCCGGTGATGCCGGGCGTGCTGCTCATCGAGGGAATGGCGCAGGCCGGGGGTCTCCTCCTGCTTTCCGACATCCCGAACCGGGAGAGCAAGCTCCTCTACTTCGCGTCGATCGACGAGGCGAAGTTCCGCCGCCCCGTGGTCCCGGGCGACCAGGTCCGCTACGAGCTCGAGGTCCTGCGGCTGCGGAGCACCTACTGCAAGCTGGCGGGCAAGGTCACAGTGGACGGCCAGCTCGCGGCCGAGGCCGTGATCTCGTCGGCCATGGTGGACCGCTGATGGGCGAGCTCATTCATCCCACCGCCGTGATCGATCCCTCGGCCCGGCTGGGCGAGGGGGTCCGCGTGGGCCCCTACGCCGTGATCGGCGCGGGCGTTACGATCGGCGACGGCACCGAGATCGGGGCGGCCGCCCAGGTCCAGGGGCCGGCCACGATCGGCCGCGAGAACCGGATCTTCCCCCACGCCGCGATCGGCTTCGAGCCGCAGGACCTGAAGTTCCGCGGCGAAGACGTGTTCCTGGAGATCGGGGACCGGAACCAGTTCCGGGAGTTCTGCACCGTCCACCGCGGGACCGCCAAGGGTGGCGGGATCACCCGGGTGGGCAGCGACGGCCTGTTCATGGCCTACACCCACATCGCCCACGACTGCCAGGTGGGCGACCGGGTGATCTTCGCGAACAACGCGACGCTCGCTGGCCACGTCGAGGTGCACGACGACGCCTCGATCAGCGCCTTCAGCTCCGTCCACCAGTTCTGCCGCGTGGGCCGGCATGCCTATGTCGGCGGCTACAGCGTCGTCACCATGGACGCCCTGCCGTTCGTGAAGACCGTGGGGCAGAAGCCGGCCTTCTATGGCTTGAACTCGATCGGTTTGAAGCGCAAGGGCTTCGAGCCCGAGACCCTGAAGCACCTGGACGCGGCGCTGCGCATTCTCGTGCGCTCGCGCCTGAACACGGCCCAGGCGCTCGAAAAGATCCGCGCCGAGGTCCCCGAGGATCCGTACGTGGCCGATCTGGTGGCCTTCATCGAGAGCGCGAAGCGGGGCGTCCACAAGTCGCCGCCGAAGGGCGGCCGGGGTGGGGGAGGCGACGCTGAATAACCTGCGCGCCGGCGTGTTCGGCACCGGCGCCATGGGGCGCAACCATGTCCGTCTCCTGGCTTCGATGCCTGGCGCCGAGCTGGTCGGGATCTACGACCCGCGTCCCGAGGCCGCGGAGGCGGTCGCCGCGGAGCACGGCGCCCGGGTCTTCTCCCGGGTGGAGGACCTGGCATCCGAGATCGAGGCGGCCGTCGTGGCCGTGCCCACGGTGGCGCACGCCGACCTGGGGTGCGAGCTTCTCGCGCGCGGCATCGACGTCCTGGTCGAAAAGCCTCTCGCGCCGAACCTGGCCGAGGCCGACCGGCTGATCGCGGCGGCGGAGGGCCGGGTGCTGGCGGTGGGGCACGTCGAGTTCTACAACCCGGCGGTCCAGGCGCTTCTCGGAGTCGGCACGCCGCCGCGGTTCGTCGAGGTGCAGCGCCTGGCGGTCTTCTCCCCCCGGAGCCTGGACGTGGACGTGGTGCTCGACCTGATGATCCACGACCTGCAGATCCTCCACGCGCTCGACCCGAGCCCCGTGGCCGAGGTGCGGGCGACCGGCATCGCCGTGCTCTCGCCCCGGATCGACATCGCGAACGTCCGGATCGAGCTCGCTTCGGGGTGCGTGGCGAACCTGACCGCCTCCCGGGTCTCGTCCGAGCGGGTGCGGAAGCTGCGCACCTTCCTGCCTTCCCGGTACTACTCGCTCGATTACCAGGCGCAGGAGATCCACGGCTATCGCCTGGCGGAGGAGAACGGGAAGCGCAGCATCCTGCCGGACAACCTGCCCGTGACCCGCGCCGAGCCGCTCGCCAAGGAGCTCGAAGCCTTCGTGGCCGCCTGCCGGGGGGAGGCGGCGCCTCTGGTGACCGGCGCCCAGGCCCGGCAGGCGCTCTCGACCGCCCTGGCGGTGGTGGAAGCGATCCGGTAACTGCTAGACTCTGCCGGCTCCGTTGGGCCGCCAGACGAGAATTCCCTGTCAAGGAGGAGAGTCTTCCCATGAGCGATATCCGTATCGGTGTGATCGGGGGCAGTGGCCTCTACCAGATGGAGGGCATGAAAGTCCTCGAAGAACGCCGGATCGAGACCCCGTTCGGCGATCCGTCGGAGGCCTACGTCATCGGCGAGCTCGAAGGCCAGCGGGTCGCCTTCCTGCCCCGCCACGGCCGCGGCCACCGCCTGCTGCCCACCGAGCTCAACTACCGCGCCAACATCTTCGGCTTCAAGGTTCTGGGGGTCGAGCAACTCGTCTCCGTCTCCGCCGTGGGCTCGCTCAAGATCGAGTACAAGCCGACGGACATCGTGGTCCCCGACCAGTTCTTCGACCGCACCCGCCACCGGCCGGACACCTTCTTCGGGAACGGTCTGGTGGCCCACGTCTCGCTCGCCAAGCCCATCTGCCCGCGCCTGATCGACCAGGCGGTCGAGGCTGCCAAGGCCGCGGGTGCCACCGTCCACAAGGGCGGCGCCTACGTCAACATGGAAGGGCCGCAGTTCTCGACCCGCGCCGAGTCCGAGTCCTACCGGAAGCTCGGCTTCGACGTGATCGGCATGACCAACCTGACCGAGGCGCGGCTCGCCCGCGAGGCCGAGATCTGCTACGTCTCGCTCTCGATGATCACCGACTACGACTGCTGGCACGAGACGGAAGAGGCGGTCTCGGGCGAGGCGGTCATGGAGGTCGTCCGCCAGAACGTGAAGATGTCGCAGGAGGTGGTGCGCCAGATGCTCGCCCGCCTTTCCGGGAGCGAGAAGCGGACCTGCCTGTGCGCCGACGCGCTCCAGTTCTCGCTGATCACCGAGCGCGCCATGATCCCGGCCGAGACCGTCAAGGCTCTGCAGCCGATCATCGGAAGGTACATCAAGCCCTGATGAAGCGGATTCTCGTCACCAACGACGACGGGATCTTCTCCGAGGGGATCAAGCGTCTCGCGACCGCGCTCTCCGAAATCGCGGAGGTCGTGGTCGTGGCGCCGGACCGCGAACAGAGCGCCATGGGGCATGCCCTGACGCTCTCGCGGCCACTGCGCATGCAGAAGGTCCAGGAGAACTGGTTCGCCGTGGACGGCACGCCGACCGACTGCGTGAACCTGGGGGTCCTGTCCCTGATGAAGGACAACCCCCCGGACCTCGTCTGCTCGGGCGTCAACTTCGGGTTGAACCTGGGGGACGACGTGACCTATTCGGGCACGGTCTCCGCGACCTTCGAGGGGACGCTCCTGGGCATCCCCTCCGTCGCCTTCAGCCAGGAGGTGGGGGAGGGGTTCTCCTTCGGGCCGGCGGCCGAGCTCGCCCGGACGATCGTCGAGACGCTGCGCACCGAGGAGCTGCCGCGCGACCTGCTGCTCAACGTCAACGTGCCGGCCGGCCCGATCCAGGGGGTGCGCTTCACCCGGCTCGGCCGGCGGGTGTACAAGCAGACCGTCGTCGAGAAGCTCGATCCGCGCGGCCGGAAGTACTACTGGATCGCCGGCACCCCGCAGTGGGACCGCGCGAGCGGCACCGACTACGAGGCGGTCTCCACGGGGTACGTCTCGGTGACGCCGCTCCACCTGGACCTGACCTACTACCCGGGCCTCGAGAGCTTCGGCTCCCTGCGGGACAAGCTCTCGGCGCTCTCCTTCCCCAAGGCGTCTCCGGACGCGCAATGAGCGACTACGGCCCCCAGCGCGAGCGGATGATCCGCGACCTGATCGCCGCCCGCGGCATCAAGGACCAGCGCGTGCTGGAGGCCCTGCGCAAGGTGCCGCGGCACGCGTTCGTCAAGGACCATCTGCAGAGCCAGGCCTACGGCGACCACGCGCTGCCCATCGGCGCGTCGCAGACGATCTCCCAGCCCTACATCGTGGCGCGGATGACCGAGATGCTGGAGGTGGGGCGCGAGCACTCGGTCCTGGAGATCGGCACCGGCTCGGGCTACCAGACCGCGATCCTGGCTCTCCTTGCGCGCCGCGTCTACAGCCTGGAGCGGATCGCCGAGCTCGCCCAACTGGCCATCCCCCGGATGCGCCAGCTCGGGCTCGAGAACGTGAAGATCCAGGTCTTCGACGGCACCGTGGGGTGGAGCGAGTGGGCGCCCTACGACCGCATCCTGGTGACGGCCGGAGCGCCCAAGGTGCCCGAGCCGCTGCTCGAACAGCTGGCGCCCGGGGGGATGCTCCTGGTGCCCGAAGGGCAGATCCACCAGCAGCGGCTCGTGATGTACAAGAAATCGGCCCGCGGCGAGGTCCGGCGGCGGGAGGGGGAGGAGGTCGCCTTCGTGCCGCTTCTCGGCCGCCACGGCTGGAAGGCGAAGTAGCCGTGCCGGCCTTTCGCCTCTGGGTGAGCGGCCGGGTGCAGGGCGTGGGCTTCCGCTGGTTCACGCGGAAGGTGGCCCGGGAGTTGGGCCTCTCCGGCCGGGTGCGAAACCTTCCGGACGGGCGGGTGGAGGTCGAGGTCGCGGGCGATCCGCAGAAGCTGGACGCCTTCCGCGAGCGCCTGCGGCAAGGGCCGCCGGGCTCGCGGGTCACGCGCCTCGACGAACAGGAGATGACGGCCGACCCCGCGTGGGACGGCTTCGAGATCGATCGCTAGCCCTAGAAAGGGCCGTTTGGAGGAGACCATGGAGGATCTGAAGGCGTACATCCGCGAGGTCCCGGACTTTCCCAAGCCGGGGATCAACTTCTACGACATCACGACCCTGCTCCAGCATCCGCTCGCCCTGCGGATGACGGTCGACCGCTTCGTCTGGCTCTTCTGCCAGAAGCGGATCGACAAGGTGGTGGGGATCGAGTCCCGCGGCTTCATGTTCGGCCCGATCGTGGCCTACGACCTGAACGCCGGCTTCGTACCGGTGAGAAAGCCCGGCAAGCTGCCCTACGAGAAAATTCGCGAGACGTATGATCTCGAGTACGGCTCGGACTCGATCGAGATGCACAACGACGCCGTCCGCCCCGGAGAGAACGTTCTGATCGTCGACGACCTGGTGGCGACCGGCGGCACGGCTCTGGCCGCCGCCAAGATGGTCGAGTCGCTAGGCGGCAAGGTCGCGGGCTTCGGATTCATCATCGAGCTGACCTTCCTGCCCGGACGCCAGAAGCTCGCCGGCTACGAGGTGGAGTCGCTGATCCAGTACTAGACCAGGGAAAAGGGCCGGGCGGGCGCGTAGGGTATAATCCCGTCGCCTGCGGCTGTAGCTCAGGTGGAAAGAGCAGGAGTTTCCTAAACTCTTGGTCGGGGGTTCGAGTCCTCCCAGCCGCACCACCCCGTTTCGCTCGGCCCTGTTCCCAGGACAGGAATTGAATTTCCCGGAGTGTTTTCGATGAACCAACGTCTGACTCGCAAAGAGATCAAGCGCGACGAATTCGCGGCCGTCGTAGGGCGCGGTGTCGAGTACGCGGAGAGCCACGTCCGGACCATCCTCTACGCCGTGGGCGGCTTGCTGGCGCTCCTGGCGATCGGAGTGGCGGTCTACTTCTTCCTGGGCGCCCGGGCCAAGAAGGCCAACGAGGCGCTGTCGTACGCGCTCAAGGTCGACCAGGCGCCCATCCAGGCGACCGGCGCCAAGCCGAACGACAAGTCCGAGCCCTCCTTCGCGACCGAAGCCGCCCGGGACGCCAAATCGAAGGAGCTCTTCACGGCGCTCCACGACGACTTTGGCGGCACCGAGGCCGGAGACGTGGCCGCGCTCTACCTGGCCCAGGCGGCCGCCGACGCAGGCGAGCTCGACAAGGCCCGGGAGCTGTGGACCGAGTTCGTGGACGACCACGGCGACCACGCGCTGGCCGGCGAGGCCCGCCTGAACCTCTTCGCGCTCGACCGCAAGCAGGGTAAGGGCGAGGAGCTGGTGACCCGCCTGCGGGGGATGATCGAGGAGTCCGAGCCGCCGCTCCCCAAGGACGTGCTCCTGCACGAGATGGCGGTCACCCAGGAGCAGCTCGGCCGGCCGCAGGAGGCCGTCGCGGCCTACCAGCAGATCGTGGACGACTATCCGCAGTCGCCCTACCGGCAGGACGCGCAGCAGAAGCTCTCCGCGCTCGATCCCTCCCGTCCGCCCGCCGGCGGCATCGGCATGCCGGGCGTGGGCGGATTCCCGGGCTGACCTTCTCCTGGCCTGAGACCCCATGATCCTTCCCTACCGCATCCTGGAGCGGAAACGCGCCGGGGTGCGGCTCGGCGAGGACGAGATCCGCGCCGTGGCCCGAGGCGCGGCCGACGGCTCGTGGAGCGAAGGGCAGCTCGCCGCGTTCCTGATGGCCGCGGCCATCCGCGGCCTGGACCTCGAAGAGACCCGGGCGCTGACGCTCGCCATGCTCGAATCCGGCGAGCGCTGGAACCTGGCCGGAGAGATCCCCCGGCTGTGCGACAAGCACTCGACCGGCGGCGTGGGCGACAAGACCTCGCTGATCCTGGGTCCCCTTCTCGCGAGCTGCGATCTCCCCATCGTGATGCTCGCCGGCCGCGGCCTCGGCCACACGGGCGGCACGATCGACAAGCTCGAAAGCATTCCGGGCGTGGCCCTGGAGCTCGACCGTGCGCGCTGCCTCGACACGCTCGCCCGGTGCGGGATGGCGATCGGAGCCGCCACGGGCTCGATCGCTCCGGCCGACCGCCGCCTCTATGCCCTGCGGGACGTGACGGCCACGGTCGACTCCATCCCTCTCATCATCGCGAGCATCCTTTCGAAAAAGCTCGCCGCCGGAGCCGCGGGCGTGGTCCTGGACGTCAAGACCGGCAACGGCGCGTTCCTGCCGGATCTCGATCGCTCCGTGGAGCTGGCGCGGGGGCTGGTCGACACCGCGTGCGCCCTGGGCACGCCCACGAGCGCGCTCGTGACCGACATGAGCCAGCCGCTCGGCCGCTGGGCCGGCCACGCCGCGGAGGTCCGGGAGTCCCTCGAATGCCTGGAAGGAAGAGGGGCGGACGACCTGATGGACGTGACCTTCGCCCTCGGCGAGGAGGTCTCGCGTCTCGTGGGCCAGCCGCTCACCCGCGGGAATCTCGAGGAGGCGATCGCGAGCGGCCGGGCGATGGAGCGCTTCCTCCGCTGGGCCGAGCTGCAGGGCGCACACCCCGCCTGGTTGCGGAGCCCCGAGCTGCCGTTGGCCCCCGTCGAGCGCCCGCTCCGCGCCCGCCGCGCCGGAAAGCTCGCCGCCGTAGACCTCCGCCAGCTCGGCCTCCTGCTCGTCGAAGCCGGAGGCGGGAGGCGCCATCCGGGAGACGCGATCGACTTCGGGATCTCGCTCGAAACCAGGGCCCGCCTCGGCCAGGAGGTAGGGGAGGGGGAGGAGCTGGCCCGGGTTTATCTCCGGAAAGAGGACGACCGGCTCGTGCACCTGTTCGAGGGGTGCTTTACGGTGTCTGAGGAGGGCGTGGCGCCGCCGCTGATCCCCCTGCGATATCATCCCGGCTCATGAAGGCCGCCATTCTCGCCGTGGGCTCCGAGCTCCTCGGCACCGACCGGCTGGACACCAATTCCCTCCGCCTGACCGCCACTCTCGAACGCTACGGCGCCGAGCTTCGCAGAAAAGCCGTGGTGGGCGACTCGGTGGACGAGATCGTCTCCGAGCTGCGCACCCTTCTCGCTTCCGTCGACCTGATCCTGGTGAGCGGCGGGCTCGGCCCCACCTCGGACGACGTCACACGCGAAGCCGTGGCTGCGGCCCTGGGGCGCGGCATCCGCACCGACGAGGCCGTGCTTGCCGGGATCGAGCGCCGGTTCGCCTCGTTCGGCCGCCGCATGCCCGCGACCAACCGCAAGCAGGCGGACGTGGTCGACGGGGCCGAGCTGATCGAAAACGCCCGCGGCACCGCGCCGGGCATGATCCTCGAAAAAGATGGCGTCCACCTCTTCCTCTTTCCCGGCGTTCCGCCCGAGCTGGACGGCATGATCGCCTCGCATCTCGAGCCGTGGCTCGCGGCCCGCTCCGGCGGCGTGGCCCGCGAGACTGCGGTGCTCAAAATCGCCGGCCTCCCCGAGTCCGAGGTGGAGGAGCGGATCTTTCCTGCCTATTCCGAGTTCGGCCGGGAATGGATCACCATCCTCGCGAGCCCTGGCGAGATCCGCCTCCAGGCCACGGCCGCGGGACCCGAGCCCGAGCGGCGGGAGCGCCTGGCCACCATGGCGGCGCGCCTCCGGGAGCTGGCCGGAGACGCGGTCTTCGCCACCCGCGAGGAAGAGACCCTGGAGAGCGTCGTGGGCGAGCTGCTCCGCGCGGCCGGCGCCACGCTCACCGTGGCCGAATCGTGCACCGGCGGGCTCCTCGGCCAGAAGATCACGGCTGTTTCCGGGAGCAGCGACTACTTCCTGGGCGGCTTCATCACCTACACGAATCCACTCAAAACCGAGCTGGCCGGCGTTCCCGAAGCAATGCTCGCGGAGCACGGCGCCGTGTCCGAGCCCGTGGCCCGGGCCATGGCCGAAGGCGTGCGCCGGGCGCTGCGGAGCGACTACGGCATCGGCATCACGGGGGTCGCCGGCCCCGGCGGTGGAAGCGAGGAGAAGCCTGTGGGCACGGTGCACGTCGCGGTGGCCGGACCGGGCGACGGCGAGGTCCACCACCGCAAGATCCGCTTCCCGGGCAA
>DATEIO010000943.1:0-11362 GCA_035278895.1 Thermoanaerobaculia bacterium | reverse complement strand
CGGCACGCGGGCGGTGAGCGCCTCCGTGTCCGCGCAGAGCTCGACCTTGCCGAGCTTCGAAACGGCGTTGTCCACCTCCATCACGACGCTCTCGTCGGCCCGCGCGAAAACCTCCGTCAGCGCCCGGGCCTCGCCGAGCCGCTGGTCCAGGCAGAACATCCGCCGGTCAAGCAGATCTTCGGACTGCTCTCCCCGCATCCGCGTGGCCTCGCAGGCATCCCGGTGCATGGCGGCCCAGCCCTCTAGATAGACGTCGAGCGCCTTCTCGGCACGGCTCCAGGACTCCGCCGCGAACGGCAGCCCGGACGCGAGGAACGCCTGGCGACCCGCCTCTTTCCGCTCCGCGTTCCATACCGGCGCGAGCTTCGCCTCTCCCCCGGAGCAGAGCTGGGCGCGCTGCGCCTGGAGATAGCCGAGCCCGGCGAAGACGCCGCCCACGGCGAGCACGGCCGCGGCCGCCGCGAGCCACCGGCGGCGGGCGGCCTCGGGGTTTTTGGCCAGGAGGTCCAGAAGCTCTTCGAGCGCGGGATACCGGGCCGCCGGGTCGGCGGCGAGCCCGCGGCGTAGCGCCTGCCGGAGCCGGTCCGGAACGCGGGAGCCGGCCGGGACGTCCCGCACCGCTCCCCGCTCGACCGCCTTCACGACCTCGCCCGTGGTCTCCCCGGGGAACGGGCGCTCGCCGTAGAGCGCCTCCCAGAGCGCCACGCAGAAGCTGAACTGATCGGACCGGGCGTCCGCCCGCTCGCCCCGGAGCTGCTCCGGCGCCATGTAGGCCGGCGTGCCCACGGCCATCCCGAGCTGCGTGATCGGGCTCGACAGGATGCCGCCGCTCTCCGCGGACGCCGGCTCCTCCGGCCCGGCCTCCCCCACCGCCCGCGCGAGGCCGAAATCCGCCACCCGCACCCGGCCGTCGGTCCCCAAAAGCACGTTGTCCGGCTTGAAATCGCGGTGCACGAGCCCGGCCGCGTGCGCCGCCGCGAGCCCCCGGCCCGCGAGCAGGAAGCGCTCCACCACCTCGCCCCACGGCCGGCGCTCCTCATCGAGCCAGCGCCTTAGCGTCGTCCCCTCCACGTACTCCATGGCGAGAAAGACTTGGTTTCCGAAGGTCCCCGCATCATGAACCGCGACCACGTTGGGATGGGAGAGCCGGGCGATCGCCTGCGCCTCGCGCAGCAGACGCAGCCGCGCCGCCTCGCCCGCGGCCCGGTCCGGCCGCAGGAGCTTCAACGCCACCTTGCGGTCCAGTTCCGGGTCGTACCCCGTGTAGACCACGCCCATGCCGCCCCCGCCGATCCGGTCGAGGATCACGTACCGGCCGATCGCGGTGCCGCGCGGGAGAAGTCCGCCGGAGGGCGCCGGGGCCGGAACCGGGCCCAGGAAGACGGTCTCGGTTTCGGACGGCGGGTCCGTGGTGGGGCCGGAGGGCATCATGGTGAGGAAACCCCTACCATGATAGCGCGGCAGAAAAGCTGAACCTACGATCGCGGGTGGAACCGCTCGTACAGGCTCTTCAGCCGCTCCTTGTGAACATGGGTGTAGATCTCGGTCGTGGAGATGTCCGAGTGGCCGAGCATGGTCTGCACGGCCCGCAGGTCGGCGCCGTGCTCCAGGAGGTGGGTGGCGAAGCTGTGGCGCAGGGTGTGGGGGGAAAAGCTGGTGCGGATGCCCGCTTCAAGGCCGTGCTTGCGGAGGATCTTCCAGAACCCCATGCGCGTCATCTCCTCCCCGCGGTGGTTCACGAACACGGCCTGGTGCCGCCCCGTGGCGAGCTCCGGGCGGATCTCGCTCAAATAGCGCTTCACCCAGTGCTCGGCCTGCTCCCCCACGGGCACCACGCGCTCCTTGCTCCCCTTGCCGAAGGCCACGAGAAAGCCCACGTCCAGCCGAAGCTGCGGAAGCTTCAGGCCCACAAGCTCGGAGACCCTGAGGCCCGTGGCGTAGAGCAGCTCGAACATCGCCCGGTCGCGCAGCCCCAGGGGCGTCTTGACGTCCGGAGCCGCGAGGAGCGATTCGACCTCCTCCTCCGAGAGCACGTTGGGAAGCGTCCGCCAGAGCTTGGGAGGCAGCAGGTTGACCGCGGGATTGTCGGCCCGCTCCCCGGAGATCACCAGGTGCTCGTAGAAGCCGCGCACCGCCGCGAGAGCCCGGGCGATCGAGCGCGGGGAGAGCCCCTGGCGGCGGAGATCCCTCATGTGCGCCGAGAGCGCCTGGGCATCCGCCGTCGTCAGATCCCCGCCCCGCTTCGCGAGATCCTCCCCCAGGCGGGAGAGGTCCCGGCGGTACGCGTCCACCGAGTTCTGGGCGAGCCCCCGCTCCACCGCGAGCGATTCGAGGTAGCGGTCGAGGACCCGTTTCCAGGCGGGGACGGGCTTCACGGATACGCCCCCCACCCCGAAGACCTCACCCCTCGCCCCTCTCCCATCGCCCCCCCTTCCACCGGGAGAGGGGGACGTATCCGAACCGGTGGCGCTTGTAGGGTGCGCTGTGCGCACGTGTTGTTTTCCACCAACCCAAACGTGCGCATAGCGCACCCTACGGCAAGACCGCTCGCAGGCGTCCCCCTCTCCCGGTCGGCGGGGGGGCGATGGGAGAGGGGATAGGGGTGAGGTTCCCGGGCGGGGGGCTCGGCCGCGGCGGCTCCGAGCCTCACGGCAACGCCCGCGGCTGAACCGGCCCCGGAGTCACCCCGCGCGCGGTGCAGATCTCCAGGATCTCCGCCTCTTCGAGCGTGGTGACTGCGGACTTGGCCTTCTGGAAGATCTCTTTCACCAGCTCGGGAGTGGCGTCGATGCCGCGCTCCTGGAGCCAGTAGACCACGTTCGACTCGCCGCTCATCGGCCCGACCTCGATCACCTGCCGGCAGCCGATGAGGCTCGCGGGGATCGACGAATAGACGCGGTCGGCCAGCCAGTCCTCGCCACGGGCACGGGCCTTGATGATGGCCGCCGCGTGCACGCCGGTGCCGGTGCGGAAGGCGTCCCGGCCCACCACGGGATAGTTGTCGGGCAGCGGCACGCCGGTCACGTCCGCCACGAAGCGGCAGTACTCCTGGAGACGGTGGAGGTCGCGGTTGATCCAGCCGAGAAGCTGCATGTTCACGAGCAGCGTGTCGATCGGGCAGTTGCCCACCCGCTCGCCGATTCCCACGGCCGTGCCGTGGAGCCGGTCGGCGCCGGCCTCGGCTGCGGCCAACGCGTTGATCACGCCCAGATCCCGGTCCTTGTGGCCGTGCCAGTCCACCTTCACGTCCTCGCCCGTGGCGTCCACCACCTCGCGGATGAAGCGGATGACGTTTCTCGCTCCGTTGGGGGTCGAGTGTCCCACGGTGTCCGCCACGCAGACCCGGCGGGCCCCGGCCTCGACCGCCTCGGTGTAGAGGCGGCGCAGGTCGTCCGGATTGGCCCGCGTCGTGTCTTCGGTGACGAACATCACCGGCAGCCCCTCCTTCGCGGCGAACTCGACCGCCTCGCGGGAGAGCTTCAACATGCGGTCGAGCGTCCACCCCTCCGCGTACTGGCGGATGGGCGAGGAGCCGATGAAGCAGGAGGCCTCGATCGCGATCCCCACCTTCTGGGAGATCTCGACGATCGGCTTGATGTCCGCGATCACCGTGCGGGCCGCGCAGTTGGGGGAGATCTTCATCCGGTTCTGGACGATCTCCCGGGCGAGCGCCTCGACGTCCTTCGCCACGTGCGGACCCGCCCCGGGCAGGCCGATGTCGGCGGACTCGATCCCCAGCTCCTCCATCATGTGGAGAATGCGGATCTTGTCCTCAATCCCGGGCGTGCGGACGGAGGGCGACTGGAGCCCGTCGCGGAGCGTCTCGTCGTCGAGCTCTACTTTTCCGCGGGCCGGACGCAGGTCCGGACCTTCGGCGCGGTTCCAGTCGTAGATCAGTTCGGACTCACTCGGATGCATGAACGTCCTCCGGGCAATCGGTTCGCCCGACCATTATAGGCCCCATGGGGAGATTTCGAACAACGGTTCAAAACAGGAAGAGCCGCGGCGGAGTCCCCGCCACGGCCCTGGATCCGGAGGAGCGATCCTCTACCGCGTCACCGCTTCGCGGCTCACCGCCCGGGCCAGCAGATCGCCCACCTGCGAGGTGGTGAGCGAGCCGCCCAGATCCGGGGTGGTGTTGCCCTCGCGGAAGGAGCGGGCGACGGCGTCGTCCAGCACCTTCGCGGCCTCGGCGTGGCCAAGGTAGTCGAGCATCAGGGTCGTCGAAAGAATCGCTCCCACGGGATTCGCGCGGCCCGTGCCCGCGTACTTGGGAGCCGAGCCGTGGACCGGCTCGAACATGGAGGTCTGGCCGGGGTGGAGATTGGCCGAGGCTGCGACACCCAGGCCGCCCTGGAGCGCGGCGCCCAGGTCCGTGATGATGTCGCCGAACATGTTGTTGGTGACGATCACGTCCAGGGTCTCCGGGCTCTTCACCATCTGCATGGTGAGCGCGTCCACGAACATGTGGCGCTTCTCGATCTGCGGGTACTCGGCCCCGATCTCGGCGAACGCCCGCTGCCAGAGGTCGTGCCCGTAGCGCATCACGTTCGACTTGTCGCTCATCAGGACCTCGCGGCGCCCGTGCTCGACCGCGTAGTCGAAGGCCGCGCGGATGATCCGCTCGACGCCCTTGCGGGTGTGGATCTCCTCCTGCACCGCGATCTCGTCCGGCGTGCCCTTCTTGAAGTTGCCGCCCACGTTCACGTAGGCGCCCTCCGTGTTCTCGCGGAACACGACGAAGTCCACGTCCTTCTCCGTCCGGTTCTTCAAGGGGCAGAGGCGCGCGTCGTAGAGCTTGACCGGCCGCAGGTTGATGAAGAGGTCGAGCCCGAAGCGGATCCCCAGGAGGATGTCCGCCGCGTGCTTCATGTCCGGCACCCGGGGGTCGCCGTAGGCGCCGATGAAGACGGCGGAGTAGTTGTCCCGGAAATCCTCCAGGGCACCCTTGGGGAGCGTCTCGCCGGTGGCCAGATACCGGTCGGCGTCCCAGTCCAGATGGACGAGCTCCAGAGGGAGATCCCAGGTTTCGGCGGCGGCTTCGAGGACTTTGACCGCCTCCGCGGTCACGTCCTTGCCGACGCCGTCGCCCGGGAGAATCGCAATGCGCTGAGGCCGGCGTTGGGAAGGGGGGGTCGGGTTCATGGCGGGGATGCTAGCACGAGGAGCCCTCACCTCCCCGGCCCTCCTCTCCCGGCCTCCCGTCCACCCCCGGGAGAGGAGGGAGACTACTTCTCTCTTCTAGAAAAGCTCCCTCTCCCGGTCGGGGGACGGGAGGCTGGGAGAGGGTTGGGGTGAGGGCCCGGGCCGAAGGTCCGGGGTGTTTACGCCGCCATCCCCGGCGGCCGGAGCCCGTCGCTCTGGCGCCAGACCGCGGCCACCCGGCCCGCGGCGGGCTGGGGGAGAGCGGGGGCCGGAGCCATCTTGGTGACGATCCCCAGGTCGAACACGAAGGGGATCTCCGGGCAGAGCCACGCGGAGTGGAGGCCGGGCCAGCGGGCACCCGGGGCAAAGTGGAAGAGGCGCGGCAGGAGGCCGTCCCCGTGGACCTCTGCGTGCAGGGGCCAGATCGCGGACGTTGGATGGCGCGCGTCGATGCGGTGGAGCACCCCGGAATCTTCGGCGTAGGCGCGCGGGCGCTCCTGGAAATAGCGCACCCCCTGCTCCCAGGAGCCCAGGCGCGGTCCCTCCCCCACCGCGGGGCTGTCCGGCCACGCCTGCACCTCGAGCCGCCCGCCCCGCTCCGCCCGCCACCGCCAGGGTCCGCCGTCCACGTTGCGGGACGGCCGGGGGAAATCGAGCCGCGCCCGGGAGACCGGCTGGTGCGTCACCAGCCGCACCCCGGGGGCCACCCACGCCGGCGTCAACATCCGGCGCACCAGGATCGAGGGCATCCCCTGCTCGTCCAGCACGTACAGGCGGAGGTTCAACTGGGGATAGCCGACCTTGAGGAACGGCAGGGCCGGGACGTGGAGCGCGTCCTGGTAGAACAGGAGCGCCGAGGCAAAGACGTAGTCCTCCCCCTGCCACGCGTGGTACTGGTACCGCAAAGGCGGAGGCGGCGCCGGAACCGCCTCGGCCGGCAGGGCCCAGTTCAAGTAGAGACAGTCCCTGACCGTCGTCCGCAGCATCATCCCGATAACTCGCTTTCCCCAGGTCTCCGGCCCTCGGCCGCCCCTTCAACAACACCTGAACCATAGCGTGCGCGGGGGCAGGCCGCAAGGGCTCCGAGGGGACAGGGGTGAGGTCCCGGGCCAGGGTTTTGCTACAGTCGTCCGTCCGATGAAAACCACCGACGGAGGTCTCATCTCTATGGAAAATCATCAACAACGCGTTCGAGGGATCTTCACCCTGGCCCTCCTCGCGGCTCTCCTCCCCGGCGCTGTGGGCGCCCAGGGCAACCTTCCCCTTCCCCCCACCGCCGAGCAGGCGGCCAAAGTCATCGACCGGGACTCCCTGGAGGCTCCCATCCGCTATCTGGCGGACGACCTGCTCGAAGGGCGGGGGCCGGGCAGCCGGGGGGATGAGCTCGCGCGGCTCTACCTCGCGAGCTCGCTCGAATTCCTCGGCTTTCAGCCGGGCGGCCCGAACGGGAGCTGGCAGCAGCCCTTCGAGATCGTGGGCATCACCTCCGAGCCGCCCAAGACCTGGGAGTTCCGGGCCGGCAACAAGACCGTCCCCTTGAAGTATTGGGACGAGTTCATTGCCACGAGCGGCGTCCAGAAGGACCGCTCCGTCCTCGACAACGCCGAGCTCGTCTTCGTGGGCTACGGCATCGAGGCTCCGGAGTACGGCTGGAACGACTTCAAGGGGATGGATCTCAAAGGCAAGGTCCTCCTGATGCTCAACAACGACCCCGAAAACGACGACAAGCTCTTCGCGGGCAAGACCCGGCTCTACTACGGCCGCTGGACCTACAAGTACGAGAGCGCGGCCCGGCAGGGCGCGGCGGGAGCCATCATCATCCACACCACCCCGTCCGCCGGCTATCCGTGGCAGGTCGTCCAGACCTCCTGGACCGGCGAGCAGTTCCAGCTCCCGGCCGGCGACGAGCCGCGCATCCAGGTCTCGGGCTGGACCACCGAAGACGCCACGAAAAAGCTCCTCGCCGCCGCGGGCCAAGATCTGGCCAAGCTCGTCCAGCAGGCGCAGTCCAAGGACTTCAAGCCCGTGCCCCTGGGGATCACCACCTCGCTCACGATGAGCAACCAGATCACCAAAAAGCAGACCGCCAACGTCCTGGGCCTCCTGCCGGGCAGCGACCCCAAGCTCAAGGACGAGGTCGTCGTCTACAGCGCCCACCACGACCACCTGGGCGTGGGCGAGCCCGACAAGACCGGCGATAAGATCTACAACGGCGCCGTGGACAACGCCGCCGGCTGCGCCCAGCTCCTGGCGATCGCCCGGGCGTTTTCAGAGCTCCCCGAGCGGCCGAAGCGCTCCATCCTCTTCGCCTTCGTAGCCGCCGAAGAGCAGGGCCTCCTGGGCTCCGAGTACTACGCGCAGCACCCCACCATCCCGCCGGGCAAGCTCGCGGCGAACATCAACTACGACGGCGGCAACGTCCTGGGCCGCACCTCGGACCTCACCTACATCGGCCTCGGCAAATCCTCGCTCGACCAGGTCGTCAAGACCCTGGCCGCCCAGCAGAAGAGAAAAGTCCTCCCCGACCAGTTCCCGGACCGCGGCTTCTTCTACCGCTCCGACCAGTTCAACTTCGCGAAGATCGGAGTCCCCGCCATCTACCTGGACAACGGCACCGAGTTTCTAGGCAAGCCTCCCGAATGGGGCAAGCAGCAGGTGGAGGATTACGAAGACAACCGCTACCACCAGCCGAGCGACGAATACGATCCGAAATGGACCTACGACGGTATGATCGAAGACGCCCGCCTCGGCTTCTACGCCGGCCTCGCCATCGCGCAAGACCCCAAGCTCCCCGCCTGGAACCCGGGAGACGAGTTCGAGGCGGCAAGGAAGAAGGCGTTGGCGGAAGCGCAAGGAAAATAACGCCCCCAAGGGCGTCGTAACGTCAGCCCAGGGCGGAAGCCCTGGGCTGACGCGGCGGGACTGGCTCAATTCTCGGGATTTCGGACGAGGCGGAAGCCGACGTCGTTGGCGCGGTAGCCAGGCTTCGACTTCGTGCGAGAGACTGAGTCACAATTATCGGCCAGGATTTTGAAGCTCCCTCCGCGGCGCACCCTTTCTTCTCCAATCGAAGTCCCCTGGGGATCGGTCACCCGCCCCGACGGGTACTCCCCATACCGGTCTTCCACCCACTCCGATGCATTTCCGTTCATGTCATAGAGACCCCAGAGATTGGGCTTGAACGACTTGACCGGAGCGAGGCCGTCGAAGCGGTCTTTACCTTCGCAGTTCCCATACTGGCTGAGCAGACCCGGATCATCGCCGAAGTGGAAACGACGCGTGGAGCCCGCTCCGGCTCCATACTCCCATTGAGCCTCGGTGGACAGTCGGTAGCCCTTCCCAGTCTCCTTTTTGTTCAGACGATCCAGGAAGACATGGACATCGTCCCATGAGACATCCGTCACCGGCAGGTTGTCCGGACCGTTCCCCGCAGGCTCCTCCCCCATGACTGTTCTCCACTGCTCCCGCGTCACCTCGTGCTCGCTCATGCAGAAAGGCTTCGAGATCGTGACTGTATGAGCGATTTCTTTCTTGGCCCTCGGCTTGGATCCCATTTTGAAGGTGCCGGGGTTGATGCGGACGAAATTCATGTCAAGGATTGCGCTTGGAGGACAGCCCTTCGTATTCGAGCTTAGGGCCAAGTAGAGGATAAAGGCCCCGGCCAGGAGCAGACAGAACAAGATTGCCACCCGCTTCCACCGGATTGGAGTTGCGTCTCGAGGAACAGATTGCAGTTGAGTTGGAGACGAAGAGCGGATAATTTCGATCAGACGGTTATCTGACGAGTGGGAAAACATCACGGGGGTACCCCACTCGACTTCGTGACGCCGGCAAAACATCGCTTTGCGCGCTCCGGCGAGAGCGGTATCCACCGGACGACCTCTGGCGATCTCCTCATAAAACGATCGAGAAAAGGCAATCGCAGCTCGATCCGTGACTCGAAACTGCATTGCGATCACCGCCGGAACACCTCCATGAACCAACCTCTGCGCCACTCCCGAGAACCGGTCCATACGAGAGCCCTTGGCTCCCTCGCAGGCGTTCAGGATGATTAAGCGGAGAGAGTCGTGATCCCTGAGGATCGTCGCGAGCTCATCGCCGGTCACCGGACCATCTTCGAAGAGAAGCGTTCCCTGATTCTGAGCGCTTGCGAACGTGCCGTGCCCGATGAAGTGAAGGACGTGAAAGGGCTCCTTGAGCTTGCAATCCAGGCGTTCAAGAGTCGCGTGCTCCAGACGGCTTAAGCAGACCGTACCCTTCTCATCGAGATTTTTCAGAGCCTTTTTGAGATCCGTCCATTCTTCCTCGACTTTCAACTTCTCATAGCCGGGCGGCTCGGCTGTCACTGCCAGGATTCGGAGGGGTGGCTCGACTCCGAGAGGAAGGACCGGGATCGGCAGCTCTTGATAGCGGAGAATGGGAGTCTCGGCCGAAAGGGCCAGAAAAAATCGCCGCTGCGGATCGAAGAGGTACTCCCAAGGCCATCCAGAAGCTTCTGGATCTCTTATGAAAAGCCGAAGCCTCAGGCCTTGGCCTTTCTGCTTTGCTTGCTGCAAGCTCAAACGCCAGACATTGTGGACATCTCCCGAGAAAACAGCCTTAAAGAGCTTGGAGCCGATCTCCTCAGCCACTTGTTTCGGACGCGGGCGGGATTTGGAAAGGCTCGCGTCGCGGGAGGCGACACCCAAGTCCACCAGAAAATCGCCGAGATCGTCAGGAGAGAAGACCGGCTCGAACGGATGCTCAGCCTCACCCCACCCAGAGTTTAGAACCTGAGCCTTGAAGCCTCCCGAGTCTGTGTCGATCCGAAGGTCGAAGTTCGAGTATTCCACGATCCCATCCCGGTCGCGGTGCCATGCCTTCAGACCCGCACTCCCCTACCTTTGTTTATCCGGGCTGCTCCGGAAGCCCCAAAAAACAAAACCGGCCGGCGTCACCGCCGGCCGGCCGTCTCCGCGAAGCGGAAGGAAGCCTACTTCGCCGCCGCCTTCTCCTGCTGGCGGTTGGCCTCGACTGAAATGGTCACCTTGACTTCGTCGCCCAGGACGGCGCCGGAGTCCATGACACGGTTCCAGTTGATCCCGTAGTCCTTCCGGTTGACCGTGAAGGAGGTCTCGAAGCCGGCCTTCTCGCCGTTCGGGGTCTTGACCATGCCGAGAATCTGGACGGGGATGGTGATCGATTTGGTCACGTCCTTGATCGTCAGGTCGCCCGTCACCTCCAGGGTGTTCGCGTCCTTGGCCGCCACCTTCTTGCTGACGAAGGTCATGGTGGGGAACTTTGCGACCTCGAAGAAGTCGCCGCTGCGCAGGTGGTTGTCGCGGTCGTCGTTGTCCGTATCCAGTGAGTTCGTCTTGACGGTGAACTCGACGGAGGAGGCCGCCGGATTCTGCTTGTCGTACTTGATCGTTCCGTCGAAGTCCTTGAACCGGCCCGGGGTGTTGGTCACGAAGTGGCGGACGGTGAAGTTGAGGCCGCTGTGGCCGGGGTCCACCTTGTAGACGGCGAGCTCGGCCATCGCGAAGGCGGGCAGCAGGAGAGCCAGCAGAAGGGCCTGGATGAACGTTTTGCTTCGCACGATCATGTCCTCCTCGAGAGGTCGGGTTGTCGGGCGCCTGCTCCTGAAGACCCCGGCGTTTTCTGCGACCGGCTCGGGGATAGGCGAAGGGGGAGCGGCGTTGGGAGAAGTACTTTACACCGGCCTCCCACCCCTCGTCACCAGGGGGGCGGGAGGCTTTTACGTCTACTGTAGGAGGCCCCCTACGCCAACACCGGGCTCACCTTCTCCGGATCGACACCCAGCTCCTGGATGGCCCGCAGGGGGACCGAGCGGTCGACGGTGCCTCGGAGGGCGAGCTGCCAGAGGGCGGCGATCACGACGCACTCGGCGTCGATCTCGAAGAAGCGGCGCAAGGCTTCGCGAGTGTCGCTCCGGCCGAAGCCGTCGGTCCCCAGGGGGAACAGGCGGCCGGGGAGCCAGCGGGAGATCATGTCCGGCACGAGCTTCATGAAGTCGGAGACGGCCACGATCGGATGGTCGTCCCCCTCGAGCAGGGAGACGACGTAGGGCTTCCGAGGCTCCTGGTCCGGATGGAGCAGGTTCCAGCGGTCGGCCTCCAGGGCGTCGCGCCGGAGCTCCTTGTAGGAGGTGGCGCTCCAGAGGTCCGCCGCCACGCCGTAGCGCTCGGCCAGGATCTGCTGCGCCCGCTCGGCCTCG
>DATEIO010000942.1:0-7999 GCA_035278895.1 Thermoanaerobaculia bacterium | reverse complement strand
CCGCCGGACCGAGGGCCACAGCAGCGCGACGACAACCGCCACCGCCGCGGACATCGCCAGCAGCAACTTCACACGCCGGGAAAGCCCCGGCGCCCGTTCGATGATCTGGTCCATGGAATTGGTTTCTTGGATCATGGCGATGATCCCCTAGAGCAACTGCGGTGCCAGGGGTGTCCGATCTTGTAAGACGCTGATTTATATGGATTTATGTGGACGGACGGGTGTCCGGGCGAAGCGGACGGTGACAGGTGTCCGGGGGGTGGGCGGACAGGTGTCCGGGGGTGAGATCGAGACACTCAACCCCTTGACAGGGAGGAATGCCCGGGGTACGCTTTCAGGCGATATGGAACACCCTTCGACGAAACCGACCGCCTCTGTGATGTCTTCCCTGGATGCCACGGCCCGGGTCGTGGGCCCCATGCTGGGCGGGCTTCTTCTCGGCGGAACCTTCCTCCAGGCGGCGCCCGTGCTGGGTGCCGTGCTCGGCGCCCTGGTCGGCGCGATCGCGGGTCTCGTGAGGAACCGCGAGATCGCTCAAGCTGCCTCTCATCGATGAGCCTCCAGTGGTCCTCAGCGGTTGCCGCACCCGCGTGCGGACTGCTGGGGCTCGTGATCATCTGGCTCTGCCGCGGCATCTATCACAAGCGCTGGATTCTCCCTCTGCCGAACGCCCTGCTCCTCTTCCTGGGCTTCAGCGTCCTCCCCTCGTCCCTCGTCTTCTGCGTCTATCCCTTCCTCTCCCCCCAGCCTGACCTCACAGACTTCTTCCCGGTCCTCCCCGTAGCCGGGATTTCGCTCCTGTGGACCGTCTTCGCGACCTTCAAGCAGGGATTCTCGGTGGAGACGCCTCCGGGGCCGGCGCCGAGGGCGGCGAAATCCACAGAGATCGAAAGGGTGAGCGTCAGTAAAGAAGAGTCTCTGGTCTGATCAAAGAGATTCGTCGGAAACCACCTTGACCGGACCGCAGGCGTCCGTCTTGGGGTCACAGCCGCATTTCGCCTGGATGCACTGGTTGTAGCCCTCCTCGGTCAGGCACGACACGGCGGGACAGGCGGGTATGGGATCGGGATCCACTTTCTTCGGCACGCAGGCGTCCGTGCGCGGGTCGCAGGTGCAGCCAGCCTGGACGCATTCGTTGTAGCCTGTCTCGGTGAGACACGAAACGTTCGGGCAGGCCTTCGCCGATCCGATCGCGGCGAAGGAGCCGTCCGGCGCGAGGCTCAAGCCCCAGGTCAGCAGGGCGAGAAAGGTGAGGCGGAGCAGGGTTCGACCTTTCATCGGGATCTCCTTTCGGACATTGGGGCTCGATGATGTGCCCGGCCCGGGGAACGGGTCAAGAGGAGAACCATGACCAAGCTCGAAGAAGCCATCCTCATCGCCGTTCAGGCCCACGCGGGGATGACGGACAAAGGCGGTGCCCCTTACATTCTCCATCCGCTCCGTTTGATGCTCAAGATGCGGGAGGAGCCGGAGCGGATTGCGGCAGTTCTCCATGACGTGGTGGAGGATACGGATTGGACGCTCGCGGCTCTCAAGGAGAAAGGGTTTTCGGAGGAGGTGGTGACTGCGATCGATCACCTCACCCGCAGGCCGGAGGAGACGTACGAGGAATTCGTGGAACGGGCGGCGGGGCATCCGATCGCTTGCAGGGTCAAGATCGCGGACGTCGAGGACAATCTGGATCTCTCCCGGATCGCCGCGCCCACGGAGAAGGATCACGCCCGCCGGGCCCGGTATGAGCGCGCTCTGGAACGCCTCCGCCGCCAGGAGACGGCCTGACGGCGGAGGCGTTGCGGCTTACGCCGCCGCGACCGCGACGTAGACCGGCGTCGCGCCGCCGATGTTGTCGCTCACCGGGCAGCGGGTCTCGACTTCGGCGCGGAGCTTTTCGAATTCTTCGGGGGTCGCGTTCGCGTGGACTTTGATGTTCACGTTGATCGCCTGGTAGCCGGCGCGCACGGCGCGGTTCGTGCCGGCGAACTTGGCGGGGTCGAGCGAGGCTTCGATCTCGATCTCGGTGCCCTGGACGTCGATGCCGAGCTCCTTTCCGATGTAGAAGGTCATGTAGCTCAGGCAGCCTCCCTGCGCGGCGAGGATGTACTCGAGCGGGCTCGGGGCTCCGTCCAGACCGCCCAGCGCCGGGGGCTCGTCCATGAAGATCTTGAAGGACCGGACGTCGGTCGTGCTGCGGGCCATGCTCTCTCCGGTGGTCTTGACCTTGGCGGTATACATTGTGCGATTCCTCCACGCATTCGGATTTTGGTTTGTAGGCTGACCGGGGCGGCGTTCGCCATGTCCCGGCAGCTCTTGAAACGACGGGCGTGGAGAAATCCCCTCACCAGCGGCGTGGCACGCCGCGAACGGTCCTCACGGTGTCTCGGGCGATCAGCAGCTCTTCGTTGGTGGGGATGACGAAGAGGCGCACCCGGGAGCCTTCGGCGCTGAAATCCCCTTCCTTGCCGCTGGTCAGGGCTTCGTTTTTCCCGGGGTCCGCGGCGATCCCCAGGAAATCCATGTCGGCGCAGATCCGGCGGCGGATTTCGGGGGAGTTTTCGCCGATGCCTCCGGCGAAGACGACGGCGTCGGCGCCATTCATCCGCGCGAGGTAGGCGCCGATGTACTTCCTCACCCGCAGACAGAAGAGGTCGATCGCGAGGCGCGCACGGCGGTCCTGGTGGTCTTTCTCCTCGGCAAGGAGCTCGCGCATGTCGTTGGTGAGCCCCGAGATTCCGAGGAGGCCGGAGCGCTTGTTCAGGAGCGTGTCGAGCTCGTCGAAGCTCATCCCCTCCTTGTGGTGGAGGAATTCGAGCACGGCAGGATCGAGATCGCCGCTCCGCGTGCCCATGACGAGCCCTTCGACGGGGGTGAGCCCCATGGAGGTTTCGAGCGATTCGCCACCGCGGATGGCGCAGGCCGAGCAGCCGTTGCCCAGGTGGAGGGTGACGATGTTCGTGTCCTCGGGCTCCTTGCCGGTGAGCTGGCGGTAGCGGTGGGCCACGTAGCGGTGCGAGGTGCCGTGGAAGCCGTAGCGGCGCACGCGGTGGCGCACGTAGAGCTGGTACGGCAGGGCGTAGAGGAACGACTCGGGTGGCATGGTCGAGTGGAACGAGGTGTCGAACACGGCCACCTGGGGCACCCCCGGCCCCAGGATCTCGCGCGCCGCAGCGATGCCTTTCAAGTTCGCAGGATTGTGGAGGGGCGCCAGGTCGATGCACTCCTGGATCTGGCGGATCACCTCGTCGTCGATGCGGACGGAGCGCGTGAGCTTCTCGCCGCCGTGGACCACGCGGTGCCCCACGGCCTCGATCTCGGCCAGCGCGTTGATCTCCGGGACCTTAGACTCCGGCGAGACGAGCCAGCGCAGGACGAAGTCCAGGGCCTGCCGGTGATCGCGCAACGGCGCGGCCTGGCGCTCCGGGGGTTGGCCTTCGACATCCAGGGTGAGGAGCGCTTCGCTGCCGATCCGCTCGACCAGGCCGCGGGCCAGCTCGCGGTCGGCGTCGCGCTCGATGGCTTCCAGGTCTGTCGCGATCACCTGGAACTTGAGGGAGGAGCTGCCGCAGTTGACGACGAGGACGTTCATGGAGGGGAATCCTAGTGCAGGTTCCAGATCCCAGGGGACGCCTCAAAGGTCCGTCGCTCGCCGCCCGGCGATAAATCGCCGGGCTACAAGGGCAGCGCCTCCTGAAGGAGGCTTCAAGCGCGCGTTGCTTCTTGAAGCCGGATTCATCCGGCGCTGCTCTTGTAGCCCGGGCATTCATGCCCGGGCTGAGCTTGACAAGGGGGCGACCGGGCGAACACAGTAAGGGTGTCCGGAATCGCTTGTCTCCTATTATCCCCAGGAATCCTCAAATTGCCCCGGCGTCCGCTCCCCTTGAAGTGGCATCTCACCCTGCTCGTGGTGGGGACTCTCCTGCCGGTGGTCCTCTTCACCGGGGTCGTCCTTCACCGGTTCGCAGAGGCCGAGCGGACGGTGGCGGAGCGCCGCATGATGCGGTCGGTGCGGGATCTGGCCCATGTGCTGGACCGCGAGATGTCCGGCACGATCCGGACGCTGTCGGCCCTGGCCGAATCCGAGCGGCTGGACCGCGGGGATCTCCAGGCGTTCCACGCGGAGGCGAGCCGGGTCTTGAAAACGCAGCCGTCCTGGAGCCTCGTGGTCCTGCTCGCGCCGGACGGCCGCCAGCTCGTCAACACCGGTGTCGCCTGGGGGACGAAGCTCCTGCCCGTCAACGAGCCGGCGAGCCTGCAGCGGGTGCTCGAGACGCGGCAGCCGGTCGTGGGCGACCTTGCCCAGGGGAAGAGAAAGGGTGGGCTCTTCGCTTTCCCGGTCCGCGTCCCGGTCCTCCGCGGCGGCGAGCTGCGGTACGTCCTCACCGCCGTGATCACCCCCAAGGCGCTCGAAAGCCTCGTGTCCCAGGCTCCCGCCACGAACGAGGAGTGGACGCGCACGGTGGTCGACGGGCAGGGCATCGTCGTCGCCCGCTCACGCGACCCCGAGCGCTTCATCGGGAAGTCCGGTACGCCGTCCTTCCTCCGCCACGTTCGGGAGGCGACGGAGGGTCTGCTTCCCCAGACGACTCTGGATGGCCATCCCGTGTACACGGCTTTCCGCCGCGCGGACCTGTCCGGTTGGACCGCCGTGATCGCGGTGCCCCGTCCGGTGGTCGAAGGGCCGGCCCGGCGCTCTCTGCTCATTACCGCGGGAATCGGCCTGGCGCTGCTCACGGTGAGCGGGCTGGGCGCCTTCCTGTTCGCGCGGCGCCTCTCCCGGAGCCTTGCGTCGGCGGCGCGCGCCGCCGACACCCTGGCCCTGGGAGGGCGGCCCGAGCCCTCGCCGTCGCCGGTTGCGGAGCTGGCCCGCCTCTCCGAGGCGCTCCAACGCTCGGCGGCGCTCCTCGCCCAGAGAGAGAACCTGCTCAACGAGCATTTGGCGCGCACCGAGGCCGCACGCGCGGACGCGGAGACCGCCAACCGGGCCAAGGACGAGTTCATGGCCATGCTCGGGCACGAGCTCCGCAACCCGCTCGCGCCGATCCGCAACGGCGTCTACCTGCTCGGAGAGCTCCTCCCGACGGACGAGAAGGTCGAGCGCGTGCGGACGATCATGGAGCGCCAGCTCGCTCACATCACCCGGCTGGTGGACGATCTCCTGGACGCCTCCCGTATCGAGCGGGGCAAGGTCGTGCTCCAGACGCAGCCGCTCGATCTGGGCCTCGTCGTGCGCGAGGTGGCCGGGGATTTCAAGCCCCAGCTCGACCAGGCGCACCTCGAGCTCCGCCTCGCGGTCCCGGAAGAGCCGGTCCGGGTCGAGGGGGACCGGACGCGGCTCGCGCAGTGCCTGGGGAACCTGCTGCACAACTCCTTGAAGTTCACCCCCGCGGGCGGCCGGGTGCTCCTGTCTCTCTCCGTGGAAGGCGGCCGGGCCCGCATCGAGGTCGAGGACGACGGCGCGGGCATCGATCCGGCGCTCCTGCCCACGCTGTTCCAGCCGTTCGCCCAGGGCCCCCAGACCCTGGCGCGGAGCCAGGGCGGGCTCGGGCTGGGGCTCGCGCTCGTCAAGGGGCTCGTGGAGCTCCACGGCGGCACGGTGGGGGTCGAGAGCCCGGGAGCCGGGCATGGGACGCGAGTGACGATCCTCCTCCCGCTCGCGGCGTCCGAGGCCGAAGAACCGGCCCTAAGCGCGCCGCGCGGCCTGCTGCTCGAAGTGCTCCCGCCAGGACTCGGGCAGGGCGTCCACCCGGACGACGCGCCGTAGGAGGTCCGGATCGCTCCGGCCGTCACGGTCGAGATACAGGCGGACGGTGTCCGCAATGCTCACGCGGTTCTCGTCCTCGTGGATGCGCTCGAAGGCATCCCCGGCTCCCACCTCCCCTTCACGGGTGACGGCGAAGTAGAAGCCGGAGCGGCCGCTTTCGAGGAAGGTTTCGAGGACGTCCGTGCGGCCGAGCTTCAGCGCCAGCTTGAAGCAGGGCATGCGGGGCTGGGTGACGGTGAGCTCGGCGGTGCCGGCGCGGAAGCGGTCTCCCAGGAAGACCTCCTCCTCCAGCCACCCTTCCGTGGTGAGGTTCTCGCCGAACGTTGCCCAGGGGAGGCGTTCCTTCTCCAGCTCTTCTTCCCAGAAGGGATAGTGCTCGGACGGATAGGCGTACACCGCCTTGTGGACGCCGCCGTGCACCGTGAGGTCGGCCTGGCGATCGCCGTCCAGGTTGAGCGTGTGCACGGCCACCCGGCCGGCGACCGGCTCCTTGAAGATGCCCGTCATCACCTCCCGCCCGTGCCAGAGCGCCGGCCGGGGGAGCCCTACGTTCACCGAGACGATCCGCATGGATGCTTCTCCCTTCCAAGCGGAGACGATATCCCAACGTCTCCTGTATCCTCGATTCGTCATGTTCCCGAGGCTCGCGGTGCTCCTCCTGCCCCTCCTCCTTGCCGCCTCGATGCGTCCGGAGCCCGCCGTCCGCCACATCGTGGTTCTGAGCGTCGACACGCTCCGGGCGGACGCGGTTTCACCGTCTTCCACTCCCTCGATTACGGCCCTGGCGCGGGATTCGGTCGTATTCACTCGGGCCTTCTCCCCTGCGCCGTGGACGCTCCCCGCGCTCGCCTCGGCGATGACCGGCGTCTCTCCGCAGGTCCATCAGGCGACCGGGCTGGGTGGCAGGGTGCCCGGCCGGCTGACCACCCTGGCCGAGGCCCTGCGCCGGGCGGGATTCCGCACGGAGGCGCTCGTTTCGAACCCGGTGCTCGGCCCCGGGTCCAATCTTTCGCAAGGATTTCGGGAGTACACGGCGTTCCCCTCGGCGCAAGGCGAAGCGCCGCCCTCTCCTCCGCGGCTCGCGGAGCTTGCAGCCGGTCGCTTGCGCGAGCACGGCAAAGAAAACCTTTTTCTCTGGGTTCACTTTTTCGATCCCCACGCTCCCTGGGAGGCCCCGCCGGAGTATCTGGGGGGCTCGCAGCCGCCACCTGGAATGGGGCTCCGCCTCGGCGCGGAGGAGCACCTGGCGGTTCGCCTGGGAGAGCGCGAGGTCTCTTTAGAGCAGCGGGAGTGGATGAAGCGGCTCTACGCGGCCGAAGTGCGGTGGGTGGACGACGCCGTGGGGAGCCTGCTCGCCGAGATGAAACGGCTGGGGATCTACGACGACAGCCTGATCGTGCTCCTCTCGGACCACGGCGAGGAGCTGTGGGAGCACGGCACGATTGGCCACGGGCACACCCTCTACGACGAGCTTCTCCACGTCCCCTTCCTCGTGAAGCTCCCCGGCGCAGGCCGGAAGGGGGAGATCGACGCGCCGGTCTCGACGGCGAGCCTCCCCGCCACGATCCTGGACCTTCGCGGCGCTCCCCTGCCCGCCGGCTACCCGGCGGCCCGGTCGCTGCGTCCCTTCCTGGCCCCAAACGCCACTCCCCTCTTCCCGGAGCCGCTCCTCGCCACGGGCCTGAACCGGGTGCAGGAGCGCCAGGCTGTCCGCTTCGGAACGTGGAAGGCCGTCCGCTGGCTGGGAAACGGCCGGGAGGAGCTGTACGACCTCGCCCGCGATCCGGGCGAGCGAAACAATCTCGCCTCCGCCTCCCCACCCGAGCTGGCGGAAGCCCGGCGCCTCCTCGCCGCATTCGAGGCGGAGAGCCGGAAGGCCCGGGCGAGATTGAGGATCGAGGAGCGGGAGGAGGCGCCTCTCGATTCCGAGACGTTGAAGCGGTTGCGGGCGCTCGGGTATGGGCGGTGAGGGCGGTGGAGGCGCCTCCCCGAGGCGCAGGCACGTAGCCGTGGGTTTCAACCCGCGGCGGGAAGGCCGGCCCACTCCGCCGCCCCGGGTTGAAACCCGGGGCTACGTGCCTGCACCCTCCTCCGGAGGGTGCGAGCCTCCAAGAATGTGAACACCCCGCCGTCCACTCTTTTGGACACAGCAATCCCCAGTTCCCCGTCATCTCCCTGAAGTACAGGCCTTCCCGTATCCTGAAGGCCTGGAATCCGTCTTGCTGAAAGGAAAACCAATGG
>DATEIO010000941.1:0-4512 GCA_035278895.1 Thermoanaerobaculia bacterium | reverse complement strand
CCAGCTCGGCTCCCAGGAGCATGGAGTAGCCGACCACGCGGCGGACGTGGCCGCCCGTGTACGTGTCCTTCTTCTCCAGGCTTTCGGCGAGCGCCGTCACCATGTAGAGGTACTGGCGCTGCCGCTCGGCGTAGAGGCGGGCGCTCTGGAGGGGCGGGGAGAGGATCGCGGCGAACAGGCGGGTGCGCCAGACGTCCTCGCCCGTGAAGGCCTCCCGGCCCACGGGGTTCAGGAGCTGGAGCACGCCGATCACGCGGCCGTGAGAGAGGAGCGGCACGGCCAGGATGGCCCGGGTGCGGAACTCGTCCGCGGCGTCGCCATGCCAGCGAGGGTCGGACGCCACGTCGTTGACCACCTCGGGCTGCCCCGTTGCGGCGACGCTCCCCACGATCCCCTGCCCTACCGGCACCCGGAGGCCGCGGATCTCCCCGGCGGCCGTGCCCCGGACCACGCGGAAGAAGAGCTCCTGGCGCTCTTCGTCGAGCTCCCAGATGGAGCTTGTCTCGGCGCGGCAGACCTCCTCGGCGTTCTCCAGGGCGAGCTCTAAAACCGTGTGGAGATCGAGCGTGCCGGCGAGACGGACGCTGATGTCGAGCATCGCCTCGTACTCCGCGAGGCGGCGGTCCGGCTGGAACGGCTCCACGGCGGCTCCCGGCGGCAGATCGGCGGCAATCATTGGAATCCTCCCTCTTCCAAAACGGCGCGAAACCCCCGAGTCCCTCAGGCGCTCAGCGCGTCGAGCTCGTGGTGCAGCTCCACGATCGAGCGATAGCGGGCTTCCGGGTCCTTCTCGAGGCACCGCAGGATGGCCGCCTCCAGCCGCGGCGGGATCTCCGGCCAGTGCCGGCTGGGGGGCGGCGGCGGCTCCCGCAGGTGCTTCAGGATCACGTCCATCGTGGTCGCCCCCGTAAACGGCAGGGCGCCCGAGAAGATCTCGTAGAGAACGATGCCGCAGGAGTAGAGGTCGGCACGAACGTCGGCGTCCTTGCCCTGGAGGACCTCGGGCGCGATGTACTGGGGCGTGCCCACGATGAAACCTTCCTGGGTCTGCCCCGGGGTCAGGCGCTTGACCGGCCGGGCGATGCCGAAGTCCATGAGCTTGGCGTTGCCCGTGGGCTCGAGGATCAGGTTCTCGGGCTTGATGTCTCTGTGGAGCACGCCCACGGAGTGCGCGGCTTCGAGCCCGGCGCAAAGCTGCTTGCCCAGGCGCAGGCCCGCCGAATACGGCAGCCGCTGCGACTGGTCCAGCATGTAGCGCAGCGTCACCCCCCGCACGTACTCCATGGAGATATAGGGAACGCCGTCGATCTCTCCGAAGTCGAAGGTGCGGAGCACGTTCGGATGGGTGATCTTGCGCGCCAGCTTGAGCTCGCTTTTGAGCCTCTCGAGCTGGGCCTTGTCCCCCCAGAGATCGCGCTTGAGCATCTTCAAGGCGACGAGATCATCGAGCTCCTTGTCGCGCGCCTTGTAGACGACGCCCATGCCGCCCGCGCCGAGCACGGTCAGGATCTCGAACCGCTGCCCCATGAGGGCGCCCGGGGCGATGCCGGTGAGCGTCGCCGCGCCGGCCACGGTGAGCGTCGCGGTCTCTCCCTCGGCCAGGCCGCGGGCGTTGGCCACCCGGGTGGCCATCTTCGGGCTCACCACGAAGAGCGGCTGCGGCGAGATCACGCCCCGGCGCGGGGAGAGCCGGAAGCCGGCGGCCGCGAAAGCCTCCTTGAGCTCTTCGTGGACCTCCCTGGCGAGGAGGAGCTCGCCGGGCGTGGCCTCCCGCAGCAGGCTTTCGAGCTGCTGGACCGGCAGCCCCACCACCGCGCGGTCGGTCTGCTCGCCGTAGACCACGGGTCCGGTAACGGCCTTGCCGGCCGCGAGCGCCACGACCGGGGCCTCGGCTTCGGAAACCAGCTGCTCGTCCCCCGGGCCCAGGATCTCGGAAGCCGCGGCGAGCGCCCGCTCCCCCCTCCCCTTGCCCTCGAAGCGCGCGAGCACGCGGTGCCCGGCCACCGTCTCGATCTTCCCCCGCTGCCCGGCGATGGCGGCGCGCACCCGCTCGAGCTCCGCGCCCACGCGGTCGAGCACTCCCTTGGGATCGCCGTTCGCCATCACCCGGGCGAGAGAGCGCAGCTCGACGCCCAGGAGCAGCATCTCGTGCGTCTGCGGCTCCCCCACCACGGCCTTGGCCTGCGCGGGCTCGGGGAGGTTTTTGGACAGCTCGGTGACGTACGCCTCCATGTCCCGCTTCTCGCGCAGGTCGGCCAGGAGCTCGCTGAAGGCGCGGGCGAGGCGGCCGACCTCGTCGGCGCGGCCGGTCTCGATCTTCTGGTCGTAGTCCCCCTGGCGCGCAGCCTCGGCCGCGGCCAGCAGCCGGCGCACCGGCCGCAGCGTCCGCCGGGTGAGGAAGAAGGCGAGGAGCGGAGCGAGCAGCACGGCCGCGACGCCGGCGGCCAGCAGCACGTTCTGGATCTGCTGGTAGGCCGCGAGCTCCTGGGAGAGCGAGGCCAGGGCGACCGTGGCGCCCGCGGGCTTGCCCTGGGCATCGCGCAGCGGCTCCTGGAGGGCGAGCCACGGCTCGTCTTCGAGCTCCACCTCTTCCCGGGCCATGGACTTGCCGGTCCGCATGGCCTGCCCCATCGCCTGCTCACTCCCCTCGAGCGCCGCGGTCAGGCTCTCGACGATGGGCGGGGGGAGCGTCGTGGCCACGACCACGGGTCCGTTTTCGCCGTTGGCCACGAAGGCCACGTCCGCGCCGCTCACCCGCTTGACCTCCAGGGCCGAGAGGTCGTCGATGGCGAACCCGGTCACGAGATAGGCCAGGACGGTGAAATCCTTCTGGATGGGCACGGCCACGGCGTAGTAGAGGCGGTCCCCTTCCTGCCACACGCCCGAGGCCTCGAAGTCGGTGAGCGCCTTGGCCACCAGCGGGCGCGACGACAGGTCCTGCCCCGTGGCGTTCGGATTGTCCGTGCGGGCGGCCACGCGCCCCCGGGGGCCCAGGAGCATGGCGAAGTCGAACCCCAGGTCCGCCTGCGAGCTCGACAGGGCGTCCAGGAGCGAGGCCGTGTCCATGGACTGGGTGGCCGCTTCGAAGTAGGCCACCAGGCTCGGATTCGAGAGGAAGAGCCGGGAGATGAGCTGCAGCTGCTCGTAGCGCTCGGCCTGGTAGGTCGCCTGGACCGAGGCGCTGCTCTTCAATGAATCAGCCGCGGCCTGGCTCGCGATCCGCCGCAGGAGGATGGAGGTCACCGCCACCGCCGCCCCCACCGAGAGGGCGATCAGGAGCGAGGTGACCAGGAAGATCCGGGTCTCCAGCGACAGGCCGCGCCGGCGGTCAGTGGTTGTAGCGGTCACGTTGCGACCGGAAGTAGGACTGTCCCGTTTTGTTGAGATGGGGCGGGATCCGGGGCTTGACCACCTCGATCCGCGCCGCCACCGGCTGGGCTCCCGGCACGTCGACCTCGACCGTCCACGGCTCTGCCTGCTCGTGCCACACCGTGAGCTTCCCCTTGCCGCGCGGCAGGCCGGTGAGCACGAACTCCCCCGTGGGGCCCGGAGACGCGAAGAACGGCGTATCGAGCACCAGGACGTTCGCCACCATGTCGTGGTGGACGTTGCAGTAGATCCGCACGAGGCCGGGCTCCTCGAAACGCTTCTCCTTGCCCGGCCCCGTCTTGTAGAGGCCGAGGTCGAACTTGTTGCCGCCCGAGACCGAGAACACGTTGTGGAGAATCGGGTCCTGGTTCGGGAAGCGGACCCGGCTCCCCCTGGGCACCGCGAGCACCCGGGGGATGAACTCCTTTTTCCGGGTGATCATCTCGAACGGCGTCTCGGCTCCCCGCACCGGAGGCGAAGAGGCCGGCTCGTAATAGACGACCGCCTGCTTGACGTCGCTCCCCCGCGCCGGCCCCTTCCCTCCCTTGGCGAGCAGCTCCACCCTGCCGCGGAGCTCCTCCGCGGAGATGGGAAGGGAGAACAGGAGCAGGAGGGCGAAAGCAGTTCTCACTAGATCCTCCACCTCAAGGTCGAAAGGAGCTCGTTGTTCTCCCGCTCCGCCCCGGAGCCCAGGATGAAGGCGTTGTCCGCGTACTCAACCGTCACGTCGATCCCCGTGAACAGCCCCAGGCGCAAGCCGTAGTCCAGCTTCTCCCAGTCCCAGGCGAGGCTCGGCGCAGGGCTCAGGGGGTGGCTCCGGAAGTCGTTGTCCAGCTTCGAATAGCGCACGGCCGGGGCGATGAAGATGAAGAGCTGGCGGTCGTCCACGGCCCAGACCAGGGGGAGGTCGAAACGCCAGGAGAGCTCGCCTTCGATCCCGGTCCGCCCGAGGCCCCCCAGGTCCTGGTCCACGTACTGGCCGAAGAAGCAGAAGCCGCCCAGGTAGAGCCAGACGTTGGCGCCGAGCTCCTCCTTCTCGTCTCCGGTCACCGGAAGCGGGGTGAGCCCGCCGGGGCCGTCGAGCAGGTCCAGATCGCCGCCGTAGAAAGTCCCTTCGAGCTCCACCGTGTCCGCGAGCTTGCG
>DATEIO010000940.1:0-12092 GCA_035278895.1 Thermoanaerobaculia bacterium | reverse complement strand
AGGAGGACGACCTTGGCCAGGCGGTCCTTCAGGTCGTCCAGGCTGCGGATGAGGAGCAGGCGGGAGGCGAACTCCGAGCCTTCGGCGATGTCGATCCGGCTCACGAAGAGCTCGTAGAGACCCAGGGCGAAGATGAGCATGATCGTGGCCAGCAGATAGCCGTCCACCACCTCCACGACGTGGGTCACGATGGCGGAGCGGGCCTCCATGCGGTCTCCCCCTCCGGGGTAATGGAGCATGTGCCCCACGAGATCGATCGCGTCGCGGGTCGACACGTAGAGCATGCCGAAGGCAACGGCCAAGCTGGCCAGCACCGCGACGAGAACCACCAGGCGGCTCTGCCAGAGGCCTTTCTCGAAGAGGGATTCGAGTCTCATCAAGACGGGGAAGGATACCTCGGTTCCGCCTATGGCAGCTCGGCGACTCCCTCGATCTCGACGAGCAGCTCCGCCCGGCAGAGGTCCGCGCGGACCCACTCGACGGGTCCGGCGCCGGGGAAGGCATTGCCGAGGAGAGCGCGAAGCTCGTTCAGGCGCCGCGGGTCCGGGTAGTAGACGCGCACGTCGCGGAAGCCGGAGAGCGTTGCGGCGCGGTCCTCCGAAGCCTCTTCCGGCGCTCCAGCGGCGCGGAGGAGGACCGCGAGGTTGGTCAGCGTCTCGTCCGTCTGCCGTTCGAGGTCCCCGCGGTGGACCGACTCCTCCCCCACGATGCTGGCCGTGCCGCCGACCAGCGCGAGACGAGCCCCGGAGGGACGCTTCACCACGGTCGCGCGGGCAAAGCAGGGAGGGAGCGGGCCATACTTCCGCGAGTAGCGGTAGGGCGCGATCTGCCGGGGGTTGTCCACCGCCCGGCCGGGACGGACCGCGGCGAGGCAGTGGAGGACGAGATTCTGCCCGTCGTGCCCGACGCCCGACGCCGTGGCGATACGCGTGTCGAAGCTCTCCTTGCCGAACCATTCGGAGAGCGCGTCGAAGCGTCCGGCATTGAACACCATGTAGCGGTCCTGGCCCTCCCCCATGGGGTCGTGGATGCCCGGAATGTGGTTCCACAGCCGCACGGGGTGGGAGTAGAGCCGCTCGCACAGCTCGGTCCGGAGCCACCGGTAGGCCCAGGCGACCGCCTCGCGAAGCTCCTCCCGTCCGAGCTGCCGGGCGTTCCGGATCCGGACGCTCGCAAAACAGAATCCGCCGCTTTCGGTGATCTCTAAAGAGATCTCGTTGCGCGCCGCCCCGCTCTTCCGGGCGAACCGGCCGAGCAGAGTCCTCACCCACGCGGGAGGCGCAAGGGCAGGCTCTTCCGCGAAGTGCGTAAGCGAATGCACGGGTACTGCAGAAGACGTCAACTTCATCTGTCTGGGGGCTCCAGGGGGGAGACTCTACACGGGGAAGGGCTTCGCGGCAAGAGTGGGCGTTACATTGACTTATTGCCCCAAAAGTCGCATGCTTTCCGACAGAGGGAGGGAGCGATGCCGGAATGGTCCGAGATCCTGCAGGCGCCCAAGAGCGCCTCCACGGTGTTTGTGTTGTTTGTGCCTAGCGTAGACCGTTTCGACGAGCCTATCGATCAGGAGCGCTGGGTGAAGGAGACGTTGATCGTATTGGGCCTCCTGTTCGGAGGCGCTACCGCCTTCCCGCAGGGACGTGGCGTCTGGAGAGATGATGAACGAGGCGGGCAGCTCGTTTTTGATGCTCCTGTGATTGTGCAGTGTTACACGACAGAGCAAGCCCTGGAAGAGAAAGCAGAGAAGCTGCGAGATTTCTTGATGCGATTGGGCAAGGAGGGAAGGCAAGGAGCAGTGGGTTTCGTGATTGATCGCGATTATCTGGAAATCCGCTTCCCTCTCGAGGAGGAATGATGGCCAAGAACATTGAGTCTTTGGCGAAGAAGCTTGGCGCCACCGTAGTGGATACAGTGCCCGAGTACTCAGCAGGTGCTTTTGGCATGGCCGCTCTAGCGAAGATCCTGCAAGAACGACTGGAGCCGAGTGTTGGAAAGAGACCTGGGCGTCCGAGCAATCCAGCTTGGAGCAAACGGCCCAAGGTACCGATGGCACCGGAAACCGAGGAGCGTCTCAAAGAATTGGCTCACCTGCTCAGCGAAGGGGAACGGCAAATCAGCCCAATGCAGGTTGCCGCCATGATTCTGGAACAAGCGACGGCTAGCTATTTCCAACTTATAGCCCCCTCGCGGAGAAAGCGCCATCGCAGCTGACAAGGACAGGAAAGGCTCCTCCCGAACCCGTGTCCCAGGAGAACCGATGACGCCCCACCGCTGGCTCTATACCCTCGCCCTCGCACTCGCCTTGCCCGCCGTCGCGGACGAGCCGTTCCCAGGGCTTCAGAGCATCCAGATCACGGACTATGGCTTGACGGGCACGATCTTCTACGACCCGAAGATCAGCCAGGTGATCAGGAAGCCTTTGAACCAGGAGGAGGCCGACCAGGGGGCGCCTCTCGTGACGCGGGTGATCCGGACGAAGATCGATCGGACGAAGGATGAAGAGGTGTGGATCGACTATGACGAGGGGCCGAGCGAGGACCCGGAGATCGTCGTGACCCGGGTGGGCGCGGAAGAGTCGGCCGGATATGTCTTCGGGTTGAATTTCTACATCCCGGGGACGGGCGCGATCTATGCCTCGGGGCATACGGACACGATGTTCGACACCCGGCGCAAGTACGTGCTCGAAGGGAACAAGCTGGTGGAGGTAAAGCAGCCGTACTACTGGGTGGGCCTCGAATCGAAGACGTTGAAGGACGTCGCTCTCCTTTCCACGAAAGGAGGAAAGGAGGTCGTGGCGCGGCTTCCCAAGGGCTCGGCTCTCACCGTGGTGCTCTCCGAAGAGGACTGGTATCTCGTGAAAACCCCGTTCGGCCTCATGGGTTGGCTCAAGGTGGACGTCACCCAGCAGGCCGAAGTGATCGAGGGCCTGTTCTTCCGGGGGGATTAAAGCTCCAGGCGCATCTCCAACTGGTTGATCTCCCAGCCTCCCCAGCCGAGGCCCGGGAAGAAGCCGGGGGCGAGGTCCTCGGGCACGATGGGCGGAATGGACCAGGGCCGGCCCGGGAACGCCGCGTCCAGGGCGTGGAGGAGGCGCGTCCCCCAGCCCTTCCGGCGGAGCTCGCGGGGGACGACGAGGGCCGTCAGGACGAGCTTTTCGGCCGCGGGATCGGCGATCAGGCCGTAGGCGTTCTCCCCCAGGCGGTAGGCCCGCGCCGGCCAGGAGATCGCCGAGAGAGTCTCGGGCCTGAGCATCCACGGCAGGCCCGGCTCCCCCTCCCGCGCGGCGACCCGCGCGAAGTCCAGCGGATCGATCTCCACGAGAGGATCCGGATTCTCCACCGTCTCCACAGCCTCCCGGCGGTAGCCCACGAGCCGGCGCATCGTCTGAAAGCCCAGGCCGGTGTAGAGGCGCACGGCGGGGGTGTTCTGCTCGAAGACTTCGAGGAGAAGCGTCCGCTCTCTCCGCTCCTTCGCCTCGCGGATGGTTTCGAGAAGCGCCTGGCGGCCGAGCCCCTGGCCCCGGACCTCGGGCGCGAAGCCCATCCCCGCGACGCGGCTCGTCCAGCCCCGCCGGGCGAGGAGCAGCACGCCCACGGGTCCCCCGTCCTTCTCCCAGACGCGGCTGGCGTAGGGGTCCAGGTCCTCGGAGCGGAACCGCCGCTCATAGGCCTGCGGCGTGAAGCGAAGGGGGACGATGTACCCTTCGAAGGCGCGGGTGAGGGCGGCGACGACGTCGTCGGCAGTGCAGTCGGCGACGGGGCGGGCGGTGAGGGCCTGGAGGTCGAGAGGCATGGAGGAGGGTTTACCACAGATTCAGAGGCCCGGCTGCTATGCTCTCCCCCCGAAGAGAGGAAACGACGCATGGCCGAGCTGATCTTGATCGTGGACGATGAGCCGGGGATCCTGACCACCCTGGGGGGGATTCTCTCGGACGAGGGATACGCCACACGGACCACCGAGAGCGGCGAGGAGGCTCTCGCGATCTATGAGGCGGAACGGCCGGCCGTGGTGTTTCTGGACGTGTGGCTGGCCGACCGGGACGGCCTCGAGACGCTCCAGGCGATGCGCGAGGCGGACCCCACGGCCGCGGTGGTGATGATGTCCGGCCACGGGACCACGTCGACGGCGGTCAAGGCGATCAAGATGGGGGCTTTCGATTATCTGGAGAAGCCCTTCTCCTACAAGCGGGTGGCCGAGGCCGCGGCCGGGGCTCTCGCTCACAAGCGGTCGCTCGAAAAGAGCGCGAAGAAGGCTTCGGGCCGCTCGCGCGACCGGGCGGACCGCGCCGACCGGCCTGAGCCCGAGCGCCGGTTCGAGGCCCCGCCGGCCCTGCCGATCCTCACGGACACGGGGAGGAAGCAGCGGACGATCCGCCATTCGACCGTGGTCTACGGCCTCGGCCTCCACTCGGGGCAGCGCACGGGCATGGTGCTCCAGCCTCTTCCCGAGGGAAGCGGCCTTCATTTCGTGACGCTCCCCACGGGGATCGAGATCCCGGCCTACGTGGGATCGGTGGCGGAGACGGATTACGCGACGACGCTCTCCCGCGAGGGGGAGAACATCCGCACGGTCGAGCACCTCCTCTCGGCGCTCCACGCCTATGGAGTGGGAAACCTCCTGATCAAGGTGCATGGCGAGATCCCGGTGCTCGACGGCTCGGCGCTCGAGTTCTGCAGGATCCTGGAAGAGGTGGGCATCACCGAGCAGGACGAGCCGCAGAAGGAAATCGTGATCGATCGCCGCTACGAGGTGGGAGGCTCGGGCGAGAAGGTCCTCGCGATCGAGCCGGCGGACGAGTTTTCGGTCTCCTATCTCCTGCGCTATCCCGCGCCCGTGGGCGAGCAGTCCTACGAGTTCACGCTCTCTTCGGCCGAGAATTACAAGCGCGAGATCGCCCCGGCGCGGACGTTCGGTTTCATGAAGGATTTGAAGATGCTGAACGAGCTCGGCCTGGGCTCCGGCGGCCGGCTCGACAACTTCATCCTCGTAGGCGAGGACGAAGTGATCAACACCGAGCTCCGCTTCCCGGACGAGTTCGTGCGCCACAAGATCCTGGACATCATCGGTGATCTGTACCTCGCGGGCTACCCCATCCGCGGCAAGGTCACCGCGCGGCTGACGGGGCACCGGGACAATATCGCGCTGCTGCGGCAGATCGTGGCGGGGTAGGTCTACCCCGCCGACCAGATCCGGATCACGTCCTGGGCGTTGGCGTAGATCATGAGCACCGCGAGAATCACGATGCCCAGCACGGTCAGGGGCACGCGCAGCATCCCGAAGCGGGGGAACAGCTCTTCGAGACTGCTGATCAGGATTTGACCACCATCGAGCACGGGGATGGGGAGGAGGTTCAGCACGGCGAGCGAGACGGAGAGCGAGATCGCGAGCTCCAGGGCCAGGCCTGACCGCGCGGCATGGCCCCCCTCGACGACGATTCCGATCACGCCCGACATCGAATCGGGCTTCTGGAACAGGCCGGGGAGGAGGGCAAGGATGTGCCCGCAGGCCCGCGCGACCTGGACGAAGGGGTCGAGGAGGGTCCCCTGGAGCGACCAGCCGTTCTTCATCCCGTTCAAGACCGCGAAGAGCGGCAGGGCCGCCACGAGGTTCGCCAGGGGTCCGCAGACGTAGAAGACGAGCCGCCGCCAGAGCTCGAACATGCGGAACTCGGACTCGTCGGAGACGGCCGGCTGCACGAAGCCGCCCAGGGGGATTGCCCGGAGCGCGTACTCCGTGCGGCCCCAGCGCCGGGCGAGGAGCTTGGGACCGAGCCCCACGGAGAAGCCCGCGACCGGAATCCCCGTGAGCTTGGCGGCCAGCAGATGGCCCGCCTCGTGGATGACGATCAGGAGGCTCAGGAGGAGGAAGATCCCGAGATAAATCATGCGGCGCTCCCCTAGCGGCGTTTCTTCAGAGACATCCATCGATCCTACGCCTGTCCCTTTCGAGCGTCAACGCGCCCCGTATTGACGCCCCGCCGGGCGGGGACTACTCTCGCGCCCGCGATGGATCTCTTCCAGCTCACCCGTGCCCTGATCGACATCGACTCGACGACCGGCCGCGAGCGGGCGGTCGGCGACTTCCTCTTCGAGCATCTGCGCATCCTCGGACAGCGGACGGGCGGCAAGGTCGAGCGGATGCCCGTGGAATGGGGCCGTTTCAACGTGCTCGCGACGTGGGGAGAGCCCGTGGTGACCCTCTCGACCCACATGGACACGGTGCCGCCGTTCCTCCCCTCGTCCGAGGACACCGAGCACATCCGCGGCCGCGGGGCGTGCGACACCAAAGGCATCCTCGCGGCCATGATCCGCGCCATCGAGGAGCTGCTCGCGGAGCGCGTATACAACTTCGGGCTCCTGGTGGTCGTGGGCGAGGAGACCGACAGCGTAGGCGCCCAGGTGGCGAACCGGAGCCCGCGGGGATCGCGTTTCCTCATCAACGGCGAGCCCACGGAGAACCGGCTGGCGCTGGGCTCGAAAGGGGCGCTCTACCTGGCCCTGGAGGCGGAAGGGCGGGCGGCCCACTCGGCCTATCCGGAGCTGGGGGTCTCGGCGATCGACCGGCTGCTCGAAGCGCTCGCGCGGCTCCACGCCCTCCCCCTCCCCACCGATCCGGTTCTGGGGGAGACGACGGTGAACGTGGGCACGATCACCGGCGGGCGGGCCCCGAACGTCGTGGCGGACCGGGCGCGGGCCGAGGTGATGGTGCGGACCGTGGGCGAGACCGAGGAGCTGCGCCGGAGCCTGTTCGAGACCGTCCAGGCCGTGCCGGGCGTGCGCGTGGCAGAGGTCCGGGAGACGCCGGCCGTGCACCTCGGGTCCCTTCCGGGCTTCGAGACGACGGTCGTCAAGTACACGACGGACATCCCGCGCCTCCCCGCCTGGGGCCGGCCGTTCCTGCTCGGGCCCGGCAGCATCCACGTGGCGCACACGCCGGACGAAAGGATCCCGAAACGGGAGCTGGCGGAGGCCGTGGAGCACTACAAGCGGATGGTGCGCATCTTGCTCGAACCCGCCGCGTGAAAGGGGGCGCGAAGCGGTATGCTCCGCGCTGGAGACTCAGGGCATGGACAAGAAGATCGAAGTCGGCATTCTGGGCGCCACGGGCACGGTGGGACAACGCTTTCTCCAGCTCCTGGAGCACCACCCCTGGTTTACGGCGACGTGGCTCGCGGCGAGCGACCGCAGCGCCGGCAAGCCCTACCGCGAGGCGGCGTCCTGGCAGCTCGAAGGCGCGCCGCCTGCTGAAGCGGCAGAGCGGACGGTCGAGGAGTGCGTGCCCGGCCGGGGGCCGCGGCTCGTCTTCTCCTCCATGTCCGGGAGCCTGGCCGGCGAGATCGAAAAGGCGTTCGCCGAGGCCGGCCACATCGTGGTCTCGAACTCCAGCCACTACCGTATGGCCGAGGACGTCCCGCTCCTCGTCCCCGAGATCAACGCGGACCACCTGGGGCTCCTGCCCATCCAGAGGACGAACCGGGGCTGGAAGGGCGCCATCGTCACCAATCCCAACTGCGCGGCCGTGGTGCTGGTGATGCCGCTCGCGGCGTGGAAGCCCTTCGGGTTGAAGCGGGTGATGGTCACGACCTTCCAGGCGGTCTCGGGCGCCGGCTACCCCGGGGTTCCGTCGCTCGACATCCTGGGCAACGTCATCCCCTACATCGGCGGCGACGAGGAGCGGAAGGTCGAGACCGAGACGCCCAAGATCCTGGGCACGCTCGGCAGCGGCCAGGTGGAGCCGCTCCCCGTGCGGGTCAGCGCCGCCTGCAACCGGGTGCCTTCGATCGACGGCCACCTGGTGGCGGCGAGCGTGGAATTCGAGGAAAAGCCGTCCCGCGAGGCCCTGCTCGAAGCGTTGGCCGCCTTCCGCGGGCTGCCCCAGGAGCTTTCCCTCCCCTCGGCGCCGAAGCAGCCGATCCACTATCTGGGCTCCCAGGACCGGCCGCAACCCCGCAAGGACGCGGGCCTGGAGCGCGGCATGGGGACCGCCGTGGGCCGCGTGCGCGACTGCAACGTGCTCGACGTGAAATTCGCCGCGCTCTCCCACAACGTGCTCCGCGGCGCGGCCGGCGCGGCCGTGTTGAACGCCGAGCTGATGAAGAGCCAGGGGCTCCTCGACTCATGATCGTCATGAAATTCGGCGGCAGCTCGGTCGACACGGCGGCGTCGATCGAGCGGGTGGTGGGAATCGTGCGCGACTGCAAAGACCGCCGGCCGGCCATCGTGGTCTCGGCCATGGCCAAGACCACGCAGCGGCTTTGGGACAGCGCCGCGGCCGCCGCGGCGGGCAACCTCTCCGAAGCGCACCAGGGGTTCGAGGATCTGGCGGAATTCCACCGCCGGGAGGGGCGCGGCGCCGTCTCCGCCGCGCTCCGGCCGGAGCTCGACGCGCGGCTCGATCCCTGGCTCGCGGAGCTCAAGGGCCTGCTGGGAGAGATCGCGGCCACCCGGGCGCTCACGCCGCGCACCGCGGACGCCGTGGCCGCGTTCGGCGAGCTGATGGCGAGCGCCATCCTCTCGCTGGCACTGCGGAGCGGCGGTGTGGAATCCGAGTGGATCGACTGCCGCCAGGTGGTGGTGACGGACCACGACTTCACCCGCGCCAAGCCGCTCTACGGGCCCACGAACGCCCGCCTGCGCGAGGCGCTCCCGCCGCTCGCCGCGCGCGGCGCCGTGCCTGTGCTGGGCGGCTTCGTGGGCTCGACGACCCAGGGGGTGACGACCACGCTCGGCAAGGAGGGATCGGACTTCTCCGCCGCCATCGTGGGCGCCGCGGTCGGCGCGGACGAGGTCCTGATCTGGACCGACGTGGACGGCCTCCTGACCGCCGATCCCCGCCTCTTCCCGGGCGCCCGCCGCGTGCGGACGCTCTCTTTCAACGAGGCGCTGGAGCTCGCCTGCTCCGGAGCGAAAAAGCCCCACTACGGGACCCTGGGACCGGCCTCGCGCGCGGGCGTGCCCATCCGGATTCTCAACTCGCGGCACGCGGGCGCCGAAGGGACGGTGATCGGCCGGCGCAATCCGGAGGCCCCCCCTACGATCAAGTCGATCGCCTGCCGTACGAACGATCACCTGATCTCCGCCCGGCTGGCCGGTGCGGAGCCGGCGGACGGCTTCCTCCCCCAGGTGTTTGCCGTCTGCGAAACCTTCCGGCCGGCCCTCCTCGTGCTCGGCACGAACGGAGGAACGGCCGACCTGGCGCTCCAGCGGGCCGACCGGCTGGCCGAGATCCACCCCGCGCTGCGCAAGGCCGCGGGCCCGTCAACGGACCTCGAGGTCCACCCCGGCCGCGCCGTGGTCTCGCTCGTCTCCGAGGATCTGACCGGAAGCCCGGAGCTCGCCGGGCGGGCGCTCGCGGCGGCCCGGGACTACGCCCCCCGCCTCGTCACCCAAGGCGTCGCCGCTCCATGCGTGCGCTTCCTGGCGGACGAGGCGGATCTGGCGGAGATCGTCTCCCGCCTCCACGCCGAGCTTCTGGCCGGAGAGCCCGAGGAGGCGGTGGAATGAGCCGGCTCGCGCTCGTGGGCTACGGCAAGATGGGGAAGCTCGTCGAGCAGCTCGCCCCGGATCACGGCTTCGAGGTGGTGCTCCGGCTCGACGGCAAGGCGAACGCCTCCGGCTCCGGAATCACCGAGGACGCCTTCCGCCATGTGGACGTCGCCGTGGACTTCTCCGTGCCTGCCGCCGTGGCGGACAACGCGGAGCGCCTGGCAGCCCTGAAGATCCCCACGGTCATCGGCACCACGGGCTGGAGCGAGCATCTCCCCCGGGTGCGCGAGGCCGTGCTCCGGCACGGTGGGGCTCTCGTCTACGGCGCCAACTTCTCCGTGGGGGTCCAGGTCTTCTACCGGATCGTCGAAGCGGCCGCCCGGCTCCTCGCGAACGAGGAGTCCTACGGCGCCTGGGCCTACGAGATCCATCACAGAATGAAGAAGGACGCGCCGTCCGGCACGCTGCGCGAGATCCTCCGCGGGATGGAAAACGCGGGCTACGGCCGGGCCGTGGACGTCGCGAGCAACCGCGCCGGCTTCGTGCCTGGCACCCATCAGGTCGGGTTCGATTCCGAGGCTGATACCATTACCCTGGAGCACCGCGCGAGGAGCCGGGCCGGGTTTGCGCAGGGAGCGTTGCGCGCCGCGCGCTGGGTGCCCGGCCGCCAGGGCGTCTACGAGTTCAGTGAAGTCTGGGAACAGATTATCGGGGGAGGGAACTAGAATGGTTGTGCCGCGCGGAGAAGGTTCCGTTTCGGCACGCTTGGAGAAGGCTATGTTTCAAGGATGCGGCACCGCCCTCGTCACCCCGTTCCGCTCCGACCTGTCGCTCGACGAAGAATGCCTGCGCCGGCTGGTGCGCCGCCAGATCGAAGGCGGCGTCCACTTCCTGGTCCCCTGCGGGACCACGGGAGAGAACCCGACGCTCACCCGCAAGGAGCACCTCCGGGTCGTGGAGATCACCCTGGAGGAGGCGCACGGCAAGACCCCCGTGCTCGCCGGAGCGGGCGGCAACGACACCCGCTCGGTCGCCCTGCTCTCCCGAGAGCTCGAAGCCCTGGGCGCGGACGGCCTTCTCGTCGTCACCCCCTACTACAACAAGCCCACGCCGGAAGGTCTCTACCAGCACTATCTCGAAGTCTCCCGGGCCACCCGGCTCCCCATCGTGGTCTACAACGTGCCGGGCCGCACGGGCCTGAACGTGGACCCGGCCACGCTCGCCCGCCTGGCCCAGATCGAGACCGTGACCGGCGTCAAGGAGGCGTCGGGCAACATCGCGCAGATGGCGGCGATCTTCCAGGCCGTGCCCGACAGCTTCGCCGTGATCTCGGGGGACGACGCCATCACCCTGCCGCTCATTGCGCTGGGAGGCACGGGCGTCATCTCCGTCGTGTCCAACGAGGTGCCCTACGCCATGGCGCGGCTCACCTCGCTCGCCCTCGAAGGGGACTTCCCCGGCGCCCGGGAGATGCAGCGCCGTCTCCACGCGCTCATGGAGATCAACTTCATCGAATCGAACCCCGGGCCGGTCAAGGCCGCGCTCGGCCTCATGAACCTGATCGAGCCGGTCTACCGTCTGCCGGTCGTGGCGCCGAAGCCGGAAAGCCTGCGGAAGATCGAAAAGGTGCTCCTGGACCTCGGCCTCATCCCGCCCTCCGTCGAGGAAGGCGAGGCCACCCTCGGCGACGGAACCGGAGACCGGCTGCCCGCATGGACCTGAAAGAACAGATCGAGCGGCTCTACGCCGAGCCGCCGCAGGAGTACCGCGGCGAGCACTTCGGCCTCTTCGACGACTTCAAGGCCGCGCTCAACCGCGGCGAAGCCCGCGCCGCCGAGCCGGACCCCGCCTCCCCCACCGGCTGGCGCGTGAACGCCTGGGTGAAGCAGGGGATTCTCGTCGGCTTCCGCCTCGGGAGGATCGTGGACATGACCGTGGGCGATCCGCCCGACGGCCACCTCCCCTTCTTCGACAAGTCCACCTACCCGCCCCGGCCGATGAACGCCCAGGCGGGCGTGCGCATCGTCCCCGGCGGCTCGTCCATCCGCGACGGCTGCTATCTCGGTAAGGGCGTCATCTGCATGCCCCCCATGTTCATCAACGCCGGCGCCTGGGTGGATGAAGGCACGCTCGTGGACTCGAACGCCCTCGTGGGAAGCTGCGCCCAGATCGGCAAGCGCGTCCACCTCTCCGCCGCCGCCCAGATCGGAGGCGTGCTCGAGCCCGTCGGAGCCCTCCCCGTGATCGTCGAGGACGACGTCCTGATCGGAGGCAACTGCGGCGTCTACGAAGGAACGGTCGTCAAGCGCCGCGCCGTTCTAGGAGCCGGAACCATCCTCACCCGCTCGACTCCGGTCTACGACCTCGTGAAAGAGACGATCCACCGCGCCGATGGGGACACGCCGCTGGTGATCCCCGAGGGCGCCGTCGTCGTCCCCGGCTCCCGGACGGTCGGCAAGGGGGTTGGGAAGGAGTGGGGGGTTTCGCTCTACACGCCGGTGATCGTGAAGTACAGGGATGAGGGGACGGATCAGCGGGTGCAGCTCGAAGACTGGCTACGGTAGGGTGCGCTGTGCGCACGTGTTTGGGCGGCGGAAAACAACACGT
>DATEIO010000939.1:0-3714 GCA_035278895.1 Thermoanaerobaculia bacterium | reverse complement strand
GCCCCGGGCGTCCGGGTGCTCGCCGGCACGGGCCTGCCCCAGGCCCCGCCCGTCTTCGCGCTCCACGAGGCGGACCGGGTGCCGCCCGGCGCGCTCGGCCATCCGGCGGGCCGGCCGGTCGCCGGCTTCACGCTCCACGTGCTCGATCACGCCCTGGAGCCCCGCCCCGACTGGGTGCCCGGGGAGCTCTTCGTGGGCGGTCCCGGCCTCGCCTCCGGCCCCGCCTCCCGCTTCCTCGTCCACCCGCGCACGGGCGAGCGCCTGCTCCAGACCGGCCTCGCCGCCCGCTTCCTCCCGGGAGGGCTCCTGGAGATCCTCGGCCGCGAGGGAGAGTGGGCCGCCAGCCGCTTCGGCTATCCCGTCGAGCTGCGGCGGATCGAAGCCGCGCTCGAGCGCCATCCCGAAGTGCGGGCCGCGGTCGCCCGCTCCGGGCCGGGGCCAGACCTCCACGCCTGGGCCGTCCCCACACCCGGCCGAACCCTCGAAGCCGAGGATCTCTTCACTCATCTCGCCGCGCGGGTCCCTCCCTACATGGTCCCCGCGAGCCTCGAGATCCTCCCCGAGGCGCCGCTCGATGCCACGGGAGCCCTGGACCGCGAAGCGCTCCACCCGCAGCCGGAAGAGGCCCGGACCGCGGTGCCGCCGGGCGATCCGCTGGAAGAGGAGCTGGCGCGGGACTGGTGCGAGATCCTGGGGATCGAATCCGCCGGTGTGACGGAGAGCTTCTTCGAGGCGGGCGGCGACTCGTTCCGCGCCGTCCTGCTGCTAGACCGCGTCCGCGAACGGTTCGACGACCCCGGAGACCTCGCGGCGTTCTTCTACGAACCGACGATCCGAGCCCTCGCCGAGAGGTTGCGCGGTAAGGAGCGCAAGGGCTCCGCCGCGGCGTCTCCCACGGTCTGGAAACGCCTGGCCGGCCTCCTGCGCCGGCCGGGTTCTCGCGCGCGAAAGGGAAACGCCTCGACGAGCGACACGCCCGCCCCGACGCAGAGCATGCGCCTCTACCTGCTGCTCTGGTTCAGCCAGTTCGTCTCGGGGATCGGCACCGGCCTCGGCAGCTTCGCCCTGGGCGTCTGGGTCTACCGCCAGAGCGCGTCGGCCACCCAGTACTCCATGTTCGCGTTCGTGGCCACCTGCACGGGGCTGCTCGTCACGCCCCTGGCCGGCGTGCTCGCCGACCGCTGGGACCGCAAACGGCTGATCCTCTTCGGCGACTCGGGCGCGGCGATGATGACGAGCCTGATGGCGCTCGCGCTCTACACCGGCTATATGCGGCTCTGGCACGTCTACTTCATCGTCGCCGCCATGGTCGGCTTCGCCACGCTCCAGGGCCCCGCCCTGGTCGCCTCGACCAGCATGCTCGTCTCGCGGCGCCAGCTCGGCCGGGTGAGCGGCATGACCCAGGCCGCGGCCACTGCCACGGGCCTCATCTGCCCGCCGCTCTCCGGGGCCCTGGTCCCGATCCTCGGCTACCACGGGGTGATCGCGATCGACATCGCGACCTTCCTCTTCGCCTTCACCGTCCTCCTGTTCATCCGCCTGCCCTCCCCGCCGAAGAGCGACGCGGGGCGGAGGCGGATCTCGCTCCTGACCGACTTCCGGTTCGGCTGGGACTACCTGCGGGAGCGGCCGGGGCTGCTCAGCCTGCTCTGGATCTTCGCGGTGACCAACTTCGCCCTCTCGATCGTCCAGGTGCTCCTGACGCCCCTCATCCTGAGCTTCGGCTCGGCGGCCAACCTGGGCTTCGTGAACTCGGCCACGGCAGCCGGCGGCCTGATCGGCAGCCTGGTGCTGAGCATCTGGGGCGGGCCGCAGAACCGGATGAAGGGCATCCTGCTCTTCCTCCTCCTCCAGGCCCCCATCCTCCTCCTGGGAGCGCTGCAGCCCAACGTGATGCTGATCGCGGTGGCCTGCTTCTTCTACACCGCCTTGAGCCCCATCGTCGGCGGCCTGAGCCAGGCCATCTGGCAGAGCAAGGTGGCCCACGGCATCCAGGGGCGCGTCTTCGCCATGCGCGGCCTCATCGTCAGCTCGACCGCCCCCCTCGCCTTCCTCCTGGCCGGCCCGCTCGCCGACCGCGTCTTCGAACCCCTGATGGCTCCCGGCGGAGGGCTCGCCGGCACCGTCGGCCAGATCATCGGCGTCGGCAAGGGACGGGGCGTCGGGCTTCTGTTCATCGTCCTCGGCCTGCTCAGCATGCTCGCCGTGGCTCTCTCCGCCCTGAACCCTCGCCTGCGCAGGGTGGAATCCGAGATCCCGGACGCCTCGGCGGACCTGGAGCAGGAACCGCAAAGCCGGCTCCGGGCCGCGGGAGGGTAAGCCTCGCTCCTCCCTCCCGCCGCTTTTTGGCGTGGAATTGCTTCGCCGATCCGGCCCAATGACCTTTTTCCTCGCGGTAGAAGTCTTTCGGGTGGAGGAACTGACTTTTTGGCGACGGTTTTCAGCTTTTTCTCTGTGAATCTGCTGTCAAGCTCGATGCGAATGGTCTGTTTGCCCGGGCGACAAGTCTTTCCATGGAGGTGAGTGAGTATTTTGAGCTGCAAAAAGGCTATGGGCCGAGCCAAAAGGCTTTCTGGCTCTTTGACAATTGAAGCGTGTACCTCCCGCCCGGGCTCGGCCACCCCGGGCGGGAGCCTTTCCCCATCCCACACACGCTTTTTGCAGCGACGGGATGCGGCCGTTTCGTTACGAGCTCGCGGCTCGCAGCTTCGAGAGTTGGTCGAAGTGGGTATCGTGGTGAATCAGGCCGAGGCGGTGGTGCTCGGCGCAGGCGGCGATGATGAGGTCGGTTGCGGGCACCGTGAGGCCTTTGCTGCGGGCCAACCGAGCGAGCTCACGAGCGAGAGCCCAGACCTCGGGTGTCGTGGGAACGGTCTCGATTTGCTCTTCCATCTCCCGGAGCAGCCGGTGCTCCTGAGAGGCCCGGGCCCCATTCCATAGCTCGACGAGCACCAGATCGCAGAGCAGGGCACGGTCATCGGCCGCGACTGCGCTGACCCGAGCCCGAATGGTCGGATCGCCGCTTGTCCGGAGCGTCTCGATCCAGGCAGACGTGTCGATGAGGAACCGCTGGCTTGTGCTCAAGGATCCTCCCGCATCCGCCGCAGATCGTCCTGCGTCATGAACCCGTCCAAGGTTCCGAACTTCTCCGCCAGCTTCTGAAGCCGCCGCCTTCTGTTGAATTCGGACAAGGCAATAACGACTGCCTCGCGCTTTGTCTTGGCGCCAGTATGCCGGATCGCTTCCTCCAGCTCGTACTCGGGAATATCCAATGTCGTCTTCATGCCATCCAGTTTAGCCAGTCTGGGATTCTTGCTCAAGGGCTCAGCGGAATCCCAAGTCGCCGCTTCAACCCGACACCAGAACGTCGTTGTCCAGGGGGAGGGCGGCCCCTTCCTCGGCCCTCGTGATGCAGTCCCGCAGGAGCCTGGCCAGGGTTTCCACGTGGGGCGCTTCGAGGATCGCCATGTGGCTGCCGGGGACGGGGTGGACCTCGACGCCTTCCGCGGCGACGGCGCCCCAGCCGAGGGTGGGGTCCTCGAAGATCTGCCGCTGTTCCCGGGGCAGGTCGCGGAGGGCGGCCGGATCGACGAGGCTCGCCCGGAACAGGGTGACCCTTCCGGGATAGGCGGACACCCGGTAGCGCTCGGAGGCCGTGGCCCGGACGCTCCAGCCCAGGACCAGATCGCGCAGCATCGAGAGATCGAGGCCCGG
>DATEIO010000938.1:0-2370 GCA_035278895.1 Thermoanaerobaculia bacterium | reverse complement strand
ACCGCCTCGCCGAATGGCTCCTGCGCCAGCCCCAGGACGCCGGGCCTCGCGTTCTGTTCCTGGTGAGCGACGGCTTCGACGTGAATCCCGCTGCGTTCTATCGCTCCCGGGTGGCCGCGGCAACGGCGCTCGGAGAGACGAGCTCGACCCTGGAGAAGACGGCCCTCGAAACGGCGCGGACCGCGGCGTTCCTGGGTTGGACGGTGATCCCCTTGCCGGTGGGGGACCCGGGCCTGCCCGATCTGCGGGGAGGCGTGCGCCCCCGGTCGGACGAGAAGGTGCCCATCGGCGTGACCGTCCCCCTGGGGCGGCGGCCGAAGAAGGAGGAGTCGAAGCGGCCTGTTCTGCCCAACCTGACGAACCCCACCGAGCCCCTGGGATGGCTCGCGGAGGCCACGGGCGGCTCTCTGCTGGTCCAGCCCCAGAGCGTCGCAGGCGCCGTGGGGCTCCTGCGCTCCCGCGTCTGGCTCACCTACGAGACTCCGCGCGCGGCGGACGGCCGTCCCCACGCCGTGGAGGTGGCGGCGGCGAGGCCGGAGGTCACAGTGCGGGCTCGGCGGTGGGACGGCTCCGGGCTTCCCGAGATGGTGGCTGCAGCGCGTGCCCTCCGGCTCCTCGAAGGGGAAGACGAGGGGAACCTGGAGGTGGTCTCGAAGATCCAGCCCGAGGAGACCCCGGAAGGCTCCGAGCGGCGCGGGACCTTGAACCTTCGCGTGGAGTCCCCCGACGTCTCCGGACCTCTCCGCCTCACCGTGACGGCTCCGGACATGGCTCCGATCGTCTCCAACCGCGAGCTCACGGAGGCTGACCTGGTCGACGGGAGCTACCGTGTTTCGATTCCCCTTCCCGCGGGCGTCGAGCGCCTGGCCGTGCTGGTCGAGCCGGAGAGTGGGGGATGGGGGGGCGACGTGATCTTCTCGGGCGCCTGGGGAGCGGAAGCGGCGGGGGAGGAGGAGCCGGTCTCGACCGAGCGCGCGGTGATCCGCCTCGCGGCTCCTGCGGGGGAGGATCTCGCCGGCAAGGTCCGGCTGCGCGCCACGGGCTCGGGCGCGGAGATCGCCCGGGTGGAGCTGAAGGTGGGGGACCGCCGGGCCGCGGGCTGTGCGGCGCTCCCCTGTGAGGCCGAGGTGGACCTGGGCCGCCGCGTGCGCGCCCAGACCCTGGAAGCCGTCGCCTACGCCGCGGATGGTCGCGAGCTCGCGCGCGACGCGGTCCGGGTGAACGACCCTGGCGAGGACTTCCGCATCCGCATCCTGGAGCCGGCCGGCGGCAAGGTCGAGGGCGCGGTGGACGTGGCCGCGGACGTCCGCGTTCCCGCTTCGGCCAAGCTCGACCGGGTGGAGATCTTCTGGAACGACCAGCTCGCGGGCACGCTCTACACCGCCCCCTTCCGGCATCGGATCGTGATCCCCAGAGACCGCCCCTCGGGCTATCTGCGCGTCGAGGCGCGTCTCGAAGACGGCTCCACGGCCGAGGACGCGGTGACCGTGAACGCCTCCGGGCTGGGCGAGCGGGTGGACGTGCGGCTGACCGAGCTTTTCGTCGTAGTGACGGACGCCTCGGGCAAGCCTGTCCAGGGGCTCTCCCGCGACGCCTTCCACGTGCGCCAGGACGGGCGGGAGCAGGAGATCGCGAGCTTCGAGAACGCGGGCGACCTGCCGCTCACCGTGGCGCTCGCCATCGACTCGTCCGCCAGCATGTTCCTGAAGCTCCCCAAGGTGCAGGAGGCCGTCTCCTCGCTCCTGGACGGCGGCCTCTCCGAGCGGCGCGACCGGGCCCTCCTGGTCGATTTCGACACCCAGCCCCGCCTCGTCCGCCCGGTGACGCGCGACCTTGCCGCGGTCTCCTCGTCGCTCGGCACGCTGTCGGCCGACGGCGGCACGGCGCTCTGGGAGGCGATCTCCTTCTCGCTCACCCAGCTCCAGGGGCTCTCCGGCCGCAAGGCCCTGGTCGTCTATTCGGACGGCATCGAGGAGGGGAGCAAGATCTCCTACCGCGATGTCCTTTCCCAGGCCCGGAAGATCAAGACGCCCGTCTACCTGATCGTGGCCAACCCCCGGGCCGCCCGTGGGGAGGACGGCGGCTTCCTCGAAGAGCCCCTCTCCGAGCGCCTCGGCCGCCTAGCCGAATCCACCGGCGGCAAGCTCTACTTCGCCCTACCGGACCAGGACCTCTCGGCCGTCTACCAGGAGATCCTCTCGGAGCTGCGAAGCCAGTACATCCTCAGCTTCTATCCGAAGGACGACTCCCCGAAGAGAGACATCAAGGTCGAGGTGGAAGGGCGGGGGTTGACGGCGCGGACGATGAGCGGGATGCCCGCGCGGCCCTGATTCAATCTACGACTGCTGCGGAAGGTGTTCCCGAACCCGG
>DATEIO010000937.1:0-5190 GCA_035278895.1 Thermoanaerobaculia bacterium | reverse complement strand
CCCGCCGCTCCAGGGTGACCCGCACCCCGTTCTTCGGGCGCAATGTAATCCGCGGATGAGGCTCCACCCGCTGCCCGGGAACGAGCCGCATCTTCCATCTGCGCCCGAGCGTCGCGAGGAGCAGAATCCCTTCCATCCAGGCGAAGCCCATGCCGATGCAGATCCTCGGGCCTCCTCCGAAGGGGAAATAGGCGAGCTTGGGAAGCGCGGCCTCGAAGTCCTCGGTCCAGCGCTCCGGGCGGAAGGCCGAAGGGTCCGGAAAGAAGCGGGGATCGCGGTGCAGGACCCATTGCGAGGCGAGGACGCCGGTCCCCTCGGGGAGCGGATAGCCGCCGACCGTGACCGGCTCGATCGATCGCCGGGAAATGGCCCAGGCCGGCGGGTAGAGGCGCATCGCTTCGGCGAAGACCTGGCGCGTGACCGGGAGCGACGGCAGGTCCGCGGCTCCGGGGAGACGGTCTCCCAGCACTGCGTCCACCTCCGCGTGGAAGCGCGCCTCGGCTTCCGGATGTCCCGCGAGCAGGTACCACGACCAGGCGAGCGCATTCGCCGTGGTCTCGTGGCCCGCGAGGAACAGGGTCATCGCCTCGTCGCGCACCTGCCGGTCGTCCATGGCGCTCCCGTCCTCGTCCCGCGCGGCCAGGAGGAGCGAGAGGAGGTCCTCGCCGCCTCCGCCGGCTCGCCGCCTCTCGGCGATCATGCGGTAGATCAGGGCGTCCAGCGTCTCCCGGGCCTTGTTCGCGCGCCGGATCGAAGGGAGCGGCAGCTTGCGGAAGAGAGTTCCCAGAACGGCCACCACGCTGAAGGCGTCGACCAGAGCGTCGAGCGCCCGCCCCACCTCGCGCGCCGCCCCCTCCTCCACGTCCACGCTGAAGAGGGTGCGCGCCACGATCCGCAGCGTCAGGCGCATCATCTCGCGGGAGATATCGACCGTCTCGCCGTCCTGCCAGCGCGCGGCCGCGGCGGCCGCGTCCGTGGCCATGGCGGCGGCATAGCCCTCGATCCGCCGCCGGTGGAACGCCGGCTGGATCAGCCTCCGCTGCCGCTTGTGGAATTCGCCCTCGCTCGTCAGCAGGCCCTGTCCGAACACGTCCCGCGTCTGGTCGAGAGCCCGCCCCTTGATGAAGCTCGCATCCTTGGCGACCAGCACCTCGTGGACGAGGTCGGGGTGATTGATGAAGACCAGCTTGTAGGGCCCCACCCGCAGATGGGCAATGTCGCCGTAGGTCGACGCGATCCGCTCCATGTAGCCCAGAGGGTTGTTGCGCAGGGCGAGGATCGTGGCCCAGGGGCGGTTTTCTCCCGGAGCATTCAGGGACTCCTTCTTCATCACGGGCCCATCCTACCCCGCTTCCCGTCAGAGCACCGCGAAGTCGCGGGAGCCACGCCCCGCGAGGCGGCTCAGTCGCCTCGCGAGGCGGCGCTCTCGCCCTGCGAGGCGGCTCAGTCGCCCCACGGGGCGGCACTCTCGCCTCGCAAGGCGGCTCAGTCGCCTCACGGGACGGCGCTCTCGCCTCACAAGGCGGCTGAGTCGCCCCGTGGGGCGGCGCTCCCGCCTCGCGAGGCGGCTCAGTCGCCCCACGAGGCGGCGCTCTCGCCTCGCATGGCGGATCAGCCGCCCTACGGGGCGGCGCTCTCGCCCCGCGAGGCGGCAGTGGTGTAGACCGGAGCGTCCCTCACGAACCCAGCTTCACCTTCCAGGCTCCGCGGCCGTAGGTAAAGGCGAAAAGCAGCGTCTCGCCGTTCGACCGCTTCAACGCCTGGAGCGTCTGGGTGATCACGGGCGAGAAGCCGGTTTCGACCGCCCAGGTGGCACCGCCGTTCAACGAAACGAAGACTCCGAGATCGGTGCCGATGTAGAGGCGGCCGGTCTTCGTGGGGTCCACGAGGATCGTGTGCACGGGGATGTCGGGCAGGGCTCCCGCTCCCGCGCCGTCGATCGAGGTCCAGGTGACGCCGCCGTCCGTGGTCTTGAAGACGTGAGGGCCGCCGAAGTTCGAATAGGTCGCGTAGGCGACGTTCGCGTCTTTCGGATCGAAGGCGAGCCAGGAAACCTGGGCGTTCTCCCGCAGCCGGACGAAGTCCCACGGGGTCTCGCCGGTCGTGGAAAGGGCGGCGCTCGAGCGGAGGATGGCTCCCTGGCGCGTTCCCACCAGCACCCGGTTCGAATCGACCGGCGAGACGGCGAGCGCCTCCGCAAGACCCAGGGTCGGCAAGTCGTTGAACTTGAAGCTCGCGGCCGTGAAGCTCTCGGCCCGGTCCTCGCTGCGCCAGACGCGCGAGCCCGCATACCAGAGGCGCGCGCCCTGTTGCGGATCGATCAGGAAGGGCCCCCGGAAATCCGACCAGCCCTCTGCGGAAGCCATGGACTCGAACGTGACGCCGCCGTCGGTCGACTTCTGGAGCGCGCCGCCGCCGAAGATCTGCGCGTAGAGGATGTTGGGATTGGCAGGGTCGGCCGCGACCCAGTCGCCATCTCCCCCCAGGACCATCTTCCAGCCGTTGCGGCCCGTGGCATCTCCGCCCAGCGGGGTGCCGTTGTCCTGCGTTCCTCCGAGATAGCGCGTGCCGTCGGCATAGGCGACCCCGTGGTAGAACTGGATGGTGCCGTAGTCGCGGCTCAAGGATTGCCACTGGAGGAGGCTCCGCTCGGGATCGCAGCCGGCCTTCGCTCCCTTGGCCGTGGCGGCCAGGGCATCGCGCGTGCGGAAAACCCCGCCGTCGTTGCCGGCGTAGAGGATGCGGTTGGTGGTGCCGTTGTAGCGCGGATGGAACACGAGCACGTGCTGGTCGGCGTGGACGTAGCTGGGCGCGGCGTCCGCTCCGAACGCCCACCAGTAGGTCGCCAGCCCCCAGTTGCGGCCGCCGTCGTCCGAGCGGAAGAGGTCGATCCCTCCGGCCCAGACCCGGTCGGGATTGGCCGGATCGACGGCGATCGTGTTCGCGTACCAGCCCTGGCCCAGAGCGTTGTCGTATTCGACCGGCTGCAGGCCACAATCCGAGCCATTGGCAATCAGGACGTAGCTCAGGAGCAGGGTGTTGAGCTCCACCGGATCGGTGTTGCGCACCCGGGCTTCCCAGGTGGCACCGCCATTGGTGGAGCGGAAGACGGCGTGCAGGTTGTCCTGGTAGCTGTCGGTGGGATTCTGGGGATACGCCGTTCCGCTGGAGGAAAGGGCGTAGATGATGTCCTGATTGGACGGCGCGATGGCGAGCGAGGTGCGGTTCATGGCCGGCTCGGTCAGCACCTTCTGCCACCGGCCCTTGGGAGCGTTGGCCCGCACGTTGCGCCAGACGCTCGCCTGCTCGCGCCGCCCGCAGGCCGCGAGCACGACGTCCACGGGACGGTCGGTGCGGATCGCCAGGTCCTCACAGCCGCTCCCGGTCTTGGGATCGAGCACGCGCCTCCAGGTGGCGCCGCGGTCGAGCGAGCGCCAGACGCCGGTCCTCGTGGCCGCGTAGAGCCGCCGCGGATCGGCGCGGCTGATCACGAGATCGTTGACGAAGTGGAAGTCGGCGGTCGACGTCGCCGCCAGGTGCTGCCAGGTCTCCCCGCCGTCGGCCGTGCGATAGATCCCCATGCCCCGGGCCACGTTGGTGAGGATGCCCTCTCCGGTTCCGGCGTAGAGCACCCGCGAGTCCGCGGGGTCCATCGCCAGGGAGACCACGGTGAGATTCGCGAAGTCGTCGGCGACCCAGCGCCAGTTGGCGCCGGCGTCGGTCGACTTCCAGACGCCCCCGCTCGCCCCGGCCGCATAGAAAATCCTGGGATCTTTGGGATCGATCACCAGCGCCCGCGTACGTCCGCCAATGTTGCCGGGCCCGAGCTCGCTCCAGGCGAGCCCCGCCTTTTCCCGCGCGTCCGGCTCGTAGGACACGAGCTCGCCGGTCACCGTCGAATACCGCAGCATCCCGCGCATCCGCTCCCGCGCCGCGTCGTAAAGCCCGGCCGGGATCTCCTTCTTTCCCGGTGGCACGCGCTCGTCGAGGAAGCGCTCCGCCGCCTCGTCCGCGTTGGTGGGCAGGCCTTCCCGCAAGGCTTCGGCCCGGGCCTTCGCAAGCGCCTTCTGCGCTCCCGTCTTCGCCACCGGATCGTCCCCCGCGGACCCGCCGAGAACGACCAGCATCGCTGCCAACAGACACATCCGAGGACCGCTACGCCGACTGCCCGCCATCGTCACCTCCTCCGGCTCGTGCTGCTGTGGGAACTGCTGATGTCATAAAAGCATACACGGACTGGCGGGGTCAATCCCAAAGGACACCAAGGACACCAGGGACACCAAGGACAAAAGACCGTCCTGATTGTCCTTATCGTCCTTGGTGTCCTTGGTGTCCTTTAAGTCCTTTCCTTGCGACTACGGCCGCTTCTTCGAATCCGGGTGAATCATCAGCCGCCGGTACCACGCCCGGCCCGTGCCGGGCTCGACGGCGACAAAACCCCAGACGAAGGGATCGATGCTTTCGACGGTGGTTTCGATGCCGGACGAGCTCACCTTCACTCCTTCCTGGACGTCGAGCTTGAGCACGCGGGGCGGCGTCTTGGGCTCGGGCGCGGCGAGGACCACGGAGTAGAGGTCCACCTTGCGGCCCAGGACGTCCGCGGGCCAGGCGGCTTCATAGCGCAGCGCCTGGCGCCCGGGGTAGACCCGGCCGGAGGGACGGCCGGCGAGCTCGTGGGCGTCAAGGCGCACGGGGCCGCGGGCGTGCTGGATCTCGGGCCCGCCGGCGATCAGGTCCACGATCACCATCTGCTTTTCATATTTGGAGAGGGAGTCCCAGGTCTCTCGCGTCTTCACCGTGGCGGGTGCCCAGGCCTTCACGCCCGGCCGGCGAATGCCGATTTCGATGCTTGCCCGCGCCGCCTCGAGGAGCGGGCCCGCAGGGTGGAACCCCGCCTCGTAGTAGGCCGCGGTGGAGCTCGCGATGCGCTTTTCGAGCGAGCGGACGTTCCCCTCTTCGAGATAGAGGCCGCCCACGCTCTTTGCCATGTGGGCGAGAGCCGCGTCCGCGTTGACGGCCACCTTGTCCGGATTGACGAACACGGCGAGAGTCCCCGAGTCGGCCAGAGCCTGGAGCGGGCCCTGGAACTGGGTGAGAAGAGGGCTTTGGCGGCGGCTGTCGACCTGGAGGCTCTCGGTCGAGCCGAGCTTGATGCTCGAATCCCCCTCGAAGTAGAGCGTGGGATCGGGC
>DATEIO010000936.1:0-3747 GCA_035278895.1 Thermoanaerobaculia bacterium | reverse complement strand
TGGCCGGGGCCCCTGCGCCGCTTCGTCTCCCATCCGTCATGCATGCCGAGCGAGGGCCCGGGGAGAATGAGGTTGTGCCGGTTGCCGAAAAACATGTCGCTGCAGGAGAGGACCACGCCGCCGTTCTCCGTCCCCGCCAGATCGATCTCGCCCGGCCGCCGGAGGAGCCACGTCCAGTCCGGGACCACCTCGCCGTAGACCCGCAGCCGCGCCACGCCGCCGTCCGGGAAGATGTTGAGGCGGAGGTGCGTGACCCGGCCGATCTCCTGGTCCAGCAGGAAGCGATTCTTTGAATTCCCTTCGAGAGGCGAGCGCGGCAGGATCTCGGTCCACGCGGCGGCCAGGAGCTCCTCGGGCGCCGGATGCCCGTCGACCGTGCAAGCTTCGATCGAGCACGACTCGGGATAGTTGCCCCGGAAATGGCTGGTATCGACCACGATCCCCCGCGGCACGCCCGGAAGGCCCAGGCGGACGATGCACCAGTCGTGGCCCGGCTCGCGCCGGCGCCGGGTCTCCCACCCATCCATCCACTTGCCGACGTCCGTGTACTTCCCCTCGATCCAGACCGCCTCCCCGGCTTTGAGGAGGTTTTCCTTGGGCGCAAAGAATTCGTCGTTGGCCGCGAGCACGGCCCCGCCCAGGCGCTCAGCCGCGAGGTCCACCCAATCGGTGAAATCGGTCATCTCGACTCTCTCAGGAGCAATCTCCCGGAAGGTGCGACGGGAAAAACGCCGTCATCATAGACCGTTTCCCCCCGTAGCAGGGTCCGGTGCACCACGCCGTCCAGCGTGCGTCCGGCGTACGGGGTGCGCTTGTGGCGATGTTGGAGGCTCAGGGGCTCGACCATGAAGTGCGCATCCGGATCCCAGACGACCAGATCCGCGTCACGGCCCGGCGCGATCGCTCCCTTGCGATCCTGGAGGCCGGCCAGCCGGGCCGGGGCGGCGCACATCCACTCCGCCAGGTCGGCCGGCTTGAAGCCTCGCTTCCTCGCTTCGGTCCACACCGCGGGCAGCGAGAGTTGCAGCGAAGCGATCCCTCCCCAGGCGCCGCGAAAATCCCCCGTCTTGACCTGCTTCCGGTCCACCGGGCTCGGAGAGTGGTCCGTCGCGACCAGATCGAGCAGCCCCTCGCGCAGCGCCTCCCACAGGCGTTCCCGGTTCTCCCGCGAGCGGATCGGGGGAGCGCACTTGAACGCCAATGCGCCCTCGGGGATCTCCTCGGCCGTGAACGTCAGGTAGTGCGGGCAGGTCTCGGCCGTGAGAGGCAGCCCCTCCGCCCGGGCCCGCCGCAGGATCGGCAGGACCTCCGCGGAGGAGACGTGAACGACGTGCACCCGGGCGCCCGTCTCCCGGCAGAGCCGCACCAGAAGCTCGACCGCCTCGACCTCGGCCGCGTCCGGCCGGGACCGCAGATACCGGGAGTACTCGCGCAGCCCGGCCGGCCCCGCGCCCTCCCAGACGCCGGCCGCCGCCTCGATCGGTCCCGGAAGCTCGGCATGAACCAGGAGCGGCGCGCCGAGCCGGGCAAGCACCGGCAGCGCTTCCCGCAGGTCCTTCTCCTCGACGTGCTGGAACTCGTCCACTCCGGAGGGAGCCAGGAACGCCTTGAATCCCAGGACACCGTCCTGCCACAGCCCGGGGAGCTCCCCCGCGTTGCCCGGCACCACACCGCCCCAGAAGCCGGCGTCGACCTGGCACTGCCCCCGCGCCACCTCCACCTTGGCCCGCAGCCCCTCCCGCGTGGTCGTAGCGGGAATGCTGTTGAGCGGCATGTCCACCAGCGTAGTGATGCCGCCCGCCGCCGCGGCCCGGGTGGCGGTCTCGAATCCTTCCCACTCCGTCCGCCCCGGCTCGTTGATATGGACGTGGGTGTCCACGATCCCCGGCATTACGACCATCTCGCCGAAGTCCTCAACCGGAGCTCCGGAAGGGACCTCGTCCGGCGCGGCCACGCGCTCGATCCGTCCCTCGCGAATCCACACCGAGGCCGGACGTATCTCTTGAGGGGTTACAACTCGCTGGCTCCGGAGGACCAAGCCCGATTTCATGCGTGGATTCTAGTGCAGCACGCCCTACAGACGACCTTTATGACGAGCCCCTCTGAATCGTGCCTTCAGGCACATCCGTGGGTAGCCCCACGGTTTCAACCTGGGGCGAAAAAAAGGGGCACCTCGGCTGGTACGCGGGCCGTCCCGGGACGGCGCGGGCCTTTACCGCCCCAGGTTGAAAACCTGGGGCTACCGACGATTGTCCCTGAAGGGACGGTTCTTCTGGGTCAAGAGACGCCTTAACTGCGACGCGCTACAAACGATGTAGGATCGAAGCCTCATCATGATCCTCAACGAAGGCTCTCCGTCTCCGTCCGCTCCTCCCCTGCTCCTCCGGGGCGGCACGATCCTCACCCTGGACGCCGAAGCCACCGTACTCCAGGGAGACATCCTCGTGGAGAACGGCCGGATCCGCGCGATCGGACGGATTCCGGAGCCTCCGCCGGCCGCCCGCGTGCTCGACGTCTCCGGCGGCTTCGTCCTGCCAGGGCTTGTCCAGGGGCACCTCCATCTGGGGCAGACCTTCTTCCGCGGCCTGGCCGAGAACCGCCGCCTGCTCGCCTGGCTGCGGGAGCGGATCTGGCCCCTGGAAGCGGCGCACGACGACGAGAGCGCCTACTGGTGCGCCCTGCTGGGTGCGGCCGAATGCCTGCTTGGGGGCACCACCACTATCCAGGACATCGGCATCGGCCCGGGCATCCGGGGCCTGCTCGATGCCATCGCGGCCTCCGGGCTCCGCGCCTTCGCCGGCCTCTGCCTGATGGACTCCGGCGAGGGGCTTCCGGGAGCCATGCGCCAGAGGACGGACAACGCCCTCGCCGAAACCGAATCTCTGGGGGATCGCTATGACGGCGCGGCCGAAGGGCGCCTGCGCTACGCCCTGAACCCGCGCTTCATCCTCACCTGCTCCGATCTCCTCTGGACCGGGCTCCGCGACTTGGCGCTCCACCGGGGCTGGCCGGTCCACACCCACGCCCTGGAGCAGCTGGACGAGACCGCCGTCGTCCGCAGTCTCAAGGGAGGGCGGGACGAAATCCACTACTTCGACGACCAGGGCGTGCTCGCAACCGACCTCCGCCTCGCCCACGGCGTCTGGATCGCCGATGGGCATCTCGGCCGGCTGCGGGACCACGGCACGAGCGTCGTCCACTGCCCCAGCTCCAACCTGAAGCTCGGCTCCGGCATCGCCGACCTGCTCGCCCTCCGCCGCCACGGAATCCCCGTGGGCGTGGGAGCCGACGGCGCAGCCTGCAGCAACCACCTGGACTGCCTCCAGGAAGTCCGCCTGGCTGCCCTCCTCCAAAAGGTCAAGCACAGCCCCGACGCCTTCTCCGGTCTCGACGCCCTGCGCCTCGCCACCAGCGAAGGCGCCCGCGCGCTTGGCCTTCAAGACAAGATCGGCACGATCGAACCCGGCAAGCTCGCCGACCTCCTCGTGCTCTCCACCGACCACCCCGAAATCTGGGCCGCCCCCCAAGCCGACCCCCACGACCGGATCGCCTTCGGAGCCTCGCGAGCCGCCGTCCGCCACACCCTGGTCGCCGGCCGGTTGCTTGTGGAGGATGGGCGGCTTACCCATCTGGACCTCGAAGAGGTCTACCGGGAGTCTAGCCGGTGCCTGGGGGATTTGATCCGGCGGGCGGGGGTGGAGTTGTAGCAGGCTGACGCTCATCGGGGACCTGACGTTCGGCCGTGAG
>DATEIO010000935.1:0-2392 GCA_035278895.1 Thermoanaerobaculia bacterium | reverse complement strand
TCCTCGGACGCGAAAAGGGTTTCGAGCGGACCCAGGAGGAGCGTGAGCGGCGTGCGCAGCTCGTGGCTCACGTTGGCGAAGAAGCGGGTCTTGGCCTCGTCGACCTCCTTGAGCTCCTCGTTCGCTTTTTCGAGGCGCAGGCGCAGCGACAGGTCCCGCCGCCGGGTCCGCCGGCTGGAGAGGACCGCGAGGTAGGAGACGACCGCCGAGCCCACGAGGAAGAACAGCGGGCTCACCATCTCCCGCGAGGGCCCGTAGATCGCCAGGTTGATCCCCACGTAGGTGGCGAGGATGAGCGAGAACAGCACCACCGAGGACCGGAGCCCCCAAGGGAGGAAAAAGCCGATCGTGAAGAGCACGATCATGTTGCCGGCGAAATAGTTGCTGGAGAAGCCTCCCAGGTACGTGGCCATGATGGTAATGCCGGCCACCGAGGCCACGGCCCCGGCCATCACCAGCGATTCGGCGAGCCGCGTCGCAAAGCGCGACGACAGGAAGAAGAGCGCGATGCCATAGATGGCGACCACGGCCGCGCGGATCGCCAGGAAATCCAAGGCCCGCTCGGGGATCACCAGGAGGTCGAGCAGCCAGAAGGCCGCGTAGAGGAAGAGGGCCGACCAGATCAGGAACCGCGCCCGCTCCACGAACAGCTCCTCGGTCTCCCGCTGGAACGCGTCTTCAAACCCGGGCAGCCGGAGTGCCGTGTCGGCGCGACGGACAGGCCAGAGGCTCAAGGCTCTATTTCTCCGCCCGCACCAGGATCGCGGTGGAAGGCGATCCGAAGGCGTCAAAGGTGTGAACGCGCGAGAATCCCGCCTCGGCCACGAGGCTCTCCAGGGCCTGCGCGTCGTAGAAACGAAACCGGCCGTCCTCTTCGAGCTCGATCAGACGGCTCACCATGTTGCCGTAATGGCGCAGCGCTTCGAGCTTGCGCGCCGTCTGCGGGTCTCCCTCCTCTTCCTGACGCTTCAGGATCTCGACACCCTCGATGTAGAGCTTCGAGGGGTCGAAGTTGGGGCGGATCGAAGAGAAGACGAGGGTCCCGCCGGGGCGCAGCAGCCGGTTCATCTCCCGCAGGCTCGCGAGCGGGTCGTAGAGGTACGGGAGGACGAGCGAAGAGCCGATCCGGTCGAAGCTCCCGTCGGGGAGGTCGAGCCGCAGCGCCGGGGCCGCCTTGCCGAAATGGAGATGGCGGAAGCGGAGGTCCTTGGCCGTCGCTGCCACGGAAACGCCGGGATGGACGTCCTCGGACCGCGTCTCCCCGCAGAGGAAGCGGGCGGCGCGGCCGATCTCCAGAGCGATCTCCACTTCCCGGTCGTCGAGCGAGGGGCAGAGCTCGCGCACCCGCGAGGCCGGGGCCGGGGTGCCGCGGAGGATCGCGTGCAGCTCCTTGCCGTAGCGCTCCGCGAGCTTCCTTGCCGTGGCGTAGGCGAGCCCCTCGACCCGGTGGACCAGCCCCTCGACGCCGTGGAGCCGGCCGTCCAGGAAGTCGGCGATGGCCGCGAAACGCGAGACTTCGAGGTCCGCCACCACCCCGTAGCGGACCGGCGGCCGGACGCCCCTCTCCTCGCACCAGGCGAGAAGCTTCTCTTCCGTGCGGCGGACCGCCTCGGGCACGAGATCGAGATACGTCACCGAGGCCGGGAGCGCGGCCGGCCCGCAGACGTCCAGGAGCGACATCAGAAGGTTGCCGGTGCCGCAGCCGAAGTCCGCCACCCGGTCGCCGGGCCGGGGGTCCAGCAGCTCGACCTGGCGGGTGAGGAAACGCGGATACTCCGGGTGCTCCAGGAGAATGTCGTAACCGACCTCGTCGCCCGGCGCCCCGAACAGGTGCTCCTTCCAGAACCCCTGCGCATCCGCGAGCTCCAGGCGCCGCACCCTCCCCCACTCGGCCTCGCTCTGGCGGGCATAGCGCGCAAAGTTGGGCTCCCGCGCCGGCCGGTCCGCGCCGAAGAGGTGCTTGGAGACGGACTCGGACACGAGCTTGAACAGCTCGATGGCCTCGGCGCCGCTCTTCAAGACGTGCCCCGTGGCGCACTCGAAGATCTCGCGCACGCCGCCGCCCGGGGCGTCGAGCATCGCCCGTACCCGCGTGCGGGTCACCCAACAGTCGTAGGTGCCGAGAATCCAAGTGACCGGCACCGTGATCCGGGAGAGGTCCCGCCGCGCGTCGTCCAGGAAGGCCAGGCCCGCTTCCAGAGCCTGCCCGTAGAGCGTGGCGCCGCGCATGGGCCGGCCGTGGACAAGGATCGTCTCCGGCCCTTCGCCGCGGCGGTAGTCGTCGAACAGGTCGAGCCCGGCCAGATAGTTGCGGATCATGTCCTGCGCGTCCGGGCAGCCGAAGGGGGCGACCCACAGGTCCACCGGCGCGTCCTGGCAGTCGAGCACCACC
>DATEIO010000934.1:0-3515 GCA_035278895.1 Thermoanaerobaculia bacterium | reverse complement strand
GTCTCGCGCACCGTGGGCTGGTTCACCTCGCTGTACCCGGTCGTGCTGGAGGCGGGCGGCGCCGATCCCGGTGCGGCCCTGGTGAGCGCCAAGGAGCGGCTGCGCGCCGTGCCCGGCCGCGGGATCGGTTACGGCCTCTTGCAGGCCGCCCGCCTGCTGGACGAGCCCCCGGCGGCCGAGATCCTGTTCAACTACCTGGGCCAGGCCGACTCCACCTTCGAGGAGCTTTCCCTCTTCCGGGTCTCGACTGCCGGCACCGGCCCCAGCCGGAGCCTGCGCGCCCGCCGCGCCCACCTCCTGGAGGTCGCCGGCCTCGTGGCCGGGGGCCGGCTTCGCATCACCCTGACCTACGGGTCTCGAATCCATCGCCGGGAGACCGCGGAGCGTCTGGCCGCGGCCTATGCCGGCGCTCTGCGGCAACTGCTCCGCCATGGCCAGGAGAGCGAGGAGGTCTTCACCCCCTCGGACTTCGGAAAGGCCAGGCTCGATGCCCGCGGCCTGGCCCGGGTGGCGGCTCTGCTCGCCGATGACGACGAGGATTGAGCCTCATGAAGAACGTCGAAGATCTCTATCCCTTGACGCCGCTCCAGAGCGGCATGTTGTTCCATAGCCTGATGGCGCCCGGATCCGGGGTCTACGTCAACCAGGTCACCTGCACCCTGCCGGCGGACGTGGACGTGCCGCGGTTCCGCCAGGCCTGGGAGAAGCTGGTCCAGCGCCACACGGTGCTCCGCACGGCCTTTCTGTGGGATGGCCTGGAAGAGCCCCTGCAGGCCGTCCGCAAGAAGGCCTCGCTGCCCTGGCAGGAGCTGGACTGGCGCGGCCTCCCAGAGGCGGAGCGGGAGCGCCGCTTCGAAGAGCTGCGGCAGAGCGAACGGCACACGCCTCTGTCCCTCTCCAAGGCCCCCCTGATGCGGTTCTCCCTGATTCGCTTCGATAGCGAGCTGGGATTCATCTGGACGTTCCACCACCTGCTGCTCGACGGCTGGTCGCTCCCCATCCTCGTCCAGGAGCTGGTGACGATCTACGAAGGCCACGAGACGGCGTTACCGCCCGCGCGGCCGTTCGGCGACTACGTGGTCTGGCTGCAGGGGCAGGATCCGGGGAAGGCGGAGGCGTTCTGGCGCGAGGAGCTCGCCGGGTTCACCGCTCCCAACGCTCTCGGCCTCGTTCCCCCGGGAAAGGCGGAGAGGCCTTCCGGCCACGCCGTGCACAGAGTCCAGCTCTCCCGCGAGGTCACGGCGGAGCTTCAGGCGCTGGCGGTGCGGCACCAGATCACTCTCCAGACCGTCACCCTGGGGGCCTGGGCCGTGCTCCTCGGCCGCTACAGCGGCGAGACGGACGTGGTCTTCGGCAACGTGGTCTCCGGCCGTCCGGCCACCCTGCCCGGGGTCGAAACCCGGGTCGGCATGTTCGTCAACACCCTGCCGGTGCGGGTGGAGGTGAACGCCGCCGAGCCCCTGGCGGGCTGGCTGCAGCGCCTCCAGAAGCGCCAACTCGCCCGGCAGGAGCTTCAGCATGCTCCGCTGGCCGACCTCCAGCGCTGGAGCGAGGTCCCCGCCGGCTCGCCGCTCTTCGAAACGCTCTACGTGTTCGAGAACTACCCGAATGCCGGGGAGGACAGCTCCAGCCTCCGGATCGGCAACCTGCAGACCTTCGAGAGCACGAACTATCCCGTGACCCTGGCGATCCTCTCGGGAGACCCGCTCGGGCTGCAATTGATGTGGGACCGCTCCCGGGTGGACGGCGACGCGGCCCGGCGCATGCTCCAGCACCTCGCCACGCTGCTCGAAGGCGTGGCTGCCAGGGCGGACCGCCCGATCGCGGAGCTGCCCCTCCTGGGCGCGGCCGAGCGGCATCAGCTCCTCGCCGAGTGGAGCGACACGGCCACCCCGTTCCCGGCGGAGGAGACGATCCACGGCCTCTTCACGGAACAGGCGCGGCAGCGGCCGGACGACGTGGCCGTCGAGCAGGGGGACGAGAGCCTGACCTGGAGCGAGCTGCGGCACCGGGCCAGCCAACTCGCCCGCTGGCTCGTGGCCCACGGGCTCGAGCCTGAGGAGCGGGTGGCGGTTCTCGCCGAGCGCTCGCCGGACCTGATCGCATCTCTTCTCGGCATCCTGGAGGCCGGAGGGGCCTATCTGCCGCTCGATCCCTCCGATCCGCCGGAGCGCCTGGCCTTCCTGCTCCGCGACGCGGGTGCCACCCGGCTGGTTACCCGGGAGGCCCCGCCGTTCGAGCTGCCGGCGGGGGTAGAGCTCGTCACCCTGGACGGCGAAGCGCCCGAGGCCGAGCTGCCGCGGGTGCCGGCCACGGCCCTGGCCTACGTCCTCTACACCTCGGGCTCCACGGGGACTCCCAAGGGCGTCGCGGTCACCCACCGCAACGTGATCCGGCTGGTGCGCGGCGCCCGCTACGCGGACCTGGGACCGGAGCAGACCTGGCTCCAGGCCGCGCCCGTCTCCTTCGACGCCTCGACCCTGGAGATCTGGGCACCGCTTCTGAACGGAGGCCGGCTGGTGCTCTATCCCGGCCGGGTCGGCTCGCTCAACGACCTGGCGCGGGTGATCGAGACGCACGGCGTCACCTCGGCCTGGCTCACCGCCGGCCTGTTCCACGAGATGGTGGATCACGGCCTGGAGGGCCTCGCGCCGCTCTCGCAGCTCCTCGCGGGCGGCGACGTGATCTCGCCCGAGCACGCCCGCCGGGTTCTGGAACGCCATCCCGGTCTCACCTTGATCGACGGCTACGGCCCCACCGAAGGCACCACCTTCACCTGCTGCCACCGGCTGGCCGCGCCGCCGCAGGCGGGGGAGAGCGTGCCCATCGGCCGGCCCATCGCCAACACCCGGGCCCATGTTCTGGATCGGCGTCTTGATCCGGTCCCCGTGGGGGTCGAGGGCGAGCTGTACGCGGGCGGCGAGGGCTTGGCGCGCGGCTATCTGGGCCGGGCCGACCTCACCGCCGAGCGCTTCGTGCCCGATCCCTTCGGGGTTCCGGGAGAGCGCCTCTACCGCACGGGCGACCGCGTGCGCCGGCGCTCCGACGGCACGATCGAGTTCCTCGGCCGGGTGGACCACCAGGTCAAGCTGCGCGGGTTCCGCATCGAGCTGGGCGAGATCGAAGCGGCGCTCACGGCGTCGTCCGGAGTCCGCGAGGCGGTTGTGCTGGCGCGCGAGGACCGGCCCGGCGACCGGCGGCTGGTCGCCTACGTGGCAGGCGGCGTCTCGGTCGAGGAACTGCGGCGGTCGCTCTCCGAGCGGCTGCCGGGCTACATGGTGCCGGCTGCCTTCGTAGTCCTCGAAGCCCTGCCCCTGACCTCCAACGGCAAGGTGGACCGCCGGGCCCTGCCGGCTCCGGAGCAGCCCGGAAGCGAGGAGGAATACCGTGCGCCGCGCACGCCGGTCGAGGAGATCCTTGCCGGGATCTGGGCCGATCTCCTGGGGATCGAGCGGGTCGGAGCGGACGCCGACTTCTTCGAGCTGGGCGGCCATTCGCTCCTCGCCACCCGGGTG
>DATEIO010000933.1:0-5056 GCA_035278895.1 Thermoanaerobaculia bacterium | reverse complement strand
AAATCGAGCTCGGCCACCCCCGAGAGGCCGAAGCCCTCTACCGCCGTATCCTTGCGAGCCTGCCGGAGGGCAGGCTCGGGCCCCAGGAGTCCATTCAAAAGGCGCAGTGCCTGGCCCGCCTCGGGTACACCCGGCAAGCGGTGGAGATCGCACAGGACGCCGTGCGACAGAGCCCCGACGATCCCCGGATTCTTCTCCTGAGCGCTTTCGTGCACCATCTGGCCGGCGACCGGAGCTCCGCTCTCAACAACGCACAGGCAGCTTTGGAGAAAGGGATCCAGCCGCGCTGGTTCACGGGCTCGGCCTTCCGCTCACTGCGCGAAGACCCGGAGCTCCGGCCGCTCTTGGAGCCGGCCGGAGCCATTCCTTGAAACCTTGGGCGACTCAGCTCCGGGGAGGATCGGGAGGAGGTTCCTTCGGCCCCCGGGTCGGCTTCACGTCCGTCGCGGGGATGGGCTGGATCTCTTCCGGGGGCGTCTTTTCGAAATCGGGATCCTTCTCCATCGTAGGATCGGTATTGTCAGCGCTAGCCATTTGATTTCTCCTTGTTCGCCGGATCTCCCGGCGTCTGCAAGAACCGGAGAGCACGCCGGATGCCAGCCTCTCGAAAAGACGGAACCTCAAGAAACCAAAGGCCTTTTCCATCCGGCCGGGCTGCATGGGCAGGTTCCGATCGGATAGACTCTATCTTTCTGGATAGAGAACAACCCGTGCGGCTGCGACTCGTCGCCCTTTCCGGCCCCCTGGGGGACACGATCTTTCCGCTCGGTGCGGAGGGCCTGACCCTCGGCCGGGACCGGGAGAATGGCGTCTGCCTGCGCGACCTCGCGGCCTCCCGCCACCACTGCGCGATCGAGCCCACCGAGGGTGGTTTCCGGGTGCGCGACCTGGGCAGCCGGTACGGAACCTTTGTCAACGACCTCCGGGTGCTCGAACAGGACCTGCAGCCGGGCGACCGGATCGCCGTGGGCGAATCCCTGTTCCTCTTTGAGAGAGACGATCCGGGCCCGGCCCCGGCCGACGACCCCATCCTGGACGAAGAGGCGTTCGCGGCCGAGAGCACGGTCCGGAGGCCGGCCGACGGCTCGCGCTATCTGCAACCCGGCGGAGAGCTCCCCCCCAGCGCCCGGATGGCCCGCGACCTTCAGGCCCTGCTGCGGATCGGCCAGGAGCTCCACTCCCTCCGGGCCACCGAGCCCCTGGCCCGGCGGCTGCTCGAGCTGCTCGTCGAGACCATGCCCGCCGAGCGGACCGTCCTTCTTCTCTTCGACCGGGCCGGCCAACCCTCCTCGGCGTTCGCCCTGGACCGCGCGGGCTCGGCCGAGACCTTCTCCCTGTCCCGCACCCTGGTCGAGCGCCTCGTGCGGGAGCGCGCGGCCGTGCTGTTGAACGACCTCCTGGAGGCGGAGGATCTGAGCCAGGCGGAGAGCTTGCGAATGGCCAGGATCAAGTCGCTTCTCGCCGCTCCTCTGCACAGCCCGGCAGGGCCGCTCGGGATCCTCTACCTGGACACCCGGGAGACCGGAATCCCCTTCGACGAGAACCATCTGGACCTGCTGACCGCGCTCGCCGGCATCGCGTCCCAGGCCCTGGTCAACACCCGCCACCTCGAGTGGCTCGAAGAAGAGAAAGGACGCCTGGAGGCGTCGCTCGACCAGGACCTCGTGGGGAAGAGCTCGCGGATTCGCGAAGTCTGGCGCCTCCTCTCCCGGGTCGCCGCCAGCGATTCGACGGTCCTCCTGCGGGGAGAGAGCGGCACCGGCAAGGAGGTCGCGGCGCGCTCTCTCCACCGGCAGAGCCGCCGGGCCAGCCGGCCCTTCGTGGCCATCAACTGCGCCACCCTCTCCCCCACGCTCCTGGAAAGCGAGCTCTTCGGACACGAGAGAGGGGCCTTCACCGGGGCCCTGGAGCGCAAGACCGGAAAATTCGAAGTGGCCGACACCGGCACTCTCTTCCTGGATGAGGTCGGCGAGATTCCGCCGGAGCTCCAGGCCAAGCTCCTGCGCGTGCTCCAGGAACGGGAATTCGAGCGCCTGGGCAATCCGCGGCCGATCCGCGTGGACGTGCGCGTGATCGCGGCGACCAACCGGGACCTGGAAAAGGCCATCCGCGAAGGCACGTTCCGGGAAGACCTCTTCTACCGCCTGAACGTGATCTCCTGCACCCTGCCCCCCCTGCGCGAAAGGCGCGAGGACATTCCCCTCCTGGCCAGCCATTTCGCCGCCCATTTCGGCCGCAAGCTCGGGCGGCGGGTCGTGGGCTTCACGCCCGAGGCGCGCGCCTGCCTGGAGCGCTACGCCTGGCCCGGCAATGTGCGCGAGCTCTCGAACGCCGTCGAGCGGGCGGTGGTTCTGGGCAACGACGAGCTGATCCGGCCCGAGGATCTGCCCGAGGCCCTCCTCGAAGCCGTGCCCGCGTCCGGAAGGGTTCCCGTCACGAAATTCCACGACACCGTCGGCGAGACGAAAAAGCGATTGATCCTCGAGGCCATGGGGCAGGCCGGAGGCAACGTAACGAAAGCGGCGGATCTCCTGGGGCTTCATCCCAACTACCTGCACCGGCTGATCAGCAATCTCGGCCTGCGCGACCGGACCAAGGGGTAGAAACCCTTTCCCTATCCAGCCGATCCGATAGGTCCTATCCGATCGGATAGATCTCCCGGCGTTCGTGCGGGACCCTGAAATCTCCATCTTTTCAAGGGTTTACGAGCTCCTCTCCGGTGCCGTTCGGCCCTGGCACCGTTCCTGCCCTTCCAGGCTTTCGCAGCTTAACCATGAAAGGGAGGATCGATCATGAACAAATCGACACTGCGCCTGCTTCTGGCGCTCGTCCTGGCCGCCCTCGCCGCGCCGGCCTGGGCGGCTGGCGAAGCCAAGATGTACGTCATTACGGATTGGGAGCTGGGCAACCTGATGGTCCCCGGATTCTGCTCGGGCAAATCCATCCCGGATTGGGATGACATGGTCGACGGCTGGTACAACTCGATCGACGACCTGGGCATCTTCGTCAAGGACGGCCGGCAGGTCAACGGTACGTTCACCCGCAGCCTGCTTTGCGATCCCGACGCCATCGCGGGCTGCACCGACAACACCAGGCTGGACGACGCCGACGTGGCCATGATCGGCCTCCATGGCGGCGACAGCGGCAAGCACTGGAGAGGCTCGCTCCGCCAGGACGGCACTCCCTCGGCCTCCGCCGACTGCCGGATCGACGCCGCGGAAGCGAGCGGCGGCGAGATGTTCGTCGGCGACACGGACCTCGAATACCTGCACCTGTCCTCTTGCCACAGCATGGACGACGACAACCTGAGCAATACCCGGTACTGGTTCCAGGACCCCGTCGACTCGCCGGGAAACGGTCAACGCCTGCACATGGCGACCGGCTTCCACGGCATCATGTGGATCAGCAGCGGCCGGGACGACGACTACGAAGACTTCGGCTGGGGAGGCCACATGCTCCTGGGCAGCATCTGGATGGACGAGATGTACGACTCGGGCGTCAACGGCGAATACGAGCAGTGCCCGGTCGCCTACTCCGTCGGGCCGAGCCTCGACAACTGCGTCCACCGCCTGACGACCGAGGGCTACATGAACCTCGATCCGACTCTCCAGGCGGACCCCACCTCGATCAACTACTGGTGCGTCCAGTATTACGATGGCTGCGATCCCAAGAACGAGTCGCCCTTCAGCCTCCCGTGATCGACCCTTGACCGATCCCTTTTCGAATAAAGGATAGAGCCATGAAATATAAAGCCCTCACCCTTCTTCTCTTCGGTATCGCCGCCGCCGCTGCGGCCCAGGACCGGCCGGCGCCGCCGGAGCTCGTGCGCCTCGTCAGCGAAGCCCTGCCCCCCGTCGTCGGAGACCCGACCGGAGTCCAGCGGCTCTTCTCCCCTGAGATCTCGCGTCCCCAGCTTTCGGAGGCGTTCCGGATCGAGGCCCTGGAGGAGGCGGTGGGCGAGAGCCTCGCCGCCGATCCGGGCTGCGCTTCAACGGGCCCCGCGGCCCCGCCGGCCGTCCAGGTTCCCTGCTTCTACCGGAGCCGGGGAGGGAGCGTCCTGCGCAGCGACTTCCGCAAGGGCAAGGTCGACTACATCAACCCGGAGCGCCGCTTCGACTGGCGGTCGGGAATCCCCAACTCCCTGTCCTCAGAAGAGGCGCGCGCCCGGGCCCTGCGCGTGGCCACCGCTCTCGCTCTCCCGCAGTCCGAAATCCTGACCTCCCGCATCCAGGCTCGCGGCCTGAATCTCGGGGGTGCCGACGGAGAGGGCCGGCAGCGCTCGGTGTCGTTGCGAGCGGAAATGCACGTGCGCGTGCCGCGGCAGGTCGGCGGCCTCCCGGTCCTGGGATCGCGCTTCCATGCCGTCCTCGACGCCCGCGGCCAGGTGGCGCGGCTGCATGCCGACTGGCCGGACTTCGCCCTGCGGCCCGGCCTTCGGGAAGACCCCGTGCTCTCCCGGGACGAGGTCGCCCGCCGTATCGCCGCCCGCATCGCCGAGAGCTACACGCGGGAGGATCTCACCGAGGTCAAGATCGTGGCCGCCTACGTGCCGGTCGACCGGCTCGACGGGCGGGACACCCCCGACCAGGAGGAAGGCGCCGAAGGGGCCGAGCCTCTCCTCTTCGAGCCCGCTCTCGTGATCCACGTCATCCCGGTCGAGACCGCGGAGGACTCCGGAGAGGTCTCGCTCCCCATCCTGGAGCTCACCCAGCCGCTGCTCGAGACTCCGCGAAGCGCCGAAGGCTAACTTCGCGGCCATCCAGGACTGCAAGGACAGCCGTCCCCGGTGTCCTTGCAGTCTCTGCGGTCCTTTGGGTCCTTTCTGGCGCGCAAACCCCTAGAGATCGGCCTCGGAAGACACGTGAGTCAGGAATTGGCGCAGCGCTTCAGAGCCCTTCCGGAATTCGTTCTGCAACTTGGCGTGGTCCACGGTGGAGTAGCCATGCGCGATCCGGTTGCGCAGGCCGACCGCACCCCGCATGCGTTCCGCCAGATCCCGATCGATCGCCTGATGGTCAGCCAGGACGTCGAACATCGAGGAGGCGTCCTCCGGCGA
>DATEIO010000932.1:0-6026 GCA_035278895.1 Thermoanaerobaculia bacterium | reverse complement strand
CGAGGCCTCCCGGGCGCGGATCGCAGCGGTCGCCTGAAAGCCGTCCATGCCCGGCATCTCGGCGTCCATCAGGACGACGTCAAAGGCCTCCCGCTCCAGAGCGGCCAGCGCCTCGTGGCCGCTGGCGGCCAGAACCGCCGTGTACCCCTCGGCCTCGAGAACGGCCTGCACGAAGCGCTGGTTGATTTCATTATCCTCGGCCACCAGGGCCCGCAGCGGGCGCGAGGTCCGCTCCGGGGTGGCCGGAGAATCGGCGCCCTGGCTCTTGCGGTCGCTGGTGCTGGACATCGGCATCCCCCGGCGAGCAAACAACGCTCGCCCGTCTTTCCCTGAAATCCGTTGCAAGCCCGCGATTGTAACATCCTGCCCGAGCTCGCAGGCCCAAGCCTCCCGCGGCGGCCGGACCTTGCGGTATGCTGGTGAGCGCGATCGCGATGGATTGGAGGCCCATGGACACCGAGGCCGCGAATCAGATCTGGGAAGAGACGCCGGACGCCATGATCGTGATCTCGCCGGACGGCAAGATCCTGCACTGGAACCGGGCCGCCGAAACGCTCTTCGGCTATACGTCCGGCGAAGCGGCCGGGCACCTCTTGACCGACCTCATCGTGCCCCAGGACCGCAAGGAGGAAGCCCACCAGATCCGGCAGGACGCGCTGCAGCGGGGGCTCGCCGTGTATGAATCCGTGCGCCAGCGCAAAGACGGCTCGCTGGTGCATGTGGCCATCTCCACCAAGGCCCTCTGGGACGCCGCAGGAAATTTCCGATGCTTCCTCTCCTCTCAAAAGGACGTGACGCATTTGAAGGTCCTGCGCGACGCCAAGCTGGTGGGCTCCAAGTTCGGCGATCTCCTCGATTCCACGCCGGATGCCATCGTGATGGTCAACATCCTGGGCCGGATCGTGCTCGTCAATTCGCAGGTGGAAACGCTCTTCGGCTATGAGCGCGCCGAATTGATCGGCGAGCCGGTGGAAATGCTGCTGCCGGACCGTTTTCGGACCTCCCATGTCGGGCACCGGGCCAACTTCTTCGCGCAGCCGCGCACGCGGGCCATGGGCGCGGGGCTGGAGCTCAACGCCCGGCGCAAGGACGGCTCGGAGTTCCCCGTCGAGATCAGCCTGAGCCCCTTGGCTACCGAAGAGGGCACGCTGGTGATGAGCGCCATTCGCGACGTCACGGAACGCAAACGCTTCGAGCAGACCCTGCAGGAAGCGAGCCGGATGAAAAGCGAGTTCCTGGCCAACATGTCGCACGAGCTGCGCACGCCGCTCAATGCCATCATCGGATTCTCCGAATTTCTCGCGGATGAGAAACCCGGCAGCCTGAATGCCAAGCAGAAAGAATATCTCGTCGACATCCTGAACAGCGGCCGGCACCTCCTCCAGCTCATCAACGACGTGCTCGACCTGGCGAAGGTGGAGGCCGGCAAGATCGAGCTGTTCCCCGAGATGTTCTCCCTGCCGAACGCGGTGGAGGAGGTCTGCTCCGTCATCGCTCCACTGGCCCAGCAAAAGAACATCGCCTTGCAGATGGAGATCGCGCCCACCGTCAACAACGTCACGCTCGACCTGCAGAGATTCAAGCAGGTGCTCTACAACCTGCTCTCGAACGCCGTGAAGTTCACGGAAGAGGGAGGCAGGATCGAGATCCTCGCCATGCCTTGCGACTCGAACCGGGTCGAGCTCCAGGTGCGCGACACCGGCATCGGCATCAAGCCGGAGGACATCAGCAAGCTGTTCGTCGAATTCCAGCAGCTCGAATCGAGCCTCGCCCGGCGCCACCAGGGTACGGGTCTGGGCCTGGCGCTCACGAAAAAGATCGTCGAGCTTCAGAAAGGCAGCATCGTGGTCGAGAGCGAGCCGGGCCGCGGGAGCACGTTCACCGTGATCCTGCCGATGGCCCCGTGAGACTTCTTTTCTCCTCCGAACTGGATTCCACCCATGAGCACCCGCCTCCTCGTCGTCGATGACAATCCGATCAACCTGAAGCTCATCTGCGACCTGTTGGAATTCGAAGGCTATGCCGTCGAGAAGGCTGTGGATGCCGAGCAGGCGCAGGAAGTCCTCCGACACGTGACCCCCGATCTGATCCTGATGGATATCGCGCTGCCCGGCATGGACGGCCTCGCCCTGACTCGCCAGCTCAAGGCCGACGAAAAACTGAAGCACGTCCCCGTCGTCGCCCTCACGGCCTTCGCCATGAAAGGGGACGAGGAAAAGGCGATCGCGGCCGGCTGCAGCGGGTACATCACCAAGCCGATCGATACGCGAAAGCTGCCGCAACAGGTGGCGGAGCTCCTGCGGCGGAACGCCAGCGAGCAGAAAGGACAATCCGATGAAGGTGCTGGTCATTGAAGACCATCCCACGGACCTCAAGCTGATCAACGTGGTGCTCGAAATGGGAGGCCACGTCGTTCACCAGAGGGCCTCGGCCGAAGGCGCCGTGGAGGCCATTCTGGCGGACCCGCCCGACATCATCCTGCTGGACCTCCGGTTGCCCGGCATGGACGGTCCCACGCTCGTCCGGCAGCTCAAGGCCAGCGCACAGACCCAGCGGATTCCAGTCGTGGCGGTGACCGCCTTCCCCGATCTCTACCGCCGCGACGACCTGCTCGCCGCCGGCTGCGACGCCTACATTCTCAAGCCGATCGATACCCGCGAGCTGCCGAAGAGACTGGAAGATCTGGCAGGAAAAAAATCGAGCTAGCCCTCAACGGCTCAGGCCAGCCCCCTTTTCTGGAGGTAGAACGCGAGCTCCAGGCGGCTCGAGATCTTCAGCTTCTCATAGATGTTGTGCAGGTGGATCTTGACCGTACCCTCGCTGATGCAGAGCTGCTGGGCGATCTCCTTGTTGCGCGAGCCGCTCGCCACCAGGCGCGCGATTTCGGTCTCCCGCCGCGTGAGGACGGCGGCCAGGCCGCGGGCTTCGGCCTCGCGCTCGACCGCCCTCTGGAGAGCCTGGCCTACCGAGCGCCGCTCCAGCCATTGTCCTCCGGCGTGCACCTGGCGGACCGCGCGGAGCAGAACCTCCGGAGCCGTCTCCTTGAGCACCACGCCTTCGGCGCCCAACCGGACCGCCTCCAGGACCTCGCTGTCCTCCAGCGTTGCCGTCAAGAGCACTGCCCGCGTGGGAAGAGAGTGGGAGCGAAGCTCCTGCAGCACGGCCAGCCCGTCCCGGACCGGCATCTTCAGGTCCAGGATCAGAATGTCCGGCCGGTGCTGGTGCACCGCCCGGAGGGCCTGCTCCCCGTCGAAGCAAAGGGCCAGAACCTGGCAGTCCGGCTCTTCCTGAAAGAGCTGTGCCAGCCCCCTGAGCACGATCGGATGGTCATCGGCAAGCACCAGGCTGATCGTCATTCCGACCGCAGCTCCCCTGGTCGTGGCCGGTCAACCGGCCTCTCAAGACCCCAGTCTAGGAATGCTCTGGAGCGTTTGTCAACCTGCCGGAGGACGGCGAGCTAGATCGAAAGGCATAGAAAAATATATCCCCCGGCAGGTTCACTCCGCCCGTTGGGGAGGCCTAGACTCGCGTTCAAGCTTGATCGAAGCACAGGCCCAGCACGCGGAATGGCCCGCGCGTCCGAAAGAGAGGACCCCCCACGATGTCGACTCAGAGCAACCGGACCCTCTGCCAAGGTTTCCTGCAGAAGGTCCTCAACGAGGGGAAACTGGCGCTCACCCCGGCCTTCATCGCCGCGGGCTCCGTTCAGCACGAGCATGGGGACGTGCCCCGCAAGTACCAGGGGGGGCCCAGAGCCGTGGCGGAATTCATCGGACTCTACCGCCGGGCCTTCCCGGACCTGCATTTGAAGATCGAGGATCAGATGGCCGAAAACGACCGCGTGGTGACCCGTTTCCGCTTCGAGGGCACCCAGACGGGTCCCCTGATGGGCATCGCGGCTTCCGGTCAGCGGGTCAGCGTCGAGGGAATCCGGATCGACAGGATCGAGAACGGCAAGATCGCGGAGAGCTGGATGCAGTGGGACCTGCTCCACCTTCTGGAGCAGGTCGGGGCCCTGCCGAATCTGAGCCGCCAGCCGGAGCTCGCGAGCGAGCCGGCCGAGGCTCCCGTTGCGCAGGTTTCGCCGGCCGTGGCCCTGGCCGCCTGAGCGGATCAGCGAACCGCGGCAAGGTCGGAGGCGGGATTCCCTGGATCTCGCCTCCGCTCACCGCGCCTGCTCAAAGGGGCCTGCACGGTCAGGGGTCTCTTTCAAGGGCAAAGCGGGGTCGTGCAGCACCTTGGCGTTGTAGTGCTCCCTCGTCTCGTCTTCAAAATCAATCCCCAGGTTCTCACCTTTCTCCGACCAGAGATAGAGCAGCCTCGGATTCCGCAAGACACGGCTCGTATAATAGTCCAGCGCCTCTCCCAGAAAGGCGACGCGTTCCGTATCCCCCATCCTGCTGGCGTGCCGCCACTGAAAGAACAAGTCTTCATAGTGCGTAAAGATGACCCGAGCGAACGCTCTTTCCTTGAGAATCAATTCCTCTCGCTTGTTCTCATCGAGCGGCCCGACCAGCGCCGCAACCGACCTGGACGCTCGATCGTACCAGTTCGGCATCGCGAAGATATGGCTCATCTGAGGATTTTCAATCTCCAGCCGGCCCAGCTCATAATACGTGGCGTACTGGCTCTTGATCATGTCGGTTCCGGAGGAATCCTTCTGAAAGGAAGAGCTCTGGTACAGAGACACGATTGACATCACCAGCGCCAGGCTCGCAATGATCGCAGGGAGCTCGACCTTGAACCGGGATCTGGGTTTTTCCGCCGGACTCGGATCCGGGCTATGATTCATTCTGAAATCTCCTGAGAGCACAGGCCATGTCTCGCCCCCCTAAGGCTCCGACATCGCACCCTGCAAGAAGGCCGAGACGATTCCGGCGATGAGGACAATCCAGAGAAGCACAAGGAACAGGACATCCCGGCGTGACCGGCGTGGTATGACCGGAACGCGGTCGGAAGCCAACTGAATCACCTCCTGCCACAGCGCATCCGACCCGCACCACCGGCGCGGCACAACGTGGAACAGGCTCTCTCCCTGATACAGAAGGAGGAGAGAATCCGACTGCTTGCGCTGGACGAACGCATCCCAGGGGAGATTCGCGGTTCCATACTGCGACTCCGAGCCGAAGCCCTCTTCCGAAAGGGAGAGGCGGATCGGCGCATTGGCGACCGGATTGCGCAGCGCGGCCTTCGCGGCCCGCTCCGGAGCCGTGCGCAGGAAAAAGAATACGAATGCGAGAGCGGCCATCGCCGTCGCAGGAATCAGGAGCGAGAAGCCTCGAACGAGAGGCTGTACCACCAGGGCCAGGAAGAGGAGCAGAAACACCGTAGGCTGAACCAGCTTCCCCAGCCCCGAGGGCTGCGAATGCACACGCATCGCCGCCGCGTAGTCCTCGACGCTGAAGCTCCCTTGGACCTCCAGGGAGCGCGAGAGCGGCGGCAGGTCCGTGGAATCCAGGTCGGCCATCATGCCTCCAGAGTCCCTACTTTACGAAGGCGAGCTCTTTCAGATCATCCAGAAACACCGTGCCGTGCTCCCAGTTCTTGGGAAGGACGAACGTCACGTAGCTTCCCAGGAGAAGCGGCCGGGTACCGATGTGGGGATGTCCGAAGGACAGCACGTTCAACGTCTTGCCGAAACCCTCGGGGTCAAAGACTCTGAGCTCGACCCCGGACGGCACCAGAGTGTCCCCGTTGTCCAACCAGATCTCCGCCGCCCTGTACCGCAAGAGGATCACTTCCGCCTTGACCCTGTCGCCCGCCTGGGGGCCGCGCGCCTCTTCGGCGGCCTGGGGCGCCGCGGCGGCGGCAGAGACGGGCTCCCCCGGCGCGGCTTGGCCGCTGGCGTTCACGACGAGCGCACCGAGGAACAGGAATGCGAAGAACGCGCTGCAGACCAGACGGTTCATGGTTCCCTCCCGAGCCGGAATCTACCCGCATCGTACGTTTGCCACGCCAGCCCGTCAACGCGAAACGGAACCGCCCCTCCCGCCACTCCCTTGCGGCAGATAGAATCCTCCCCAACG
>DATEIO010000931.1:0-3498 GCA_035278895.1 Thermoanaerobaculia bacterium | reverse complement strand
AAGGCCGCGCGCTCTCTCGCCGGTCTCGGCCTGCCCGCGGTCTTCGAGCGGGCGCGGCAGCGGCACGGCCCGCCCGACGTGGTGCCACCCCCCGCGGGGCCGGTGCCGGTGGTGCTCTCGCAGGAGGCCGCCGCGGCCCTGGTCGACCTGGTGAACCGCAATGCCCTGACTTCCGACTCGTTTCACGACGGGACCTCGTTCCTGAAAGACGGGCTGGAGGCCCAGGTCTTCCACCGCGCCATCAACCTGCGGGACGACGCCACGGATTCCCGCGGCCTCCCCCTCCCCTTCGATCTCGCGGGCACGGCCAAGCGGCCGGTGGACCTGATCGCCGAGGGCGTGGCGCTCACGCCCGCCGTGGACGAGCGGCTCGCCCAGGCGGCCGGCCTCCCCAGGACGCCCCACCTGGTGGCCCCGGACGAAGCGATCGCCACGAACCTCTTCCTCCTGCCCGGCGCCAGCCCGGACGGCGAGCTCTTCCGCCGGGCCGAAGGCGGTCTCTGGATCGGATCTCTGGCGCGGCTGGAGTGCTTCGAGCCCCAGACCCTGCGCTTCCGCGGCGTGGCCCGGGGCGTGCGCCGCATCACCGGGGGCGTGCCCGGCCGGTCGGTCCCCGACCTCGTGTGGGAGGACGACCTGCGCAGCCTCTTTTCGCGGGTGCTGGGCGTGGGCTCGGAGCCCTTGCCGGTCGCCACGAGCTGGCGGCTTCTCGGAGCCACGACCGCGCCGCTGCTGGCGCTGGACGGGGCGGGAGGGTTCCGCGTCGCGGAAACGTAGGCCTACCAGATCGCCACTTCGAAGCGGCCGGAGGAGTCCGCCGCGCCCCGGTACATCCCCTCGGAGTTGAAGACGAGGGCGATCTCTCCGTCCTTCGACACGGCGATCACGCCGCCGTCGTCCGGGTCGAGCTTCTTGTGGATCACCTCGCCGGCCGCCTGCTGCACGGAGAGGCCGCGGTACTCCATCAGGGCCGAGATGTCGTGCGCCACGGTATGGCGGATGAACTTCTCGCCCCAGCCCGTGGCCGAGACGGCGCAGGTCTTGTTGTTGGCGTAGGTGCCGGCGCCGATGACGGGCACGTCGCCCAGCCGGCCGAAGCGCTTGTTGGTCATGCCGCCGGTGGAGGTCGCGGCGGCGAGGTTTCCGTGGACGTCCAACGCCACGGCCCCGACGGTGCCCTTGGGCTTCGCCTCCCTCTCCTTCCGGAGCGCCTCCTCGAGCTGCGCGCGCCGGCGGTCGGTGTCGAACCACTTGTTCTCGACCCGCTCGACCTTCATCTCGTCCGCGAACTTCTCCGCGCCGTCTCCCACCATGAACACATGGGGAGACTTCTCCTTGACCATCCGGGCGAGGGAGATGGGGTGCCTCACGGTCTTCAACCCGGCCACCGATCCGCAGGAGAGGTCGCGGCCGTCCATGATGGCGGCGTCCAACTCGTGCGTCCCCTCGTGGGTGAAGACCGCTCCCTTGCCCGCGTTGAAGAGCGGATCGTCCTCGAGGAAGCGCACCACGGTCTCGACCGCGTCCAGGCTCGTGCCCCCCTTGGCCAACACGTCCCGGCCGAGGGCCAGGGCCTTGTTCAACGAGTCGAGATAGGCCTGCTTCTCGGCCTCGGGGATCGTCTTGGGGATCGTTCCGGCACCTCCATGAATAGCGAGCGCCCAACGGGCCGCACCGGGCTTCGAAAGAACAATGTCGGCCTTGTCGTTCGAGGATTGGGCGGCGGCGGCCAGGGGGACGAGCAGCAGGGCGGACAGGAACAGCCTCGAAATGGATCGGCTCATGGGCGCATTGTATCCAGGAACTGTTTCATATCCAGCTATACTAAGAATCCAATTCCCTTTGGGGGTGGCTTGTGCGGGTTGAACCGGAGAGGCTGGACAGGCCTCCGCTGTCCGGAGCGGCGGCCTCGCTGCGGCAGGCCCTGGCGGACGCTTCGCGGGGCCTGGTGGAGCGCGAGGCGCTCGTCGAGATGGTCGCGCTCGCGGCTGTGGCCGGCGAGCACGTGCTCGTCATCGGCCCGCCCGGCACGGCCAAGAGCGAGGCCGTGCGCCGCGTGGCGCGCGCCGTGGGCGGGCGCTATTTCGAATACCTCCTCGGCCGCTTTACCGAGCCCTCGGAGATCTTCGGCCCCGTGGACCTGCGCCGCCTGAAGGAAGGGGTGGTCGAGACCGAGACCACGGGCATGCTCCCGGAAGCGGAGTTCGCCTTCCTGGACGAGGTCTTCCGGGGCTCGACCGCGATCCTGAACACCCTTTTGGGCATCCTCAACGAGCGCGTGTTCCGCCGCGGCCACAGTGTGGTGCGCTGCCCGCTCCGGGTCTGCGTGGGAGCGTCCAACGCCCTGCCCGAGGACGAGTCGCTCGCCGCCTTCGCCGACCGCTTCCTCGTGCGGGTGTTCGTGGACCCCATTCCCGACCCGCGCCTCGAAGAGCTCCTGGACGGCGGCTGGCGGGTCAGCGGGCCGGGAGTGGACGGCTCGGCTCCGCTGGATCTGGCGGAGCTCGACGCGCTCGCCTTCTCGGTCGGCGGCGCGGACATGACCCTGGCGCGGCCGCACCTCGCCCACGCCATCCGGCTGCTCCGGGGCGCCGGAGTGCTCCTCTCGGACCGCCGGGCCGTGCGCTGCCAGCGGCTGGTGGCGGCCGCGGCCGTCCTCGCCGGGCGGTCCCGTCCTACGGACGCCGACCTCTGGCCCCTGGTTCTCGCCGTGCCCACCCGCGAGCAGCAGGCGATCGCCCGGGAGTGCCTCCACGATCTTCTGGGACAGACGGCCAACGATGCCCTGCCCGCCGCCGCCGAAGAAGCGTCGCTCGGGGCGCTCGCGCGCGCGGCGCGGATCGCCGCCGCGGGCCGGGAGGCCCTGGAGGCCCGGCCGGAGAGCGCGGAGGGGCTCCCGGACTGGCGCCTGCGGCTCGAAGGCGTGGTCCGCGAGGTCGACGCCGGATTCGCCCCCGAGACCCTGCCGCCCGACTTGGCGGACGTGCGGTCCCGGATCGTTGCCGTCCTCGGAGAAAACCGGACCACGGGAGAGATCGCGACCGCTCCGAGGTAACGCATGAAGCAGCAGCAGGAGATCCCCGTCGTCTGGAGTCCGCGCGCCCGGCCGCTTCCGCCGGTCGGAGCGGTGGCGCGGGGGAGGGCGGCCCGGCTTCTCGGGGAGCGGCTGCTCGCCCGGAGCGACGAGGACCTGGCGCGTCTCGAAGGGGTCGCCGGCGAGGATCTCCTCATCGTGCTGGGACCGGCCGCGGAGCTCCCCTGGACCGACGGCGCCGTCTACGTCGGGCGGGACCCGGAAGCCCCTTCGCTTCTCCTCCCCACCACCCGGGAGCCGTCGGTCCCCCTGCCCCTTCTGGAGCAGGCCCTGATCGCCCGGGCCCAGCGCGTTCCCGGCGTGTCTCCCCCGCTCGTCGTCTTTCCCGATCCCCCGCTCGTCGCGTCGACGCTCGAGGCGCGCCCGGTCACCCGGGTGATGCTCATGATCTGGCTCGGCGCCCG
>DATEIO010000930.1:0-4267 GCA_035278895.1 Thermoanaerobaculia bacterium | reverse complement strand
GCCCAACGTGGCGCGCGAGCACCGGGTGGCCGTGGCGATGAACAACGCCTACGCCTTCGGCGGCAACAACGCCTCCGTGATCCTCCGGGCCCTGGAGGGCTGAGCCGTGCGCCGGAAAGTCGTCGTCACCGGAGCCGGCGTTCTGTCCCCGGTCGCCGATTCACTCGCCGGGCTCCACGCCGCCCTGTCCGCAGGGACGAGCGGCTTGAAGACCGTCGAGCTCTTTGCAGCGGAGGGCGCCGGTCCCCGTCTGGCCGGCGAGATCCGCCCCTTCGAGCCCAAGGACTACCTGGGGGAGAGAAACCTCCGCCCCGTGGACCGCACCTCGCGCCTGCTCCTCGTGGCCGCCACCCGGGCTCTCGAAGCGAGCGGCTGGACGCCCGAGACCCGCTCCGGCCGCGAGCTGGGGCTGGTCGTGGGCACCACCTTCTGCAGCGTCAAGACGATCGCCGAGTTCGACCGCCGCGGTCTTCAGCTCGGCCCCTCGCACGCGAGCCCCATGGACTTCGCCAACAGCGTGATCAACGCCGCGGCGGGCCAGGCCGCCATCTGGCACGGCCTCTCGGGCGTCAACTCCACGATCTCCCAGGGAGAGGCCTCCGGGGTGGCCGCGATCGCCTACGCCGCGGACCTGATCCGCCTCGGCCGCGCCGACGCAGTCCTTGCCGGCGGCGTCGAAGAGCTCTGCTTCGAGTCCTTCGTGGGCCTCGCCCGCGCCGGCCGCCTCTGCGGCGGCAACGGCTTGGGAGAGCGGCCCATCCCCTTCGACGCGGCGAGAAACGGCTTCGCCCCCGCCGAAGGGGCCGCCCTCCTGATGCTCGAAGACGCCGAATCCGCCGCTGCCCGGGGCGCCACCGTGCTCGCCGAGATCGCGGGCCACGGCGAAGCCTTCGACGTGTCGCGGAGCGAAGAGGACGCCGCGGCCGCCGTGGCTCGCGCCATCCGCCTCGCCTTGGAAGATGCCGGGCTCGGCCCCGCCGAGATCGATTGCCTCTCCGCCTCGGCCAGCGGCAGCGTGGCGGGAGACTGCGCCGAAGCCCGGGGAGTTGCCGCCGCCTTGAGAGGACGGGCGGCCGACCTGCCGGTCACCGCGATCAAATCCATGCTCGGCGAGGCCCTGGGAGCCTCCGGAGCGTTTCAGGCCGCGGCCCTCCTGGGGACCTTCGCGGACGGCGTGCTCCCGGGAATCCGCGGGCTCGAAGCCACGGAAGAAGGTTTCCCCCTGCCGGGGGTGAACGCAAAAAATCGCAACATCGAGGCCCGGCGGTGCCTGGTGACCGCCGTGGGTGCGGATGGGCACTGTTCGGCGCTGGTGTTGACCGCGCCGGGGACGTAGGGAGGTCTCATGAAAGAGCAGAATTCAGCCGAAGTCGACGTTTTGATCATCGGAGCCGGTCTCGCCGGGCTGTGCCTCGCCCGCCACCTGCTCTTGGAAGAGCCGGACCTGCGCATTCTGATGCTGGACCGCCAGAGCGAGATCCCTCCCTCCCGCCAGAAGGTGGGAGAGGCCACCGTCCAGGTGAGCGGCTACTTCTACTCCCGCGTGCTCGAAATGGAAGAGCACCTGCTGCGGGAGCACTTCTTGAAGTACAACCTCCGCTTCTATTGGAAGACCCAGCGCGGCGGCGAGGTCTGGGAGGATCTGAGCCAGTCCTACATCCGCAAGATCTCGAACATCGCCACCTACCAGCTCGACCGCAACAAGTTCGAGGGCGCGCTCGTCGAAAAGAACCGCGAAAACCCCAACTTCGAGCTGATCCATCCCATCAAGGACCTCTCCGTAGACCTGGCGGAGGAAGGGAGCGATCTCGTGGATTATCCGCACGCCTTCCGCTTCGAGGCGGACGGCCGGGAGATCTCCGGCCGCGCCGGCTGGGTCGTGGACGCCTCCGGCCGGGGCCGCTTCCTCGTCCGCAGAAAGCAGCTCGAGCGCCCGAGCCCCATCCGCCACGGCTCCTCGTTCCTCTGGGTCGAAGGGCTCCTCGATCCCGAAAAAATCACCAATCTCGACCGCAAGGAAATCCGCGTGCGGCGCGAGCGGGGGATCCTGGGACATTTCCCCACCTTCCTCGCCACCAACCACTATTGCGGCGAGGGCTACTGGTTCTGGGAGATCCCCCTCCACGGCAAGACCAGCCTGGGGCTCGTGTTCGACTCGGCCAACGTCAACTTCCGGGACGTCTCCTCGCCCGAAAAGCTCGTCGAGTGGATCTGCCGCGAGTACCCGCTCTACGCCCGCGACCTGCCGAACCGCAAGATCCTCTACCACTCGGGGTTGACCAGCTTCGCCCTGGACAACGGCCAGACCATCTCGCCCGCGCGCTGGGCCTTGCTCGGCGAGGCCTGCCGCTTCACCGATCCCCTCTACAGCCCGGGCGGCGACTTGATCTCGACCTACTGCACCCTGATCTCCGACGCCATCAGGACCCGGGACCAGAAAGAGCTGGAGGGGAAGATCCGCTCCTACGAGCCGCTCGCGCGGGCGATCTACGAGGCCTACGTGCCCAGCTTCGCCGTCAGCTACTGCACGCTGGGCGACCAGGAGTGCTTCACCCTGCGCTACGTCTGGGAGCTGACCGTCTACTTCGCGTTCTACGTCTTCCCCTTCATCAACGACATGCTCACCAACCGGGCGTTCCTGCCTGGCTTCCTGCGGCGCTTCGGCCAGCTCGGGCCGATCAATCACGGTATTCACCGCCTCCTGGCCGCCTACTACCGGTGGAAGAAGGAAAACGTGGTGATCGGCGCACCCGAGCCGGTCTTCTTCGACTTCATGGAAGTGGGGGCCCTGGCCGCCTCCGAGCTGACCTTCTACAAGGTCGGGGTGAGCGTCGAGGAGGCCCGCGACGTGCTCGACGAGCAGCTCGAAAACCTGAAGGATCTCGCCCGCTGGACCGCCGCCCACGTCGCCGCCGCCGTGCTGGACGACCCGCGGGCCGCGACCAACGCCGCCTTCATCCGCGGCATCGACATCAACGACCTCCAGTTCGACCCCGAAGCCATGGCCGCGCGCCTGGAGGCCGCCTGCCGCGAAACCTCCGAGACCTACACGTGGCGGTTCGACGTCCCCTGCATGGCCCGCTTCAAGACCGAGCGCCTGGAACAGATCGAAGACGCGGAGGTGGCGGTCGCCGGAGGGGCCCGGTGAGCACGTACCCTGAGGTGGAAGCCCCGGCCGTGGATCACGCTCCTGGATTGGAAAGGATTTTCGCCACGGTCCCTGAAGAGCGCTCCGGCGAGCGCCTTCAGGTCCAGGGGCAGATCCCCGCCTGGCTGCGCGGAACCTACCTTCTGAACGGCCCCGCCCGCTTCCACCGCGGGAACGTGCAATACCGCCATTGGCTGGACGGCGACGGCATGGTCTGCGCCCTCCGCTTCGATGAAGAGGGCGCCCGCCTGGACGCCCGCTTCGTCCGCGCCACCAAGCTCGTGGACGAAGAGGCCGCCGGCTGCGCTTTATATCGCGCCTTCGGCACCGCCTTCCCCGGCGACCGCCTGGTGCGAGGCATCGCGCTCGAATCGCCGATGAACGTGAGCGTCTATCCCTTCGCCGACACCCTCCTCGCCCTGGGCGAGCAGGGGCTCCCCTGGGAGCTCGATCCGAAAACGCTCGAAACCCGCGGCCCCTATAACTTCAACGGCGCGCTCAATCCCGTGAGCCCCTTCGCCGCGCACTGCAAGATCGACCCCGAGACCGGCGACCTCTTCAACTTCGGCATCTCGTTTTCGGCCACCCAGCCGAGCCTGAACCTCTACCGCTTCACCTCGGAAGGCCGTCTCGTCTACCGGAAGCGCCTCCCGCTGTCCGAGCCGCGCTCCCTCCACGACTTCATCCTCGCCGGCCGGCACGTGGCGTTCTATCTCGGTCCCTACAGGCTGGATATGGAATCCCTCGCCCAGGGAGGGAACACTCTCCTTGAATCGCTCCGCTGGGAGCCGGAGCGGGGGAGCCATCTCCTCATCGTCCGCCGCGAAGACGGAGAGCCCGTGGCCACCGTCCCGGTGGGGGACCGCTACGTCCTCCACGGCATCAACGCCTTCGAAGACGGAGACCCCTTTGAAGATGGCGACCATCTGATCGTCGACGTCCTGGAGCTCGACCGTCCCGTCTACGATCAATACACCGTCCCCGCCCTCTTCGAGAACGTCGCCCCCGGCCGCCCCGTCCGCCTCATCGTGGCCCTTCCGACCGGCACCCTCGTCAGTCGCCAGGAGATCGCCTACGACCGAGCCCCCGACTTCCCCGCGATCGACCCCGACCGCGCCG
>DATEIO010000929.1:0-12022 GCA_035278895.1 Thermoanaerobaculia bacterium | reverse complement strand
GAGGCCGCGGCCTCGCGGTCGCCCTCGGTGATCACGCCGCCGAAGCCCTTGGCGATCGAGGTGTTCAGCTGCTCTTGGCGCTGGAACAGCGTCCGGGCGCCGGGGGTCTTGAGTCCCTCCTCCGGGCGGAGCTTCATCGCTCCGAAGAACTGGAGGCCCGTTCCGACGGCGGATTCACGGAGGCCCTTGTCTTTCGCCCACGCGCGCGCGTTCTCGCGGTACTCGTCCCACGCCTTCGGGTTGGCCTCGATCTGGTCGATCAGCCTGTCGAGCTTGCGGACGCCCTCGTCGAGATCGCCCAGGTCCTTCTGGTTCTTCGGGCCCTTCCCGCCGCCCACGGACTTGTCGTCGCTGTTGCGGTATCGGTCCACCTCGCTGGCGATCTGGGCCGGCTTGAGCCCGGCCTTCGCGCCGAGGGCTGCGACCTCGGGTGAGATCGGCGCTCCGGGCGGGAGGGCGTTCGCCGCGGCGACGAAAATCTGGAGGGCATTGGTCCCGGCACCGGCGCCCTGCCCCGCCCCGCCGTGGCGGTAGTAGTACGCCCGGGCCTGGGCGAGGTCGTGGTCGTCCTTCGCCTTCCGTGCCTTCATGATGGCCTCTGCCCGGTCTGCCTTGAGCGCTGCGAGGCGCTTGTCCGTTTCGATGGCGGCCTGGGAGACGCCGAGCTTCTTCATCTGGAGCTCGCCCTGCTTGATCGCGCTGTTGAGGCGGGCGATGTACGCCGCATCGGCGGCCAACTGCATCTGGGCGCGTCCCTCGTCGACGTCCTTCAGGCCCGTGCGGGCCATGATGACCTTGTCCTTCAAGGCGTCGATGTTCGCCTTTTGAAGGTCCAGATCTTCCTTCCACTTCTGTTTGAGAACGTCGAGCCCGACGTTGCTGCCGTCCTTCGCCAGCCCGCCGCCCAGTGCGCCGAAGATGACCGACAGCGAGGACTTCCACTTCGGCGTCCGCTCGCGCGGGTTGGTGATCTTCGCCTCCTGGAACTGCTTCGTCAGGGCGTCGAGCCGTTCCTCGCTGGCCTTACGGCGGTCGAGGTAGTCCGCGTACGCGAGGCGGGCGGTCTCGTCCTTCTCTCCTGCGGCCTGTGCCTGCTGCTCCGCCGACGCGGCGTCAGCCTCCGCCCGCTGGATGTCGAGCTCGCCCTGGCGCTGGATCGTGTCCTCGGTCCCCAGCTTCGACGGAACTCCCTGGGCCACCTGCGGCACGGCCGGGGCCGGGACGGGGGAGGGCGTGGCGGCGATCTGGTCGAGGTTGATCGGCGCCTCGGGCCCCTCGAAAACCGGTGACGGCGGGACGTCGAGGTCATCGGGCACGGGCGATCCGCCGGTCACGCCCGGATCGGCGATGCTGTCGAGGACGTCCTCGTCCTCCGTGTAGTCCTCGGCGGCCTCCATCACAGCCCCAGGAAGGCCGAAGCGCCCTTGAGGACGCCGGCCTTCGCCTCGTTCTCGTTCTCGGCGTTCTTCGCCGCGGCGTTCACCGCGCCGACGCCTGCCTGGGTCCCGATGCCCAGGGCGTCAAGCTGAGCCTTGAGCAGGGCGAGGCGATGTTGCTCGGCGAGGGCGTTCTGGTCCATCTGCGCCCTGAGGTTGTTCGCGTTCGCGGCCTGCGCCAGGTTCGCGTTTGCGCCGGCAACGTCGATGTCCTGCCCACGGGTGCCCGAGAGGGCCTGGATAAGCGCCTGCCGCGCCCGTTCCTGCTCGGTTGCGCGGAGCATCGCCGCGTCCACGTTCGTCTGCGCGCCGGCCTCTGCGTTCGCCACGGTCGCCGCACGGGTTGCCCCGCCGAAAGAACGTCCGCCAAGCGCGCGGGCCGCGCCGAAGTTCGTTGCGGCGTTCCGCGCCGCGGCCTGGCGAAGCTGAATCTCTGCGGGCGACGCAACCTGCCCCGAGGCGGAGGCGAAGAGGTCTTCCAGGTTGCTCAACTGCTTCGCCCTGATCTCGTCCTGGGCAGCCTTGTCGAGCGCAACTCGCTCCTGGGAGGGCGCCGCGCCGGGGCGGTAGTCGAATCGCTCCTGCGCCAGGTTCTGATCGAGGCCGAAGGCGCGAGCCTGGGAGTTGAGGGCCGGCGTGAGGTCGGCCACGGCCGGCGTGAGCAGGTTTCCGCCCACGTCAAACTGGTCTCCGAGGCCCGGGGACACCTGATTCAGAGCGGCGACAGACGGCGAGGCCCGGCCGCCAACGGGGATCGGCGACTGGCCGGTGGTCGTCCCGCCCGCGTTGGACTTCGCCCCAGACGTGTCCACGCCGACGGGGACGCTGAGGGCGCTGGCCTTGGTCGTCACGTCGCCGGCGCCGCCGAAGGTGGGGCCGCCGAACGGGCTCAGCGGGACGGTGTTCGGATCGGCGGCGTGGCCGACGCGATAGCCACCGCCCGCGGGAGGAGGGGTTGACGACCCGGTTCCCGTCGTCGCGAGCTCGGCGCCGGTTCGCGCCGCCCCCGGGTTGACCTGTCCTGAGACGTACCCCTCTCCCCCGCGGTCGACGCCGGTGCGCGCGGCCCGCTCCTCCTCGGTCTCCGGGGAGAAGCCGAACGCGGACGCCACGTCGGACGCCGTACGCCTGCTTTGTCCGCCGCCCTGCGACACGGGACGGCCGACCCAGTTTGTGGTGACCGTGGCCATCTAAAGTAGCCCTTTCATGGCAGGTTACGCGGGCTCCGGGACCGACGACGGGCCCAGCTTCTGTGCCCCGCGCTTGATTCCGACGATGAGCGTCATGCCGGTGATCCCAGGTCCGGCGGTGTGCTCCGGCGCAGGCGTCATGGTGATCGTCGCGGCCTCGAACGCCCCCGCGCTCCCGGCCGGCGCGGGGGTCATGGCCACCGTGTCGGAGTCGACCACGGCCACGATCGTGTAGGTCCCGTCCTTGTCCCCGTCACCGGCGATGACGACCTCGGCCCCGACGTGACCCGCGTCGAAGTCCCCGTTCTCGAACGTCCACCGGAACTGCCCCGAGTCCACGTCAAGGCCGTCGTAGGTGTCCGTTCCGGGCGTGATCGACACGACGGGGGCCTGGTACGCCTCGATCTCGATCTCCACCAGTAAGGCCGTCAGCTTCTGGATGAGAGGCCGCACCTTGAACTCCCACGCCTCGTCCCCGGTGAACTGCTCCTCGTACTCCGCGAAGGGCGTCGTGCCGTTGAAGTTCCGGTACAGGCGCACGGTGCACTTGTGGGCTCCGCCCTTCGCGCCCACGAGGAGGATCCGCTTGATCCGCTCCCACCCCTTCATCCCGGCGAACGAGAGCCAGGGCGAGCGAATCAACTCGCTGTAGGCGGTATCCCCTTCGAGGTATTCAGCCGCCGCCTGCATCACCTGACCGTCGGCGTTGGCGTAGGTCACCCCGCCGAAGTAGGTCGCCGCCAGCGTCTCCTGGCCGGTGTTCGTCGACCACGTGCTCGTGGCGGTGTTCAGGATGAGCGTCCGCCCCTCCTCGGTGAACCACTGCAGCTCGCCGCGGGCGGTGACGACCACCGCGCCGGTGATCGTCAGGTCGTTGTAGTCCCTGACCCCCTGCCCCACGTACTCGGCCGGCCCGCCGACGGTGCGGTAGATGCCCACCCGGTCGGAGTTCCCGCGGAAGAACACCCCCTGAGAGGTTGACAAGATCGACGAGGCGTTGACGCACCCCACGGCCGGGTCGGCCATCTCGGCGGTGTAGGTGCCGCCCTGGTTCAGGGCGTTCGCCCCGTCGCCGAACACGATATAGGTGGAGCGGGCCTTGAAGGCCACGAGGCGAGTTCCGACGACGGCGAGGCCGGTGATCGGGTCGGACGGGTCGCCGACGTCCAACGTCAGGGCCTCGTTGAACGTCAGGCCGTGGATCAGGTCGGAGGGCAGCGAGTACCAGATGGTGGCCGTCCCGGCCTCGGCGCAGATGAGCCGGTTCTGGAACTCCTTGCAGTGGGAGATCGCAGGGAGCAGCTGGTTTTCCAGCGTGTTGCCGTCGGTGTACAGCTCTTCTCCCAGATCGATGTCGGCGACGTTGTCGGAGAGAGCCACCGTGTCGACCGACGGGTCGTTGGCGATCGAGGCGACGAGGAAGTAGGCGCCCGGGGCGTCGGCGAGAGTCCGGTAAACCTCGATCTGGTAGCCCGAGACGGACGAATTGCCGCGGTCGTAGACCCGTAGGGTGTCGAGCGTCAGGTCGATCTGGAAGTCCGTGACCGTCGTGCTGACCGGATAGGGGATGGAGGGCGCGCTCCGCCACTTCCGCCCGTTGTGGTCGACGAACGAGTAGAGGTACCGGTAGACGTACTCGGCCTCGGGCTCGAGGTTCCCTCCCGCGGTGGTTCCGGCCGAGAGATCGGGCGGGTAGCAGGCGAAACCCGGCATCCCGTAGGTGTGCCCGTCGAAGGCGCCAAGCGCGGCCCCGGGGGTGAAGATGTTCTGCGCGAACTCCTGCGGCTGGCCCAACTCCGTGTCTGGAGCCTCGCGGTGCTCGGCGATGACCAGGCCCACGGCTCGGATGTTCGACTCGGTACCGATGGCCACCCCCGAAGAGGCGATGGACTCCGTGCGCGTCTCGTAGGTCACGGCCATGATCGGCCGGACCTCCTCGTCGAAGGCGACGCTTGAGGGATGGCTTCGCCGCTCCGTCACGCCGCCCGCCGAGCGGACGTGAACAACCGCCAGCGGCGCCGGTGAGCTCGTGGTGACCGGCGTCAGGTCGTAGCCGACGGCCTGGATGAAGTAGGTCCGCTGATCGGCAGCGTCGAAGGCGGAGAGGAAGTACAGGTCCGTGGATGTCCGCCAGAACTTCGACCGGATCGCGGTGCCCCGCAGGACCGTCCCCGTGGTGGCAGACGCCCCCGACCAGCACGCCGTTTTGATGACCGCGCGGTGAGGGAGATCGGGCGCAGTGACCTCGTAGCAGACCCGGTACGCCCCGATCCCGAGGGTGCCGGTCGTCGAGCCGATGACGCTGCGGACGCCCGGGGTGGAGCCGGAAGGCGCCGCGGTGGCACCGGCGTCGAGGATGTGCGTCGCCGTCGCAGTGCTGGTCCCAGCGACCGGCGTCGCCAGGTCCCAGAGGACATATAGTCCGTTCGTCGAGTCGCAGCCCATCACGGAGAAGCGATTGGAGCCGCCGAAGTCCTGCAACCAGCCGATCGCCAGATCGCCCACGGGGGCGAAGGAGCCGGCCACCAGAAACGTCTCGTCGTCGGTCAAGTCAGTGGCGTCGACAGCCAGGCAGTAGATCGTGTCCACCAGCCCGTCGTCGTACGTGTAGATGATCGACACGTCCGTGGCCGTGGGGACGGCGCGGATCGACCCGGGGCGGATGTCGACGAACGTCCCGGTGTTGCAGGCCCCGAACGTCGCCGAGTCCACCGCCGCCAGCGTGCTCAGGCTGTACGTGTCGACGTGAATGTCCGTGTTCACGACGTACGCGACGACGGCGAGGCCCTGGACCACGTGCACCCGGCCCGTGTGCCCGCCGGTGATCTTGTGCTCTGCCACCAGGGTCCCCGTTGCGACCTCGGTGAAGGCCACGCGGAGGAAGTTCGAGCCGGCGTTGGTGTAGTCGAAGACCGAAACGGCGTAGCCCTCGCCGTACGCAACGTCAGGAGCGCCGACCTGGGCGCTCGCCACCACGCCGGCCATCACCGGGACCGTGTCGACGGACAGCGGACCGCGGCGGTAGGAGATGAGGCCGCCCGAATCGGGGGCAGGTCGCACCCACCGCTCGTCCCCTGGGGTCCAGAGGTGGATCGGCACGGGGGCCACGTTGAACCGGGCCAGGGCGCCGTTGATGGTCGCCAGCCTGTGGGCGTCCGGCAGCGTCCCGCCGGCTGGGATCGTCGCCTGGTTCGCCTCCGACATGACCGCGGAGCCGGTGCGCTTCGTGATCTGCCCAAGGTGGTCCTGGTGGGCGTTCTCCAGGCGGGTCACGGACCCAGGCTGGACCAGCTTCTCCACGGTCTCCGTGGCAAGGCCGACGGCCAAGGGGACGAATTGCGGCCGCGTCGGAAGACCGGAGCTCACGAGAACCGCACCTTCACCGAAACGGGTCCGGTGGCGCGCAGGAGCAGGAACTTCGCCCGCTCCGGGTTGTCGGTGGGCGACTCGTAGACCGTCTCCGCGGCGTCGCGCCCGACGATTTCCCAGGCAACGGGCACTTGCCCGAGGCCGTGGAAGACGCGGATGTCCTGAACGTCAAGATCGGCGGCCACGAGGGAGTCGTTGGTGACCGCGCGGGTCAGCAGGGCGAAGTGCTCGCGGATGGCGCGCACCAGTTGCCGCACCGGGCCCTCGTCCGCCGGGTACTCGAAGGGCCGTAGCATCACCACACGTCCGCGATCTGGTCGGGCTCGTTGTCGTCGTTGCGGAACGCGCGGAGGATGTCGTCCCGCAAGATCGCCTTGCGCTCATCCAGCGCCCGCGTGTCGCCCTCCTCCTTCGCGATGGCCTTGATGGCGGTCGCGACCATCACGTATTCGGCGAAGTCGTCCAGAGCAGCGTCGAGCGCGTCACTCACCGTGCACGTCCCGGCGGCCGGGCCGGTGAACCCGCCCACGTCCGGGGTCGGGGTGACCTCGACGGTGGTCGACGTTCCGATGGACAGGATGGTGTAGGCGACGTTGTAGAGTTCGTTGGGGGCGTCGAAGACGGGGACGATGACGCGCCCCACGTCGGCCGAGGTGAAGTTGCCGTTGGCGAACGACCAGAACGACGACGGGGCCGGAGTATCTGCGGCGTCAATGTCGAAGGCCCGCGTCCCGATCAGCGGCGTGGGCTTCGGGGTGTAGATCAGGCGGTAGTTGCCAGCCGCGGACTCGAATGGCTCGATGATCAGCTGGGACGGCTTGACCACCCGGTATCGCCGGGGCGTGAACTCGCCGCGGTAGAATCCGGGAGACATCCCACCGTGCCCGGCGTTGCGATCGCCGAAGGCGTACTTGTGCACCGTCTCCCGGATCGGCGTGTCCGGGGCGAAGGTCAGACCCCGGATGGCGTGGAAGTTCGCGGGCAGCGCATAGGTGTTGCCCGAGGAGATCGTGAAGTCCGCCGTCTCGTAGTAGCTGTCGGGCTCCGAGGAGATGATCAGCCGGTGCAGTTCGAGGACGGCCTCATTCACCCAGGCGATCCACCGCTCCGGCGACACGAAGTCGTCGTCAGCGGTGAAGTCGGCGAGGTCCTGTGCGCCGGTGACGAGCTGGGCGAGGGTCGTCGTCACCGGCTACTCCTTGCAGTAGACCAGGACCTCTTTCAGGTGCTCCAGCGCCTTGTCGACGTCGTTCGCCTTGAGCGCCTTCATGTAGTCCTCCATGGCCGACCGGGCCGCTGCCTTGTCGGCGTCCTCGTCTGGCTCCTCGGCCTTCTTCTCCTCGCCCTTGTCCTCTTCGAAGTCGTCCAGCGCTTCGTCGAGCTCTTCGGGCTTGGGGTTGCGACCCTTCATGTAGCCGGCCATGGGACTCCTTACGCGACGACCAGAGCGAACCAGCTGTAGAGCGTGCCGCTGGCGCTGTCCGCGTCCGCCTGGGTGTCGACGCGCTTCGCCTGGATGTCGAAGCCCGTGGCGGCCAGGTTGCGGGTCTGCGGATCGCTGCCCGTCGTGGTCGGGAATGCGTTGTCCGCCGGCCCCACCATCTGGACGTGCGCCCCGAGAATCGCGGACCACGTGCGGTCGAAGGTGACCGCGTAGCGGCCGTCCTCGCTGCCCGTCTGCGCGACCGTGCCGCCCGACAGCTTTGAGCCGGTCTGCGCCGAGATGGCGCCAGACGCTCCGATGGTGACCGTTCCCCCGATGATCTTCACCTTGGGGTTGAGAGTTCCGACGTTCCAGAATCTACGGCGTGCCATGGTGGTTTCCCTTTGTGGGAGCCGGGAGCGGGCCGCGAAGCCCGCCCCCGAGCTCGGTTAGGTGAGGTCCGCGAAGGCCACGACGCCGCAGGCCGCCGGGTCCATCACGCGCGTCGCCGCGAGGCCGTACAGCCGGCTCTCCTTGCTGTTGTCGTCGGAGACGGTGAACCATCCACCGCCCGGACCGCTGACCACGTGCGGCACCTCGCCGCCCGCGCCGACGATGTCGTAGCTCCCCTTCTGGAGGGCGTAGCCGACGTCGTTCTCGATCGTCTTGTCGGCGACGATGGGGACCACCAGCTCCGAGGCGTTCACCTTGAGCTTCAGGAAGCCCGCGTTCCCGTCGGTCGTGTTCACGAAGCGCTGATCCGACCGCAGGGCGGTGGCCATCGCGTCGTAGCGGCCGTGGGAGACGTAGAGCTTCAGGTCGGTGGCGTTGCCCTGGATCACGCACTTCGTGACCAGGCGCTGGCAGGCCTCCAGGTCATCGACGCTCGAGCCGTCGACGTGCTGGCCGTAGGACCGCGTGATGCGCGCGGTGCCCTCCAGCGTGGAGATCGTGGCGTCCGTGACCGGACGGACCTCGGGAATCCACGAGCGCAGGCCAACCGGGCAGATGCGCGACGGGGTCGCGCTGTTCTGGCGGGCGCCCGCGAGGAAGACGAAGTCCCCGGTCGCCCAGGACAGCGTGCCGGCCAGGTCAGCCACGTCCGTGGTGATGATCCCGGTGTCCGGGTCCACGTTCGTCACGTTCGCTGCCGTCGCCGACCGCAGGGTGTCGCCGTGGATGGAGTCCGAGGCCACCAGGGCCATACCCTCCAGGAACTTCAGCGCGGCGCCGTTGCCGATGGTGAAGCTAGCGCCCGAGGTGTACGTGATCGGCGTGATGCTCACCTCGCCGAAGCCGGTCCCCGTCGCCAGGATGCTCATGGCGTGGTGGAACGACCGCTGTGCGGTGGCCGCGGCCTCCGCGAGGGCCGTCATGTAGGCCACCTTGTCGGTCTTCGACAGGTGCTCCGCCTCGGCCGACACGCGAATGGGCGCATTGAGCGGCACCCAGGGCATCGCGAAGGCCAAGCCCGGGCTCGTGGCGTTGTTCTTCGCCAGCGTCTGGGCCGTGGAGAACGTCGGGGAGAAGGTGAAGACCTCCTTCAGCGACTGGGTGAACTCGCACTTTCGCCCGCCTCCGTCGGAGTGCTTGGGCATGTCCATCCAGACCGGCGCCTTCTTCGAGGCGATCGAGTTCTGGACGACCTTGTTGGCGAAGTACGACTTCAGGAAGGCGAGGAACGTGGTTTCGTTGATCGACGCGGACATGACAGCGGCTCCTTAGAGGTCCTTCACGCGCGTCGCCCAGAACTTGACCAGCTGGCGCGGGTCTTCTGGGACGGTCTCGGATTCCTCCGTGACGGCGTCGCGAACCTCGGTGTTGGTGAGGGTGGTGGAGCCCGTTTTCTGCGGTTGGGCGCTGTCCTTCGCGGGTGCCGGCTTGGCCGGCGCGGGTACCTTGGTGGCATCCGTCTGGATGCCCAGCAACTTCACCTGCTCGCGGAGGTCGAGTTCGACCAGCTTCGCGGCCTGCTCGCCCGTGATGCGCGAGCCGTGCTCCTGGTGGTAGGAGACGATGCGATCCGTGACCATCTCCAGGCCCTTCTCGCCGAGGCGGTTGATCAGCGGGAAGCGAACGTCCGCCTTGACGTCGGAGTGAATCTTCGCGATGGCGGCCTGCACCTTTGCCTCAGTGGCCTGCATCTCGAAGCTGGCCAGCCTCTTTTTCAGGTCCTCGATCTCCGGATTCGGCGCCGCCTTCGCCTCGGTCTTGTCGGGCTCGACAGCCAGATCGGCGTCGATGAGCTCGCCGAGGTCCACGCCCAGCTTCGCCAGCGCGGCGCGCGGGTTGGTGCGGAGCTGGTGAGCGAGCGCCTTGTTGGCGTCCTCGATCTCGCGGCGGGCCTGCGCCAGCTTCCGATCGGCGTCCTCGCGGAGCTTCCGGGCGCGCTGGATGGCGATGTCAGTGGACTCGGGCGGATCGGCCAGCGGGTCGACCTCTTCGGCGGTCGCCGCGGGGGCCGGCTTGGCGGGAGGCGTCTTGTCCTCGTCGGCGGGCTTCTCCGTCTCGGCCGGCTTCGGCGGGTCGGTGCTGGTCTGCTCGGCGGGCGCCGTGGTCTCCGTGGTGTCAAGGCTGGGCGTGCCGTTACTGGCGGCCCACTGCTTCACGAAGTCCTGAGGGGAGACGTCCGGGCTGATCTCGACCGGGGTCGACGCTGTCGTGTCTTCGGCCATGCACCATGGCCCGTGCGTGGCAGGTTACGCGGCCACCGTGCTACGATGAAGGCATGGCGAAGCCAGGGTCAGTCGAAGGCCCGATCCGCATCAAGCCGAACAAGAAGAGCGACCTTGTCGACTTCCGGAGAGCCAAGCTGCTGCAGGACTTCATCAACGCAACGATGTCTGACGAGCAGCGCCGGATAGCAGCGCTCTACCCGCCCAATCTCACCCTGATAACTCCGCCAGAGGACTAGGCCGCGACGGGCATCGGGGCGGGAGCAGGGACGGGAGCGGGCGCCACGGGCGCGGCGGGCTGCGGCGCCGGCGTCACCCGCTCCTTCTGCATCGTCAGCTCGTTCAGATACCGGCGGTAGAGGCTGACGTTCTTCGGCGGGATGCGCTTGTCCTGGTCCGCCATGGCCAGGTAGACCGTCGCCACCTTGATCGCCACGTCGTAGTTGGCCACGTGCAGCTCGTTCGGGCGGCGCGGCTTGCCCTCGAAGAGGCAGTCCTCCGCCACCCCGACGAACATGCGGTACACCGCGTTCTCCAGCGTCTGCTCGCTCTCCACGTCGAGGTCCGCGAAGGCCGCTCGAGCGCGGTCGATGTCCCAGAGCTTCGCGTCGAGCATGGCGCGGATGAAGTCCAGCCGGGCCGCCGGGGTGAGGGGCAGGAACCCCGTGGGGAAGCAGGTGACCTTGTAGGTTTTCAGGTCCGAAACGACGCCCTGGAAGTCGATCTCCTCGAACGACCCCCGCTCGCCCTGGGCCGGGACGACGTAGGACTTGCCGCCCTTCGTCAGGTCAGCCGCCATCTCGACGACGCGCTGGAAAATCTCCACCTGCGGCAGTTCCCACGACCGCTGGGCGTAGATTTGGACGCGTAGGTTCTGGGTTTCGGCCGCTTCGCGCTGGGCGATGCCCGATTCCGTGCCCTGCGGCTTGACGCCCTCCGACATGTTGCGGGCGATGCCGACCACCTGGAACATCGCCTCCACGGTGCGGTCCCAGTCGGCGTAGAACTGGGGCGGCAATGGGTTCCAGAGCAGGACTTCGGGCTTCGTCGCGCTGCGGACGACGGACCCGATGCCGTTGGTGAGCTTCGGCTCCCGCTCGATGCGGTCTCCCAGCTTGAACCACACGCGGGGGACGGCCATGAGCTTGTTCGCCTGGCGCTTGACGCTGACCATCACGTTCAACTCGGCCTGAAGTGTCTCCAACTGGGCGGCGATGCTGGTCCCGGCGAGGCCGACCATGGCCTTGTCCCAGGTGAAGAAGATGAACGGGAACCACGGCTTCTCCCACGTCTCGGTTTCCAGCTCCGTGCCGTTGTCCAGGGCGATCTCGTGCCAGCCGTCCTTGGCCTTCTTACTCGAGGAGAGGGCGTAGGACTCACGCACCAGGACGAGGTCGGACTTCGTGCCGTCGGGGCCGATGATCACGTCCGCCGTCTTGATCGCCTCCTCCTTCGACGGGTACTTGGCGATCAGGACGCCCTTCGCGATGCCCCGCTTCCGGTGGATGACGCGCGGGGTGCCGTACATCGCCCCGACCTGGTCGTAACTCATCTCGTGCGGGAGAACCCGTTGCAGCTTGACCTCGCCGTCCTCGGTGTAGAGTTGCAGGACGCCGAAGCGGCAGACCATCGCGTCGAGCAGGGCAGCGCCCGCGAGCTCGTGGAGCTTCGCCTCCGCCGCCCAGCCGTCGAGCCACTGCGTCGCGGCCATGGCCCGCTTCTTCTGCTTCCCTGTGCCGTCAGTGGTCAGGAAACGGCCTCGAACCCGGGCCCGGGCCAGCATGGCGTGAGCGGTGAGGACGATCGCGCGCAGGTAGTTGTAGGGCGAGATGTCCGTTACGAAGCCCGCGGCGATGCCGGCGGGGTTGCCCAGGACCCGGCCAGCGTAGGGCGCCAGGGTGGTCACCGGCGCCTGCTCGAACATGCGGA
>DATEIO010000928.1:0-5456 GCA_035278895.1 Thermoanaerobaculia bacterium | reverse complement strand
ATCGAGCCCGGAGGCCTCGCCTTCCTCCAGTACACCTCGGGCTCGACCGGAACGCCCAAGGGGGTGGCGGTCTCCCACGGCAACCTGCTCCACAACGAGCGGCTGATCGAGCGGGCGTTCGCGCAGTCGGAGCGCTCGGTGGTCGTCGGCTGGCTGCCGCTCTACCACGACATGGGGCTGATCGGAAACGTGCTCCAGCCGCTCTACGTGGGGGCTCCCTGCGTCCTGATGTCGCCGCTCGCCTTCCTGCAGCGGCCGGCGCGGTGGCTCCAGGCCCTCTCCCGCTACCGGGGGACGACCTCGGGCGGCCCCAACTTCGCCTACGACCTGTGCGTCGAGCGGGTGGGGGAGGAGGAGCGCGCGCGCCTCGACCTCTCGAGCTGGACCGTGGCCTTCAACGGCGCCGAGCCGGTGCGGGCCGAGACCCTGGAGCGGTTCGCGCGGGCGTTCGCGCCCTGCGGCTTCCGCCGGGAGGCCTTCTTCCCCTGCTACGGCCTGGCCGAGGCCACGCTCTTCGTGACCGGCGGCACGGTGGCTGCCGAGCCCGTGGTGCGGAGCTTCGCCGCGGCGGAGCTCGAGCGGGGCGCCGCCGTGCCCGCGATGCCCGGCGAGACCGGGGCCCGGCCGCTCGTCGGCTGCGGAGCCCCCTCGGCGGAGCAGCGGGTCGAGATCGTCGATCCGGAGTCGGGTGAGCCCGTCTCCGCCGGCCGGATCGGCGAGATCTGGGTCTCCGGCTCGAGCGTGGCCGGCGGCTACTGGGGGAGGCCGGAAGAGACGGCCAGGACCTTCGGCGCGAGGCTCCCGGGCGGCCAGGAGCCGTTCCTGCGCACCGGAGACCTCGGCTTCGTGGACCGCGGCGAGCTGTTCGTCACCGGCCGCTTGAAGGATCTGATCATTCTGCGCGGCCGGAACCTCTACCCGCACGACCTCGAGCGGACGGCCGAGCAGAGCCACCCGGACCTGCGCCCCGGCTGCGGCGCGGCCTTCGCGCTCGCGGTCGAGGGCGAAGAGCGGATCGCCGTGGCCCAGGAGGTCGACCGGCGCTCGGCCGCGGAGGTCGAGACGCTCGCCGCGGCGATCCGGGCGGCGGTCGCCGCCGAGCACGGGGTCCAGGTCCACGCCGTGATCCTCTTGAAGCCGGGGGGCGTCCCCAAGACCTCAAGCGGCAAGATCCGCCGCCGGGCGTGCCGCGACGGCTATCTGGCGGGCGAGCTCCCGGTGATCGGCGCCTCGGTCCTTTCAGGGACGGCGGCGGTCGCGGCCGAGCCGCCCGGTTGGCTGGGCGGCGAGCTCCGCGGGCTCGGTTTCGCGGAGCGGCGCGGGCTCGTCCTTTCCTGGCTCACGGACCGGGCGGCCCGCCTGCTGCGGCAGGAGCCGCCCGCCGGCCGGCCGCTCGTCGAGCTGGGCCTCGATTCGCTCGCGGCCGCCGAGCTGCAGCACCGGATCGAGGCCGAGCTGGGAGTGGCGCTCGACGCCGCCTCCCTGCTCCACGGTCCGAGCCTCGCGGGGCTCGCCGAGGAGATCGCGGCGCGCCTCGATCTCCCGGCGGCGGACGAGCCGCCGCTCCGGGTCGAGGGACCGGCCGCGGGCGAGCATCCGGCCTCCCCGGGGCAGCGGGCCTTCTGGTTCCTGACCCGCCTGGCGCCGGACAGCGCGGCCCTGCACATCGCGGCGGCGGCGCGGGTCGCGGGCGATCTCGAGCCGGCCGCCCTGCGGCGGGCCCTCGAAGCCCTGGGCGAGCGCCACCCGGCCTTGCGCACCACCCTGGCGGCTCCGGACGGCGAGCCCGTGCAGCGGGTGGCCGGGCAGATGGCGCCGGACTGGGCCGAAGAGGACGCCTCCGGCTGGAGCGGAGAGGACCTGGACGAGCGCCTGGCCCGCGAGGCCGCGCGCCCGTTCGACCTGGAGAGCGGCCCCCCGTGGCGGGTCCGGCTCTACGCGGGCGGGCCGGGCGGGCCGGTCCTGCTCCTCGCGATGCACCACGCCTTCTCCGACCTGCGCTCTCTCTCCGTGCTGCTGCGCGAGCTCGGGGCCCTCTACCGGGAGGAGAGAGGCGGCCCCCCCGCGGCCCTGCCTCCTCTGCGGGTGCGCTACAGCGACGCCGTGCGCTGGCAGCGGGAGCTCCTGGCCGGACCCCGCGGAGAGCAACTGTGGGAGCACTGGCGGGAGCGCCTCGCGGGCGAGCTGCCGGAGCTCGACCTGCCGCTCGATCGGCCGCGGCCGCCGGTGCAGACCTACCGCGGCGCGCGGCGCCTCCGGGCGCTCGACGCGGAGCTTGCCCTGGCGCTCCGGGCCCTGGGCTCGCCGCGCGGTGCGACCCTGTTCATGACGCTCCTCGCCGCGTTCCAGGCCCTGCTCCACCGGTGGAGCGGCCAGACCGGCCTGCTGGTGGGCTCGCCCGCCGCGGGGCGGAGCCGGCCGGAGCTCGCGGACGTCGTGGGCTACTTCGTGAACCTGGTGGTGCTCCGGGGCGACCTCTCCGGCGATCCGGATTTCGCGGCGCTCCTGGCCGCGGCCGGTGCCGAGGTCCGCGGAGCCCTCGCGCACCAGGATTTCCCCTTCTCGCTCCTGGCCGAGCGCCTCCTGCCGCAGAGGAACGCCAGCCGCTCCCCCCTGTTCCAGGCCGCCCTGGTGCTCCAGGGCGCGGCCGAGGAGGAGGAGCGGGCCCTGGGCGCCTTCGCCCTGGGCCACCCGGGCGCGCGCTTCGAGGCCGGGGGCCTGGCGCTCGAGTCGCGGCCGCTCGAGGTCCGCGCCTCCCAGTTCGACCTGACGCTCACCGCGGCCGAGCTCCCGGACGGGCTCGCGCTCTCGCTCCTCTACAACCCCGACCTCTGGGACGCCGCGACCGCCGATCGCCTGCTGGGGAATTTCGAGACCCTGCTCCGGAGCGCGGTGGCGGACGGCCGCTCCGGGGAGTGGCGCCGGGTCTCCGAGCTCCCCCTGCTGACCGCGGCCGAAGAGGAGCAGCTCCGCGCCTGGAGCGGGACGGGCGAGGCCTTCCCGGCCCCCGAGTGCCTCCACGAGCGGTTCGCGGCGCGCGCCGCGGAGACGCCCGGCGCGGTGGCCGTGGTCCAGGGCGACCGCTGCCTGACCTACGGCGAGCTCGAGCGGCGGGCGAACCAGCTCGCGGGGTGGCTCCGCCGGGCGGGGATCGGCCCCGAGTCGCGGGTTGGCCTCTGCCTGGAGCGGTCGGCGGAGCTGGTGGTCGGGGTCCTGGGCATCCTCAAGGCGGGCGGGGCCTACGTCCCTCTCGATCCCGCCCAGCCGGCCGACCGCCTGGCCTTCCTGATGGACGATGCGAGCGTCTCGGTCCTCGTCACCGAAGAGCGCCTGCTGCCGGCGCTGCCGGCCTCGGCGGCCCGGGTGGTCTGCCTCGACCGCGACGCCGCGGAGATCGGCCGGGAGGGCCCCGCCGCTCCCGCGAGCGGCGCCGGGCCCGGCAACGCGGCCTACCTGATCTACACCTCGGGCTCGACCGGCCGGCCCAAGGGGGTCGTGGTGACCCACGGCAACGTGGTCCGCCTGTTCGACGCCACCCGGGAGCGGTTCCGCTTCGGCGCCGAAGACGTCTGGACGCTCTTCCACTCCTTCACCTTCGACTTCTCCGTGTGGGAGCTGTGGGGGCCGCTGCTCCACGGCGGGAAGCTCGTGGTGGTCCCCTACGAGACGAGCCGCTCCCCGCGCGATTTCCTGCGGCTCTTGGAAGAGACCGGGGTGACGGTGCTCAACCAGACCCCCTCCGCGTTCCAGCCGCTCCTGTGGGCTGACCAGGCGGCCGGAGACGGCCGGGCGGCCGGGGACGGCCGGGGGGAGCTCGCGCTGCGCCTGGTGATCTTCGGTGGCGAGGCGCTGGAGCTCCAGGGGCTGCGCCCCTGGTTCGCGCGCCACGGCGACCGCCGGCCGCTGCTGGTCAACATGTACGGCATCACCGAGACCACGGTGCACGTGACGTACCGGCCGCTTGCGGCGGCGGACCTGGACGGGACCTCCGGCAGCGTCATCGGCCGGCCGATCCCGGATCTCTCCCTCTTCGTGCTCGACCGCTGGCTCCGGCCGGTTCCGGCCGGGGTTGCCGGGGAGCTCCACGTGGGCGGGGCCGGCCTCGCCCGCGGCTACCACGGGCGGCCGGACCTGACGGCCCTGCGGTTCGTGCCCGACCCGTTTTCGGCGGCGCCGGGAGCGCGCCTCTACCGCTCGGGCGACCTCGCCCGCTACCGCGCGGACGGCGACCTCGAATACCTCGGGCGCGCCGACCAGCAGGTGAAGATCCGCGGCTTCCGCATCGAGCCCGGCGAGATCGAGGCGGCCTTGAAGGAGCACCCGGAGGTCCGCGAGGCCGTGGTCCTCGCGGTCGACGATCCCGAGGGGGCCGGTCAACGGCTCGCCGCCTGGGTGGTCGCCTCCCCGGAGAGCCCGCTCGCCCTCTCCGATCTGCGCGCCTGGCTCTTCGGGCGGCTCCCCGAATACATGGTGCCCGCCCTCTTCGTGCGCCTGGAGAGCCTGCCGCTGACGTCCAACGGCAAGCTCGACCGCCGCGCCCTCCCGGCCCCGGAGCCGGTCCGCCCGGATTCCGGGGAGGGGTACGCCGCGCCGCGCACGCCGGTCGAGCGCGAGCTCGCGGCGGTGTGGGAGGAGGTGCTGGGGGTCGAGCGGGTGGGGATCCACGACAACTACTTCTCCCTCGGGGGGGACTCGATCCGCAGCATCAAGGTCGTGGCGCGGGCCGAGGAGCGGGGCCTGCGCCTCGACTTCCAGGATCTGTTCCGCTTCCAGACGATCGCCGAGCTCGCTCCCGCGGCCGGGACCGCGGACGTAGGGGAGGCCCGGGGCACGGCGCCCTTCTCGCTCCTCTCCGCGGAGGACCGCAAGCGGCTGCCCGCGGGGCTCGACGACGCGTTCCCGATGACCACGGTCCTCGCGGGCATGGTCTACCAGAGCGAGGCGAGCGCCGACTACGAGATCTACCTGACGAGCCTCCACCTCCGGGTGGCGTTCGACGAGGCCGCGCTCCGCGCCGCCGCCGCCGAAATGGCCGCGCGCCACCCGGTCCTGCGGAGCTCCTTCGACCTCGCCTCGTTCAGCCGGCCGCTCCAGCTCGTGCACGAGACGGCGGAGATCCCCCTGGCCGTGGCCGACCTCCGTGGCCTCTCCGAGACGGCCCGGGAACGCGAGATCGCGGCCTGGACCGCGGCCGAGCTCCGGCGCCGCTTCGACTGGTCCCGCCGCCCGCCGGTGCGCCTGACCGTGCACCGGAGGAGCCCCGAGACCTTCCAGCTCACCTTGAGCGAGCCGCTCCTGGACGGCTGGAGCGTGGCGTCGCTCCTGACCGAGCTCCTCGAGCGCTATCTCGCCCACCTCGCGGGGAGGCCCCGGCAGGAGCCGCCGCTCGCGGCGACGCTGGCGGACTTCGCGGCCCTGGAGCTCGCGACTCTGGCCTCGGCCGAAACCGCGGCCTT
>DATEIO010000927.1:0-3489 GCA_035278895.1 Thermoanaerobaculia bacterium | reverse complement strand
CAACCACGACGTGCTGGACAACCCCAAGGTCCATCTCGTAATCGGCGACGGCCGCGAGCTCCTGCTGACCACGGGGGAGACCTACGACATCATCTTCTCCGAGCCCTCGAACCCCTACCGGGCCGGGATCGCGAGCCTCTTTACCCGCGACTTCTACGAGGCCGCGACGGAGAGGCTCCGCCCCGGCGGCCTCTTCCTCCAGTGGCTCCAGGGCTACGAGCTCGACGCCCAGGTGGTGCGCACGGCCTATGCCACGCTCGCCTCGGTCTTCCCGGCGGTCGAGAGCTGGCAGATCCATAGAAGCGACCTGCTGCTCACGGCGTCCCACGAGCCCGTGGTCCACGATCTGGACCGTGTGCGCACCCGCATGGCGACCGAGCCCTACCGCTCGGCCTTTCCCCGGACGTGGGGCGTCTCCGGCGTCGAGGGCTTCTACACCGGCTATATCGCCGGACCTTCTTTCGCCCGGGCCGTGGCCGAGGCCGAAGGCGGGAGGATCAACACCGACGACCACCCCATCCTGGAGTTCGGCTTCGCCAAGAACCTCGGGCGCTTCGGCCTGTTCAAGATCCCGGAGCTGCGGGCCCTGGCCTCCGCCCGCGGGGAGAACCGGCCGCAGACCCTGGGGGAGCCTCTGGACTGGTCGCGGGTGGCGGAGCTCCGCGTAGCGAGCGGCGCGTTCTGGGATGAGAACGTGGCCGACCCCGAGCCCGGGGGCGACCCCGCGGGACGGCAGCGGGTAAAGGCGCGGCAGGCCTACCTGCGCGAGTCCTTGAACGAGGCCTGTCCGCTCTGGCTCTCCCAGCCCGGCGAGCCCCAGTCGCACCTGGACCTTCTCCTCGTGACCGAGTGCCTGGCCGCGGCCGGGGACCCTCGGTTGCCCGAGGCTGCAACCTGGGTGCGCGCAGTCGAGCCCACCGAGGCCGACTTCCTCCTCGCCCGCTGGCACGCGGCGGCCGGCCGTCGCGACGAAGGAGCCCGCCATCTCCTCGCGGCCCTCGCGGCGTACCGGACCGACCCCTGGCCGTATCTGCCGCTCGTCCGCCGGACCCTGCCTTTCGCGGTCCGCTTGAGCCGCCAGGACCGGAAGCTCGCCGCCGCCTTCTACGAAGCGTTTTCCCAGCCGTTCGCCGTCTACCTCCTGGAGCAGGTGCGCATGCTCAACCGCATGGAGATCGCCCGCGCCCTGGACGACGAGCGCCTCTGCGCGGAGGGCCTGGCGCCGCTCGAGCCGAACGTCCCCTGGGAAGGGAGGCTCCTCGCCTACCGTGTGCAGTGCTATGAGCGCAAGAGCCACGAGCTCCTCCCCCTGGCCCGGCGCGATCTCGCCCGCTATCTTGCCGACTCGCCGCCGAGCCTGGCTGCGGGTCTGGCGCCCGGAGGACCCGCGCCGGCCCCGGTGCCTTGACCCGCCGCACCCGATCTCTTAGGCTCAGGGCTCCGCCGGATCTCCGGCGCCGGGGAGGGGTCTACCAGAATGGATTCGATTCGAGTTATCGGTGTGGTGGGAGCGGGGACCATGGGGCACGGCATCGCCCAGGTCGCCGCTCAGAGCGGATATGAGGTTCTGCTGGTCGACGTGGTCCCCGCGGCCCTGGAGCGCGGCCGGGCGAGCATCGGCAAGGGATGCGAGCGGCTCGTCGCCAAGGGCAAGCTCTCCGCCGAGGACCGCGACGCGGCGCTCGGGCGCCTGAAGACCGACGGGAGCCTGGACGCTCTCTCCGCGGCCGACCTGGCCATCGAGGCCGTGGTCGAGAGGCTCGAAGTCAAGCAGGGCGTGCTGTCGGACCTCGACCGGATCTGCCCGCCGCACGCGATCCTCGCCTCGAACACGAGCTCCATCTCGATCACCAAGCTCGCCCGGGCCACCCAGCGGCCGGCCCAGGTGATCGGCATGCACTTCATGAACCCCGTGCCGGTCATGCAGCTCATCGAGGTCATCCGGGGCCTCGCCACCAGCCAGGAAACCTACGACGCCGTCGAGGCCGCCTCGCGCCGGATGGGCAAGACCCCGGTCGAGGTCCACGACGCTCCCGGCTTCGTCTCCAACCGGGTGTTGATGCCGATGATCAACGAGGCGATCTACTGCCTCTACGAGGGGGTCGGGAAGCCCGAGGCGATCGACGAGGTTATGAAGCTGGGGATGAATCACCCGATGGGACCGCTCGCCCTGGCCGACCTGATCGGCCTGGACGTCTGCTTGGACATCCTCAGGGTGCTTCACGACGGATTCGGGGATCCCAAATATCGCCCGTGCCCGCTGCTGGTCAAGATGGTCGACGCAGGTTTCATCGGCCGCAAGTCGGGACGCGGTTTTTACGAATACGGCGGCTGATCCGCCGCGAGGACGAAAAGAAGATAGGAATGTACTGCCAAGTCTGTGGCGCTCCCAACCGGGACGACCACGAGTTCTGTGTCCGGTGCCACCAGAAGCTTCTGGTGCTCTCGGGCGCCCTGCGCGACGAAGAAGAGAGCTACGAGGAAGGTCCCGAGGAGAGCTTCTCGTTCGACGAGCACCTCCTGGAGCGGATCTCGATCCTCGAAGAGGCGGTGAAGCGGACGGCCGAGACGGTCCGCCAACTCCTCTCCGCCCTCCACAAGCAGGAAAAGAACATCCTCATCAACCAGACGGGCCTTTCCGCCCTCCGGGAGCTCCTGGAGCAGAAGAGGTTCATCGGCTGGGAGGAGTGGAGCGAGCTGTGGGAGTCCAAGATGGACTACCAGCTCCTGGCCCTCGAAAAGCGGGAGCGCTTCCTCGCCATCAAGGAGCGGATCGCGGCCCTCCACCACGGCGAAAAGCGCAAGCTCTTCCTCCAGCACCTGGAAGACGCCGAATACGCCCTCTTCGCCTTCGACATCGAGCGGGCCGTGGCCGCTCTGGAAGCTGCCTACAAGCTCGACCGGGACAACTACGAGCTCGCCTACTTCCTGGGCGAGACCCACTTCAACGAGGCGAACACCGAGGCCGCCCTGACCTACTTCGCCCGCGTGCTGGAGGTCAAGCCCGACCACTACGAGGGGCTGGTCTACAGCGGCGTCATCCACTACGAGCGGGGAGACCACGTCCGCGCCGAGGAGTACCTGAAGCGCGCGGTCGCCATCTATCCCGAGAGCTTCCTGCCGCACTTCAGCCTGGGTGCGGTCTACGCCGGGCAGGGGAACCTCGCCAAAGCCGTCCTGTTCCTCGAGCGGGCGGTCAAGGTCGATCCCGTGCCCCAGGCGCTCTACCTCCTGGGGAGCTGCTACTACGAGATGGGCCGGCTCTCCTCGGCGGTCGAGTACCTCCAGGAGGCGGTCCGCCACGATCCGGCCTTCGAAGAGGCCCACCACCTCCTCGGTATGGCCTACCTCGACCGCCACTGGACGAGGAAGGCCCTGGAGTGCTTCCGCACGGCCCAGCGCCTGAACCCCAAGAAGCTCCAGTACCAGGATCTGGTGCGCTACCTCTCCGGCCACGCCGGCACGCCGCTGCCGGGCGTGGACGGCGAA
>DATEIO010000926.1:0-5174 GCA_035278895.1 Thermoanaerobaculia bacterium | reverse complement strand
AGATCGACCGGGGCCGGTACCGCATCACCCGGATCTACCGCTCGGCCCATCCGAACGCGGGCGTCCCCATCCTCCGGGCGCCGTTGGACCAGCCCGGGGTGGACGTGCGCGAAGGGGATTACCTCCTTTCCGTGGACGGCGCGGAGATCCGGGCGGACCGGGACGTCTACAGCTACTTCGTGGGCAAGGCCATGAAGCCGGTCGAGATCAAGGTCGCCGCGGACCCCGAGGGCCGCGAGGCACGGACGGCGACCATCGTGCCGATTGCCGGCGAGAACACCCTCCGCCGCTTCGACTGGGCGGAGCGCAACCGCAAAAAAGTCGAAGAACTCTCCGGCGGCCGGATCGCCTACGTCTACCTCCCGACCCATGGAGGCCCGGGATACGACGAGATGCTGCGCGGAATCCTGGGCAACCTCGGCGCGGAAGGAATGGTGATCGATCAGCGCTTCAGCCCGGGCGGAGTCGTGTTCGACTCGGTGATCGATCTGCTCCGGCGCCGTCCGCTCTATGCCTACGCCTGGAGGGAGGGGGACGACCTCCCCATGCCCACGAACGCTCCCGTGGGCGCCAAGGTGCTGATCACCAACCGCCAGAACGGCTCGGCCGCCGAGACCTTCGCCCTCATGTGGAAGCTCGCGGGCATCGGCCCCATCGTGGGCACCCGCACTGGAGGCGGCGGCATCGGAGGAGCCCTCTTCACCCCCGACCTGATCGACGGTGGCGGCCTCACCATCCCCAACCGCGCCGCCTACTCCCCCGACGGCACTTGGGGGATCGAAAACGACGGCGTCCACCCGAACCTCGACATCGACTTAGACCCCGAATCCTGGCGCGCCGGCCGCGACCCGCAGCTCGAAGCCGCCGTGAAAGCGGCGCTCGCCGAGATCCCGAAGGCGAAGAGGTGGGAACCGAAGAAACCGGCGTATCCGAAGTACCCTTAGGCGTATAGTTATATGCAGTGAACCTCCAAACGACCGCCGCCGCCGCCCTGCTCGGGGCGGTCCTCCTGGGCTCTATCCCGGCTCAAGCTGCCGATCCGGTGATCGCTGCGGCGGGGGACATCGCGTGTGACCCGACCAACGATCCGAACTGGGCCGGAGGGTTCGGAACACCCACTGCCTGCCGGATGAGGGCCACGTCCGACCTGATCCTCGGCGGCGGTTTCGACGCGGTGCTCCTCCTGGGAGACAACCAGTACTACGACGGCACCCTGGAGAAGTACTACAAATCCTTCCATCCCACCTGGGGACGACTGGGCAAGCTCCTGCGCCCGGCTCCGGGCAACCACGAGTACGCCAGCCCGGGCGCCGTCGGCTATTTTTCCTACTTCGGGGTGACGGCGGCCCCACAAGGCCGGAGCTACTACAGCTACGACCTTGGGACCTGGCACATCGTGGCGCTCGACTCGAACTGCGGAGCCGTGGGCGGCTGCGGCCCGGGCTCTCCCCAGGCGACGTGGCTCGCCCAGGATCTCGCGGCTCATCCACGGGCCTGCACCCTCGCCTACTGGCACCACCCGCGCTTCTCCTCGGGCCTGCACGGCGACGATCCCACCTACGACACGTTCTGGCGCATCCTCCACCAGGCCGGCGCGGACGTAGTCCTCGTGGGGCACGATCACAACTACGAGCGCTTCGCGCCACAGAACCCGGCCGGCCAGGCCGACCCGGAGCGCGGCATCACCCAGTTCGTGGTGGGCACCGGGGGGATCAACCTCCGGCCGTTCGAGACGATCCGGAACCACAGCGTGGCGCGCAACGCCCAGGCGTTCGGCGTCCTCAGCATGGCGCTGCGGCCGGGAGGCTGGGATTGGGACTTCCTCCCGATTCCAGGCAACTCCTACACGGACCGGGGCAGCGCCGTCTGCCACACGCCTCCGGACGCGACCGTGCTCTTCCTTCACGGGGGCCGTTTCCGCGTCGAGGTGGCCTGGAAGGACTTCGACGGCAACACCGGCCCCGGACACGCGGCCCCGCCCGCCGGGGACGACTCCGCCCTCTTCTGGTTCTTCGGCCCGGCCAACTGGGAGCTCCTCGTCAAGGTGCTGGACGGCTGCGCGGTCAACGGCCGTTACTGGGTCTTCTCCGCGGCCACCACGAATGTGGACTACGTCCTCACCGTGACCGACACGCTGACTGGCCAAGCGGCGCGCTACGAGAACCCCGCCGGCCGCACCGCCCCCGCCCTCACCGACACCGCGGCCTTCGATTGCCCGTAGTCTTCAGGGCTCGTCCTGAGTTATACTTCTCTGAAGTCCGGAGTGTATTTGTAGTCTATATTTTCATTTGATGAGGGCGGATCGGGAGGTTCTGATGAGATCCGTACGTCTTCTGTCTCTGCTGCTCCTGAGCGCGTCCTCCCTCCTCCTCTCCGGTGCGGCCGAGCTTCCCGTCCGCCGGAGCCAGGAGTTCGAGGGCGAGCGGGAGAAGGGCGATCTCCGGGACATCGAGGCCCTGCTCGAGAGAGCGGCGACCTGGCCCGCGCTTCCGGAAGAGGCCCGCAAAGGCCCCCAGGACATCCTGGTGAACGCCGATTTCCTGGTGACTCCTGACGAGACCGGCTATCAGCCGGAAACCCAGGCGGAGCCCCACGTGGCCGCCAACCCCGAGCGGGACGGCCATCTCGTGGCCGGTTATCAGGAAGGGCGGTTCTACGACGGCGCCGCTCGCGCTCTGGGCTTTGCCGTGTCCACGGACGGCGGACGCCAGTGGCGGCGGGGGCTGATCCCCAACCTGACCTCGCCGGCCTACCCGCGGGCCAGCGATCCCTGGGTCGCGTTCGGGCCCGGCGGACGGGTCTACTACGCGTCTCTGCTCGCCGGCGGCGGCGTCCTGGGTAACACCGAGCCGGACTCGGCCGTCGTGGTCTCCGCCTCGAGCGACGGCGGCGAGACCTGGGGCGATCCCGTGACCGTCATCCAGGACCCCAACGGTTTCCACGACAAAGAGGTGGTCATCGTCGACACGCGGGACGACAGCCCCTACCGGGGCCGCGTCTACGTCGCCTGGATGACGGTCTTGAACGACAGCTACAACCTGCGCGTGTCGTCCTCCTCGGACGACGGCCAGACCTTTTCGCCGCCCTCCACGGTCCGCGGCGACGGCCTGAACTTCGGCATCATCCCGCTCGTCGGCCCGGGAGGCGTCGTCCACGCGTTCTGGCTGCATGCCACGCAGCTCGGGCCCAACCGCTACACCGATCTCCGGCTGGTGAGCGCCCGGTCCGAGGATGGTGGCGCCACCTGGAGTGAAACCGTCGACGTCGCCGTCCCCAGCAACGTCGACGTGCCGGACCTGCGCACCGGCAGCGGCCTCGCGGCAGCCGCCATCGATCCCAGAAACGGCAACCTCTACGTCACCTGGGAGGACGACCGCTTCTCTCCGGGAGTCAGCCAGGTGGTGCTCTCCCGCTCGCTCGACGGAGGCCGGACCTGGAGCGCTCCGAAGCTCGTCTCCACCGGCCCCAAGAAGGCGCCGAGCTTCACCTCCGCCGTGGCTGTCAACGGCAGAGGCGAGGTGGGCGTCTCCTTCTACTCCCTGAGAAACGACAGGAGCCGCCGGTATCTCGCCGACACGTTCATCGTCTTCTCGAAAAACGGCGGCCAGACCTTCGGACCCGCGCGCCGGGTGAGCCGCGCCACCTTCGACACCCGTTTCGCCGCAGTGACTTTCAGCGGCTTTTTCCTGGGCGACTATCAGGGCCTCGCCGCCGGCCGGCAGACGTTCCACTCGGTCTGGGTGGGGACCAACCGGACGTCTCAACTAGACCCGCAGGACCGCCAACCGGACGTCTACACCCGGGCGATGAAGCCCTAGGAGATCGATCATGATCCAAGGACGGCATCTCTGCGCGCTGGCCCTGAGCGCTTCCGCTCTCCTCCTGACCGGTGCGGCCGAGCTTCCGCGCCCCAGGAACCAGGGGTTCGAGGGAGAGCGGGAAAAGGGCGATCTCCGGGACATCGAAGAGCTGATCCGGCGGGCGGCGACCTGGCCCGCGCTGCCGGAAGACGCCCGCAAGGGCCCTCAGGACATCCAGGTGAGCTCCGACTTCCTGGTGACTCCGGACGAGACGGGTTACCAGCCCGAAACGCAGACCGAGCCTTTCGTCGCCATGAACCCGGCGCGGGAAGGCCACCTCGTCGCGGGCTACCAGGAAGGCCGGTTCTACGACGGCGCCGCCCGCGCCCTGGGCTTCGCCGTCTCCACGAACGGAGGAAAACAGTGGCGGCGGGGCCTCCTCCCCGGGCTGACCTCGTCCACCTTCCCGCGGACCAGCGATCCCTGGATCGCCTTCGGCCCCAACGGCCGGGTCTACTACTCGTCGCTGATCCTCAGCGGCGGCTTGCTGGAAGACGCGCCTCCCTTCTCCGCCATCACCCTCTCCTCCTCCAGCGACGGCGGCGAAACCTGGGGCGATCCCGTCATCGTCTACCGCGGCAACAACGAATTCAACGACAAGGAGGCCGTGGTCGTCGACACGCGGAACGACAGCCCTTATAAAGGCCGCGTCTACGTGGGATGGTTCACGCTGCTCAACGGCAACTGGAACCTGCGCGTCTCCCGCTCAGACGACGAAGGCCAGTCGTTCACGCCGCCGGCCACGGTCCGCGGGGATGGCGTCAACGTCGGCATCACCCCGCTGATCGGGCCGGGAGGCGTCGTCCACGCGGTCTGGCAGCACGCCACGCGGCTCGGACTCAATCGCTACGAGGACTTCAAGGTCGTCTACGCCCGCTCCGAAGACGGCGGCGTCACCTGGAGCGAAACCCTGGACCTGGCGACCCTCGGCCTGTCCGAGGTGCCGGACCTGCGCACCGGCATCGGAGTCCCTTCGGCCGCCGTCGATCCCCGGAACGGCAATCTCTACGTCACCTGGCAGGACGACCGCTACACGACGGGCACCATCCAGGTCCTCTTCTCCCGCTCCACGGACGGCGGCCGCACCTGGAGCACGCCGAAGCTCATCTCCACCGGTCCCAAGAATGCGCCGAGCTTCACCCCGGCCGTGGCCGTCAACGGCAAGGGCGAGGTGGGCGTCTCCTTCTACTCGCTCCGCAACGACCGGAGCCGCCGGTATCTCGCTGACACCTTCATCGTCTTCTCGAAAAACGGCGGCCAGACCTTCGGCCCCGCCCGCCGGTTGAGCCGCTCCACCTTCGACACCCGCTTCGC
>DATEIO010000925.1:0-12492 GCA_035278895.1 Thermoanaerobaculia bacterium | reverse complement strand
CTGGGCCCGGCGCAGGCCGAACTCGCTCACGTGATCCTCCCCCGCCGCGAGCTTGATGCGCGCCGCCTTGGTGGCCACGAGCGTCTGGAAGTTCATCATGTTCAAGAGCGGGGTTTCGAGAAGCTGGCAGGCCACGATCGGTCCCCGCGCCCGCAGCAGAGGCTCGTTCGGGAAGACCACAGTCCCTTCCGGGATGGCATCGACGTCGCAGCAGAACGAGAGGTCCCGCAGGTAATCGAGAAACCCCGCCTCGAACAGCGGAGCGCCGTCGTTGCCGCGGAGAGTGGCCAGGTACTGGAGGTCCTCCTCCGGGAAGCGCAGGTTCTGGATGTACTCGATCGCGAGCTCCAGGCCGCAGGCGATGGCAAAGCCGCTTCCGAACGGGTTTTTCCGGAAGAAGAGGTGGAAGACGGCCTCTTTCCCGGCGCTGCCCGTCTTCCAATGGGCATAGGCCATGGTGATCTGGTAGAGATCGGTCAGCAGCGACAGCGAATCCTTGTAGACGCGGTCGAGAATGCCCAAGTCGCGGTTCTCCTTCGAGCCTGGCGTTCGAGGGAGAGTTTATCGGAAGAGGCCAGAGCAAAAAGGACTGTAAGGACACCAAGGACGACCAAACAGGCACCACCCGTCCTTGGTGTCGTTGGTGTCCCTGGTGTCCTTCTTGTCCTTTGGGGCTCTCTCCGCTCACTTCGGCCGGCAGGGCGCCCCCTTCTCATACCTCACCAGCGCCTGCGCAAGGCCCCCCGGGTCGACCCCTTCCTTTCTCGCCGCCGCGATCGCTTCGCGCTGCCACTCGGCCGCTTCTTCGCAGCGGCCCAGCTCGGCGAGCGCCAGGGCCACGGTTTCGGCGTGGCCGGAGGCGGGGAGCGCGCTCCACACGGTCTTGGCGAGGTCCAAGGCTCGCGCGCCGTCGCGCACGGAGGGGTCGGGGCAGGCCGCCAAAAGGCGGGCGAGGCCGTGGCTCAGCCGGCCGCTCGCGGGGAGGAGGGCGAGCGACTCCTCGAGCGACTTCCGGGCCTCCTTGTATTTCCCTAGGCGCACGAGGGTCTCGGCCTGCCCGAGGCGGGCGGTCTCGTCTCCCGGCGCGAGTTCCACGGCCTTGGCGTACTCGGCCAGGGCCTCTTCCGCGCGGCCGCCGTCGCGCAGGAAGCGGGCGAGGGTCACGCGCGCCTCGGCATCCTCGGGCCGTTTGGCTACCACGGCCGCCATGTGGCTCGTGGCCTCCTGGAGCTCCCCTTGGTCCGCCAGAAGAAGAGCCAGGTTGAAGTGGGCCGTGGCGCTTTCGGCGTCGAGGCGCAGGGCCTCCCGGTATTGCGCGATGGCGCCGTCCTTGTCTCCGGTCAGGACGAGGGCCGAGCCCAGGTTGATCCGCCCCTCCACGCTCTCGGGCTTCGCTTCCACCGCCTTTTTGAACTCGGCGAGAGCCTCGGCCGGACGGCCGGCGCGGTAGGCGACCCGGCCGCGGATCAGGTGGACTCGCTCGCCCGTGCGCCGCTCCTGGAGCCCGTCCACGAGCGGATCGGTTGGACGCACGCCCACGGCGCCGGCCTTGGCGAGGTGCTCTTCAGCCTTGGCGCGGTCGTCCAGGCCGCGGTAGGCCATGGCGAGGGGATGGTGGAGCCGGTTCGCCTCGGGACTCTCGGCCAGCGCCGCTTCGAGGTGTTTCACGGCCTCGGGGAAATCCCGCCGCGCGAGCGCCGCCTGCCCGAGCTGGGCCTTGGCCGCGGTGGATTTCGGATCGAGCTCCAGGGCCTTTTTGAGGAATGGGACCGCCTCGTCAGGCTTCCCCTGGAGGATCAGGATCTCCCCCCGGTGGATGAGGGCCGGCACGTCGTCCGGCTCCATTTCGAGAGCGCGGTCCCACGCCGCCAGGGCCTCGTCGAGCTTCCCCTCTTTCTGCAGGAGGGCGGCCAGCAGGTGGGGCCAGCGGAAATCCCCCGGAATCAACCGCTCGGCGTTCCGGTAGCAATCCTCCGCCGGGGCCGCGAGGTCGTAGACGTGGTAGACCTGCCCGAGCTCGGAGTAGATCGAGGCGAGCAGCCCCAGGTCCGGCTTGGGCTCGGCCAGAAGGGAGCGCAGATCGCTTTCGAGCCCCCCGATCTGCTCGGCCACGGCTTTTTCCAGGGGAGCGAGATCAGGATAGCGGACCGGGACGAGCTCCTGGGCGACGGCGGGCAGAGACAGGACGAAAAGGACGGCAAGGACGAGGCGATTCATGGTTTGACAGCCGGGGTTCCGGTTCCTTGGAGGAGAGTCGTGTAGGTATTGAGAGGCGGCGGAGAAAAGGTTTCAATTCGGCCATCGGGCCAGGCAATGCTCAGGCGTTCCACCTGCGAGGCTTCGCCCAGGCCGATCGTCAGCCGGGGATCGTTCGCGGAGGCGTAGGAGCCGTCGGTCGCGGCGCGGCGGACGAGGGCGGGGGCCCCCTTGCGGAAGACGGTCACCCGGGCTCCGAGGAGATCTCGCTTCGCGCTCATCAGGCGCAGGCCGATCCAGGGCTTCCGGCTGCCGGCCTGGTTGACGAGGAGCCGCGCGGGGCCGTCGCCGTTCACCACGAGCACGTCCACGTCGCCGTCGTTGTCCACGTCTCCGAAGGCGGCGCCGCGGCCCACCATCTCTTTGCGCAGAGCCTCTCCGGCCTCCTCCCCTACCTCGGCGAAGCGGCCGGTCCCCAGGTTTCGGAAGAGCTGGCTGCGCTGGGCAAAGGGGAATGGGTCCCCCTGCCGGGCCTTGTCTTCCAGGATGCGCACGGCGCCGTTGGCGGTCACGAGGTCGAGCCAGCCGTCATTGTCGTAGTCGAAAAAGAGCGTTCCGAAGGCCGTGAAGGGGAGGCTCGGCGCGGCGAGGCCGGAGGCGGCGGAGCGGTCCTCGAACAGGCCGCTTCCCTGGTTTACGTAGAGGGTGTTCGTCTCGCCGGTCAGGTGCGTGAGGAAGAGGTCGTCGTCCCCGTCGCCGTCTATGTCCCCGGCGGTCACGCCCATGCCCGCCTCGGGCAGCCCCGCGGCGTTCACGGCGGCTCCCGCGAGGAGAGCGTCCTCCTGGAACGTGCCGTCTTTCCGGTTCAGCCAGAGGAAGTTGGGCGCGCCGTCGTTGGCCACGAAGAAGTCCTGCCAGCCGTCGCCGTCGAGGTCGCTGGCGACCACGCTGAGCCCCGGCCCGGCCTTGAGGCCGATCCGGGAGCGGAGCGACACGTCCTCGAACGTGCCGTCCCCCTTGTTCCGAAGGAGCTTCGAAAGGGCCGGCGGGAAGCTCGACGGCCCGCAATAGTCCGGCCGGCTGCTCGCGGCGAAGCAGCGGAGGTTCCGCTCGACCGCGTACTCCACGTAATTCACCACGAAGAGGTCGAGCCAGCCGTCGCGGTCGAAATCGGCGAAGGAGGCGCTCACGCTCCACCGCGGATCGTCGGCCGAGGCGGCGCGGGTGACGTCCGAAAACGTCCCATCGCCGTTGTTCTTCCAGAGCTGATTGGACCCGAAATTGGTGAGATAGAGGTCGGGCCGGCCGTCATTGTCGAAGTCCCCCACCGCGGCGCCCATGCCGTAGCCCGTGGCGCGGATTCCGGCGGCCTCGGTCACGTCCACGAAGCGGGGCTCGGGGGAGCGCTTCCCTCCCGCGATCAGGTCGCTGCGGAACAGGCGCCCGCCCTTTCCGGCCGGGGGCTTGCCCAGGGGATGGCCCTGGACGAGGAAGGCGTCCAGATCGCCGTCGCCGTCGTAGTCGAAGAGCGCGGCGCCGCCGCCCATGATCTCGGGGAAGTAGAGCTCTCCCGTCCTCCCGTTCGTATAGCGGAAGTCGAGCCCCCAGGCGGCGGCGCGGTCCACGAACACCGGCTCCGGAGCGGGAGCGGCGGGCGCCGCGAGGAGGAGCAGGGCGAGCGCGAGCAATCCGTTCAACGGCCTGATGGTACCACCCCGGCCCAACCGGGGAAGAACGGTCCGCAGAGCCCTTTTCCCTCACCTTTTTGCGCTCGAAATTTCTTTGTTTTTCTTTGGCGGGATTTCCGATCCCCTGGCGTATCCCTCCCTGTAAACCGAACGATCGGCGCGGCGCGAAGCCAGCGCCAGGAGGATTGACGCCATGTTTTCGAAAAAGATTTTCAAGGGCGCGCTTCTCGCCCTGTCCCTCGTCTCCCTGCCCGCCGCGGGCCAGATGTCGCGGATCGAGCAGGACTTCGTCCAGTGGACCCAGATCGCGGTCGACGGCAACCCGCCAGAAGGCTCGAACGGCTTCGCGGAATTGGGCAACACCACGGCCCGGGCGGACTTCGCTCTCGCGGTGCAGGCTTTCCTCGCCGAAAACTGGGCGCTTGCCGAAACCCGGGCGAACGCCGTCGACTACGACGTGGTCGCCTTCCGGGACACCGGCAACGGCGAGACCTACTACGGCCTGATCCCGGAGCCCGGCAACGGCGGCAGCCGGGGCTTCTACTTCATCCGCCCGCGGGCGAGCGTCGTGCGCCGCCTGGTTGTCGAGGCTCCGCACGCGGTCGAGGACGAGCGCACCGGCGTTTTCGCGAGCGAGATCTTCCGCGCCACCGGCGCCCGCGCCGTCCTGATCTCGGGCGTGGACCGCTGCGCCAACCTGCTCTCGCCGAGCGGCTGCACCGGCTCCACCGACTGCGGCGCCCACAAGCTCTCCGACATGGCCCACTCCGTGGAAACTTTCTTCCAGGCCTTCCACGAGCTCGCGAGCGCCGAGCACGCCGACACCGTCACAGTCCAGATCCACGGCTTCCTCGCCGACGAGACCGGCGAGCCCGAGCTCTCGGTCAGCGATGGCAGCCAGGATGACGACATCGATCCCGCCTACCTGCCGAACCTCATCTACCGCGAGATCCAGGAGGGGATGGAGGCCGCGGTCTTCCCCGCCCTCCCGGCGCGCAACGGCAACTCCTGCAACCTGGCCGGACACCAGGATTTCAAATGCGGCACCCAGAGCGTCCAGGGCCGGTTCACCAACGGCTCGAACAACGCCTGCACGGCGAACGCCCCGTCGGCCAACGGCCGGTTCATCCACCTGGAGATGAGCAACGACCTGCGCGATCCGGCGGATCCGGCGGATGGCGACCTCTATTCGCAGCAGATCGTGATCGACGCCCTCCTGCACATCCGCACGGCGGGCCGGATCGGCGACCGCATCTGGGCGGACCTCAACGGAGACAACAACGAGGACCCGGGCGAGCCCGGCATCCACGGCGCGCTCATCGAGATCCTGGACACCAACGGCACCGTCGCCGGCTCCACCACCTCCGTCGTCGGCAATTACAAGGTCGGCAACCTCGTGCCGGGCAACTACCGCGTGCGCGTCCAGCTTCCGGCGGGCTACACCTACGGCAGCTATCTCGGACCGGACGGAATTTCGCCCGAATTCTTCCTCGCCGTGAGCCAGGACCGCATCAACATCGACCTGGCCCTGAACCCGCCGTCCCTCGCCCAGGTCGGCGACTTCGTGTGGGCGGACGACGGCGACGGCTTCCAGGAGGGCAGCGAGGGCGGCCTTCCCCAGAGCGTCGGCGTCGCGCTGCTCACGCCGGAAGGCGACGTGGCGGCCTCGACCACGGCCAGCGCGTCCACCGGCTCCTACACCCTGGCGAACGTCCTGCCCGGGGACTACGTGCTCCGCGTCACCACTCCCGCCGGCCAGGGCTTCACGCAGCAGGTGACCGGCGCGGCCAGCGTCGACAGCGACGTCGACCCGGCGACCGGCAAGTCCGCGGTCTTCAGCGTGGGCTCGGGCGCGAACGACGTCTCCCGGGACGCGGGCCTGGTGGGTCCGTGCTTCGACGCCGCCCTGGTGGCGAAAAACGCCCTCTGGAAGTGGAAGACCGGAGATGCCTTGTGGCCCTCCGACTGGACCGGCGCGTCGTTCGACGACTCGGTCTCCGCGGGATGGCAGGAAGGCTTCAGCCCGCTCGGGTTCGGCAACAGCAAGCAGGTGACCGGGATCACGGCTCCCAATACGGCGGGCGGGATCTACACCACCTATTTCCGGCTCACCTTCGACGTGGTCGACGCGGCGCTCTTCCGGCAGCCGCTCCAGCTCACGTTCTCCCGGGACGACGGGGTGATCCTCTACCTGAACGGCGTGGAGATCGTGAGACGCAACCTGCCCTGGGGCGCGGTGACCGGCGCGGGCACGCCCGCCTCGACCGGCACCGAAACGGTGGAGACCGTTTCGATCTCGCCGGCCCTTCTGGCCTCCGGCGCCAACGTGATCGCCGTCGAGCTCCACCAGGCTCCCGGCGACCTGACCGAGGGCGTCCTCGACCTCTCGCTGACCGGCAAGGCCTGCGCTCCCTGCCGCGTGCACGAGCAGGTGATCACCTCGACCAAGGCCACGTTCCTGCGGTCGGGCAGCACCCAGCGCGGCAGCCGGACCGTGCTCGAGCTCGACGGCGTGAGCCCGGAAAGCACCGGCCCCGCCGAGAGCATCCTTCTCCAGTACGACCTCGCCGGCAAGGTCCCCGCAAACGCCGAGGTCCTGCACGCCGAGCTGCTCTTCTACACGGAGGCGGGCAGCACCAGCAGCGATACGGCCGACCCCTACGCGATCCACGCCCTCAGGCGCTCCTGGAACGAAGGCGTCGCGACCTGGACCCTCGCCGAGACCGGTGCCAACTGGCAGCAGGCGGGCGCCACCGGCGCCAACGACAGCAGCCCGGTGCGGCTGGGCCTGATGCCGGTCCGGACGGCCAACGGGGTCGAAGTCTCGGCTCAGCTCAACAACGCGGGGCTCGGAGTCGTCGAGCAGTGGGCCAACAACTCCGCGGGGAACTTCGGCTTCCTGATCGACGCCGAGCCCAACTCGGACGACGGGATGGACGTCTACTCCGACGACGAGGCCGATTCGGCCCGGCGGCCGCGGCTGAAGGTGATCTACCTCTCCCCGGCCTGCCAGTAACTCCGCCGTTCTCTCCCCGGCCCGCCCCACCCGGCGGGCCGGTTTTTTTCTTTTCAGGCTCTCCCGCCCCGCGGGGCGACGCTCTCGCCGTGGACCTGCTGAAGGCGTCCTGTGGCACCTCGATGTAACATTACGATCCTAGCGAGAAGGAGTACACCATGGAAGAACGCAAGATCGGACAACGTTACAACGTCTTCTTCAAGGGAGAGAAAAGGCCCGGGGTTGGCGTAATGCCCGCCCCGGCAATCTGGACAGAAAACGGCTGGCAGATGGAGGGCTACGTCTCGCCCGAGATCGTTGCCACCATCTACCGCTGGGAGCTAATCGAGGAGCCCGCCCCCGCCGACCGGGCAACTTCCTAATCCACCACTACCCCCCACGGGGCGGCGCTCTCGCCTCGCGGGGCGGCGCTCTCGCCTCGCGGGGCGGCGCTCTCGCCCCACGGGGCGGTGCTCTCGCCTCGCGAGGTCGTGTCCTAGCTCAGTGTGGGTGGTACGGGGGGAGGGTGCGCCAGCCCCGCCGCGAGGGCTGGCGTCTAGGCTCAGCAAGCCGCGGTGCCGCAGGTATAGTTCCAGCTTTGTGGGCAGTTCAAGCACTGAGACTTATTGCATTGGATGCCGTCCGAGCCGTCAGATGCCCCGGCCACTCTCTTCAACCTTCCTTCCTCAAGATCCCGCAACGTCTCGCGATTGAGAGCCAGCTTCTTGATCTTCTTCTTCATGATGTCTCCCGGGTAGTGCCAGGGACTCGCCCCCGGCGGGGAGCATTCTAGCAGGCGCGCAAGGACTTCCCGTCAGACCGGCTGTGTGGGCGGTAAAGGGGAGCTAGGGGAGCCAGCCGAAGTAGCGGGCTAGAAGGGTCAACAGCGCGGCTGCGGCGGTGACCAAAGCCGCCACGCTTGTCCTTGTTGCCGCTCTAGCTGACTTCTCGGCGGCCCCCGCTGACTTCTCGGCGGCTGCCGCTGATCGCGCAATCCGTTCCATTTGCCGTCCTACGATTTCGGCCTCGATGGCAGCCAAGAGCTGCGGCTCGTTCCACACCTCACCCTTGCGCTTGGCAAGAGCCGCGTCCGACATTCCCATCAGACCGGGATTATCCATGCCCCTATTCTACTCCCGCCGGGATCTTGTTACAATGGTACCGTGGTACCTTCAGACTAGCACTATGGAGATCGCCTGCAACGGCAGCGCTGCAAAGTCTGCTGGTCTGCCGATGGGTTCAACTTCAACGTCCCTGATTGGCTATGGGAGCAGATCGTCCCGGTAAGTCTCCGGGACCACGTCGTCTGTCTGAGGTGCTTTGACGATCTCGCCTCAAAGGTGGGGATCGAGTACCAGGACCACCTAGACCCAGATCTCTACTTCTCTGGGATGCAGGTGGCCCTGGTGCTCCGGATCGAACGGCGAGCTAGGAACAGTTGCCGTTAGCCCGCTTGCCCTGGCACTCGTTGCAGAACTCTCCCGAGGTAGGCTTGCTCGTGCTGGTGTCGAAGTCGGTCGCAGGCCAGTTCGAGCAGTTCGAGCAGAAGTGCCAAGTGTCCTTGCCGCGCTTCTTTCGATAGTGGTCAGCCACGCTCATCCTCCTTTGGCCGGCAGAAGGGCCGACATTCTGAACGCGAGAAGGGGAGACGCGGGAGATCACTAATCAATGGCGCGCCTGCTCGAAGAGTCGGTGACGTTCTAACGGCTTTTCCGTCTCCGGAACACGAACCCAGACACAACCGGACGGAGCTGTGCAGATCTATGCAGATACCCGGCAGATTCGCGCAAAGCCCGGTTAAATCCGTTATTTTCGACAAGCACTGTGATATGGGCTCGGCATTGGACGGGGAAACCACGGTAGCCTTTATCAGCATCGTTGATGGCAGGATGTATGGTTGATCGCACATCATTTACCTGTTGACAACGACCTCCCGCCCAAGTTACACCTTCTCCTGTTGGCGCTGTAACGCTTTAAGCTTAAGATTCTGCTTCACTTATCGGCGAGTAAGGAGGAGAGTCTGTAAAAGCGAAACGCCCCAAGGTGGATCAGACCTAGGGGCGTCTCTGAGACTTTGACCCGACCAAGGGGAAGCCCAAGGACGGATTGGCGGCCTCACTCACCCGCCATCGTAAGTCCAAGCTTCTCCTTCGTCAAGACGGAAGGAGATGCCTCATGAGGCACTTCGCTGGCGGAGCTGTACCCATGCACAGGTTCCTTTGGGGGTTGCTCCTGCATGGTCTTCCCCGCGCCTGGATACCGGGCCGGGCGGTGAGGGAGCGGGAAGCTACTTCTTCCCCTTCCCCTTGCCGCCCTCTCCCAGCTCTTCACGGGCGGCACGAAGCACGCTGGAGCGGAGCCAAGAAGTGCGGTTCAGTCCGGCGTGCTCCGCCGCCCTGTCGATCATCTCCACCTGCTCGGGCTCGAAGCGAAGGAGGATGCTCTGCGAGTGCTTCCGGTTCTCGTCCGTCATGGCGCCATGATATCCGGCGGATATCTTTTTTGTCAAGACCCCCTTGACATCATGGATATCCATTGGATATATTCTCTTCACCGTGAGCGAGACGCCCAACACCTCCACCCCCGCCGCCCCGGCCTGCCGCTCCTGCGGCGGTCGCACCATCGGCTGGGGCAAGGACCGGGAGGGCAACGCCCGCCGCAAGTGCAAGGCGTGCGGGGCGACGTTCGCGATCATCCCGGAGCGTCCCCTCGGGTCCATGCGGCTCGACCTGGACAAGGCCACGATGTGCCTGTCCCTCCTGGTCGAGGGCTCGTCGATTCGCAGCACGGAGCGGGTAACCGGCGTCCACCGCGACACCATCTGCCGGCTCCTTCGGGTTGCCGGCGCGAAGTGCGAGTCCCTCCTAAACCGGCTCGTGCGCGGCGTCGAGGTCAAGGACGTCCAGTGTGACGAGCTTTGGTGCTACGTGGCGATGAAGGAGAAGACCAAGGCCCGCAAGAAGCTCACGGACCCGGAGCTGGGCGACGCCTATACCTTCGTCGGGATCGAGCGGGACACGAAGCTCGCCCTCGGGTTCCACCTGGGACGGCGCACCTCGGAAGACGCTTCGATCTTCATGGCGAAGATGGACGCGGCCACTGCCGGCAACTTCCAACTCTCTACGGACGGTTTCAACGGCTATCCCGCCGCAATCGAAGAGCACCTCGGGGGCCGGGTGAACTTCGGCCACCTCATCAAGACCTACAGCGCGGAAACGGTGGACTCAGAGCGCCGGTACTCTCCGGCGCGGATAATATCGGCGGAGAAAGTCGCCATCTCCGGCACCCCGGAAGAGTCCCGGATCTGCACCTCGCACGTCGAGCGGCACAACCTCCACATCCGCATGCAGATGCGGCGGTTCACCCGGCTCACGAACGCCTTCAGCCGGAAGGGGGAGAACCTCCGGGCGGCCCTGGCTCTGCACTTCGCGGCCTACAACTTCACTTGGATGCACCGGGGAATCCGGATGACGCCCGCGATGGCGGCGGGGATCGCCCGGAAGCCGTGGGCGGTGCGGGATCTGCTGATGGCTTAAGTTCGCTCCGCGTAGATCTCGCGCAAAGTAGGAGTTTTTGCCCGGGCAGATTTCCACTCAACTATCGCAATTACCTGCTGTCCCCAAAGTTGCTTCACTACGTCGTCCATCATATCCGGACTGACTCTCAAAGGCTGAGACTCCCCGCCCGCATCCCGAATCCGGATCTGCGGCCGCTTAGCCATTTCGTCCGCAAAGAGAAGCGTGCCCCTAAAGACGGTGCGCCGACGCTTCTCTTTTTCCCGCTCCTCTGCTGCCACGAGATCTTCAATAGGTATCACGCGCTTGCGAGTAATCGCCGCCTTCCTGGTTTCACCTCCGCGCGATCTTGCGAGGCCGACTAAGGCCACATCCTTACCATCAGGAGCGAACTGATCGAACAATTGCCGAAGATCTCTTCTGTAATCATTGTCCGGAATCTTTATTTTCAACTCCTCCTCGGAGGACTCCTCGAACCACTCTGCGCAAGCAATAAGCTCGTCGATTATCTTGGCCGTTTGGTCCTCCTCCTCCAGAAGTGGCAATTGTTTGACTCGTCCGATTCTAATGGTCACAACGAAGCTACCCGGTTCAGCCACGGCAATATAGAAGCGCATTTGCTCGCGCATATCCTTGTCGGTGCTGCTTCGGGATAGCACGGCCTTGGCAACCCTCAGAAATAGCTTCTGTGCCACTCGAAAGCGACTAATGAAAGCTTCGCCAACAACGCCAGGGGCAACGCCGTCACCGGAGACTGTAAGCTGAAAATCCTCCCTTTGCAATTGAATATTATTGGTGGCCAACCGTCTCTCAAAGCGGACCAGTTCCCACAACTCGCTAAGTTCTTCGGCTACGTCAGGCGGGGGATGGCCGGCCAAGCCAAAATTGATCAATCGCAACGCCTCTTCGAATTCACCACATTGCCGAGCCAGATTAGCGGCGCTCCGGTATAAGATCGATCGCGTGGGCTCCTCTTTAGGCTCCCCTGCCAGCATCTCGGCTGCTTGCTTCTCCGCTTGGAACGCTAAACGAGTGAGACGGAGTGACTCTTCGGGGGTCGATGCAGCTAACGCCGCATGGGCATAACCCATGGCAGCTTCATGCAGGGCGGTTGCGCGGGCTTCGTCTATCATAGACGGACGACATGGGCCAAAGGCCGCCCAAAGTCTACCACAACGATGATCGCAGGAGGTATGCCCTGGTCGCCAAACTTGTCGAAGCGGCGACGCTTTTCTTCGACCAATAGCTCTAGCTCCCTCTCTGTTTTGCTAGTGCGCGTCCCGGTCACCTCAAGACGAACGCGGTTCTGAAACAAAAAACTGCCGCGCGGTACAAGTACATAGTCGAAGCCATTCTTCCGGCTCGACTGACGGAGCACTTCTAGGTTTGTCAGCTTTGCCACTACCAAAATTGCGAGACCACAAGATCCATCCTCGGTGGCTCGAAACAGATCGGCATGCGCAGAACGAATTTGATCGGTGAGATCGGGGCGGATGAGGAGAAATTGCCGTGCGAAGCTGCCGGTGATTGTGACGATGCATTGCGCAGGATGCCCTGCCTCCTCAAGGCATACTGCGCACGCACGGGCGTAGTTCAGTCCGGTGACGTCGTCCATGCCACGCATGCCGTCACCGAGCGATTCCAACGTTAAAGATTCGTGATCGGATTCTTTCATCGCTTTTTTCTTGCCCTTGGCCGCCACTAGAGACATCCTCCCGCGATGTCCTCTGACATTCGAGCCTTATGACGAGCGAAAATTGCTTAAAGGAAAAGCTTAGCGTGGGAGGAGAAGGAATTGCAAGTGCCCGGCCCCTTGGGGGCCGGGCACCCGGTTTACACGTCTTCCCGCTGGAACCGCTGGAGCACCGGGGCGGGATTTTCGGCAGGTTCCTGCCCTCCCCAACGCACCCAGAGACGCGCCAGCTCGGAAGCCAGGGCCTTGCAGTGGCCCGCCGTGCGGAACGTCGCGAGCGGCTTGCAGGCGGGCAGATAGACGAGCGTGTACAGGTGAGTCGAGCCGTGCGGCACAAGGCGCGTCTCGGAGCCGTGGTAGAGCCCGAAGGGGCGGGCCATCCAACCGCGTACCTCCGGCTCCGCG
>DATEIO010000924.1:0-8881 GCA_035278895.1 Thermoanaerobaculia bacterium | reverse complement strand
ATCCACTCGTCCCCCAGCTCCTCCACGAAGTAACGGTCGTGGGAGACGAAGAGGATCGCTCCCGGAAACTGGGCCAGTGTCCCTTCGAGCGCGCGCTGCTCGCGTCGCAGCCGCCCGAGCTCGGGGTCCGCGTCGAGAATGAGCTCCTCGAGGAGCTCTCCGGCGGGCGCGCTCACCTCCTGCCGGACGTACGCGAGGCGCAGACCGGAGCGCCGGACGAGGGCACCCGAGAACGGCTCGAGCTCGCCCGCCACGAGGCGCAGCAGCGAAGTCTTCCCGGAGCCGTTCGGTCCGACCAATGCCACGCGATCGCCCGGGGCGATCTCGAACGAGACGTCTTTCAACAGCCAGTGGGGTTGGGAGTCGTGGCAGAACGCCAGACCCGAAGCCTGCAGCAAGCTCATTCGTCCCTCCTCCGCTTTCGCGGGAGTGTTCATGCCGGCCGGTGTCTCAATGACGCTCGCCGGAATGGACAGGTCGAATGGCCTACTTCCTCATCGGGGCTCCTCGAAGGGCAGGTCGGCGGCAAAAGCCGCCGACCTCAGTGTAGCCGAGATGGATCGGCGGGAGCAACCGCCTCCTACGGGGACAGCCTGGGCCACCGGGTGTCCGGCCGGGCGGCTGGTACTTCTTCTTTCGGTTATCGAGAGCAGGGCTCCAGGTGGTCGACGCCGCGGCCGGCCGCGTGCTCAGGACCCTGCCGCAGGCCGGCTCGTTCCTCGGCGTCGCCTCCTCTCCGGACGGCCAGACCCGTCCTTGGACTGCGGCAGGTTGGTCGTGGTGATGTCGAACCAGGCGATGCGGCCCGGTCCGACAGCCTTTGGTCAAGGAACTTGTACTTCCTCAGAATGGCGCTGTCGGGGCCTTCTGGAACTTTCCGGTCACGTCCCCCGACAGCTCGATGTCGTCCGGGTTGAGGATCATCACCGAGGCGCCGGGAGCCAGGTCGAACTTCGGGAGATTCGCCCAAAACACGTTGGGGCTTGTCGTCAGCTCGAAGAAGTAGCGCTTGTCGGTGAGATTGGTCGCGGTACGGTACTCGGTGTTGTAGATACCAAAGTCCGCATAGGGCGCGCCGAACGGAACCGACACGTTGCGCACGATCGCCAGCACAGACGCCACCGCTTCGCGCTCGCTCTTCGGTTCAGGCAGCATCGCGGCGAAGTAGGCGGCGCGCTGGAAGCGGTCCTCCGGATTGACGTTGCCAGGCAGGGGGGTCTGGCTGCTCGGCTTGGAGAAGTCATGCTTCTTCAGGAGCGCGAGCTGCTCGTCATAGAGCGGATCGTTGGTCATGATCCGGTACTCGCGGCCGTGGTGCACGACCTGTCTCCCGTTGACGTATTCGATAATCGCGGAGTCGCCGCTGGCGTCCTCGATCGCCAGGTGTACGGTGGCCTTGTGGCCGTGCGCCTCCACCATCACCACCTGGACGGTGTCGAGCAGTGCGAGGGCTTCCTCGACGGTTGCCGCGTTGTCGAGCAGGAACTGCGCCCACAATCCGGCCTGCAGGGCGGGCTTGCGCGGGTCTCGCGGACCGAAGTCGGCCGCCTTGAGGTAGAGCATATGGGCACCCAAGCCGCGCTCGTTGAGTCCATCGGCGGTGCCGATTCCGTAGACCGTCGTCACGAGGCTGCCATATCTAGACGTCCACCGGGCCGGGTTGTCCTTGACGACCACCACCGAGCCGGCACGGCCGCCGTCGCGCTCCATGCCCCGCGGCAGAACGGTGAGCACCGGTTCGGTGGATTCCGGCCAGTCCATGGACCGTCCGGTGACGACGGCGGGGAGCTTGTTGCTGTTCCACAGGATGCGCGTACAGGCATCGGCGGCGGGCTGCCACAGGAGAAGCCCTGCCGTGACGGTAACCAGTGCGCCGCATACGGCCCGGCGGACGGAGCCGTTGACCGAACCGTTGTTCATCGAGCCGATCCTCTGAATCTTTTCACTCATGGATTTCTCCTTTTCGTTTTTCGCGGCGCTTACACCGTCCGGCTCGATGGCCGATGACCTGTCGTGTCCGCCGTGATGCCTACAGTTGTATATGAGCAGCAGGGCCTACTCACGTCGACCACTGCGCCTCTGCTTGAACGATGCAGCGGGACCAGCCGCAGACGAGGCCGCCCCGCGAGGGGCGGCCCTTTAAGTCAGTGATCGAAGACCTTTTTAGCGTCGTGAGTGATGGTGAAGCTAAAACCACCCCATCACCGGGAACGAGGGACCGCTCCTTGCTGAAGCACGTGCACCGACTTCGGGTTAGCTGACCGTGATCGTCGGATCCCAGATGAAGTAGCCAAACAGCTCTTGCGTCTGGTTGTCATCCTTCAGGTAATACTGCGCGAAGCTGAGATCGAAAGATTCCACACCGGGCCTCTTGACTGAGGAATCATAGGAGGCGAACGAGATCTTCTGCCGGGCAGGCGGAACTCCAGAACCGTCTGTCGGCACGACGGCCTGATCGCGCTCTACGAAGTTCTGATGGAAGGGGTTGAAGACATCGGCACCAGATCTCTTCGTGAAGCCATACACGATCACCGCCGAATTTGAGTTGGCCTCGATCGAAGCGCCGACGAAACTGACAACGTCGCTAACCTTGGCCTTGAAATTCAGGTTGTAGGCCCCCTGGCCACTGACAATACCCCGTGAGCTGTCACAGATGAAGCGCAGGCTATTGTTAAGAGCGGCCGGAAGCATGGTCGGCTTCGCCGGGTCCTGGCTGGGAGCAATCTTGTTGTCTTTGCACCAGGTTGCGATCGCACCGGTGTCAACTACGAATAGAATGTGGATGTTCTCTAGCGGAGTGCTGGTCATTTCGTCCATCACGGACCTCCTGGGAGTTTTTCCCGTTCCTGGTTCAGATCGCTTGGTCGTTGAATCATCAACGCCACGTTGGCGTCGTTCGCGTAAGACACAGCGTGCGCCGCGTTGCCGTTCGGCCCGATGGCCGATGACCTGTCGTGGTCGCCGTGATGTCTGCGACTGGACAAAAGCAAGGTATGTGCCAGGTAAAACACAGAGGGAAAAGGACTTGTACGTAGTTGTCAGCGACAGATCCGACTGTCGGGCCAGGCACTCCGACAACCTCCGACAACGTCCGCGCCCTTCGAGACGAGACGGACCATCCCTGGCGCACGTCATGCAGGAGACGTGCGTAACCAAAGGAGAACGATCATGACCGATTATGTCTGGGAGCTTGGAATCGATTGGAACGCGATTGAAACCGCGGGCGTGAGTTACTTGCGTGGAGGCCTCGCCACGGGCGGCGAACCCTTGTCGGGCACTGCGCCGGTGAGCAGCGACGACACCATCACTTTCCGGATCTTCGATGTGAACTCATCTGTGCTGGAGCCCGGGCGGAAGGTGGCCGGGATCGGGTCTTTCGTCATCCTCACGAAGGCAGCGGTCAAGGGCCAACCTGCTGGCAACTCGTTGAGCAACCTCCAGCCCGCGATCACGCAGGACACGCCCCATCTTGCGAGCACATGTTTCACTACCGAAAACGTTTACGCCTCCTGGACCGCGCAGGTGGTGAACGTGTCGGTTTCTGGGCGTTTTCTGCTGACCGTTCAATTGCAGGCGACTGGGCCTGATGGCAACGTACGCCTTTTCCGCCATGATCCTGAAATGGTTGTGGGGCCGTTCGGGTGATTCCACTTCCTCTTCACGGAGCCGAGGCGGAGGCCAGACGGACCAGGAGTCTGTGATAGCGCACGTCGCCGCGTAGAGCGAGAAGCTCCGGATCGCGCTGTGCTTCGCTCAGGGGAAAGCCGTTGCGCAGCGCCCTTTCGAGCACCGCGAGCGCCGGCTCGCGGCGGCCGCAGACCTCGCTGGCGACCACGAGCCGGAACTGGGCATCGGCGTCCCTCTGCGCCAGCCGCTCAATCTCCCCGCCCGCCGCGAGGGCAGGCTCACAGTCCCCGCGCTTGGCCAGGTAGACCGCGCGCCGGCTCAGGAGGGTGGCATCCCGCGGCGCGGCGCGAAGCGGGTCTGCCAGGAGCTGGAGAGCCCGCGAGTAGGCCTCGCGGGCCCGGGCGCCGTCTTCGGGCAGAAAGCGGCAGGCGTCTCCGAGATTGCCCCAGAGGAGATAGTTGTTGGCTCCTCCCGGCAGCTCGAGCGCCTGCTCGAACGCCTGGGCCGCCTGCGCATAGAGCCCCTGGGCGAAGTAGAGGTTCCCCAGGTTGGAGTACAGCGCAGGCTGGGGTTGGATCTCCAGCGACTTCTGAAACTGGGCGGCGGCCTGGGTCAAGTCTCCCTGGCGATAGTAGGCGACCCCCAGGTTGCTGTAGCCCAGAGAGCCGTCGGGGGCGAGGCGGATGCTGCTCTGGAAGGCCGCGATGGCTGGAGCGAGGCGGCCGGTGCGCAGGTAGAGCGCGCCCAAGGTGTCGTAGTACAGGCGGTCGGGGCGCAGGGCGACCGCACGCTGAAACGCGGCTTCCGCCAAGTCGAGCTGGGTCCGGGCCTCGTACACGGCGCCCAAGGCGTACTGGGCATCGGCGTTTCCCGGCTCGAGCTGGATCGCCTTTTCGATCTCCCGGGTGGCCTCGTCCAGCCGCCCGAGCGAGGTGTAGACCAGGCCCAGGCTCACCCGGGCCGACGCCAGATAGCCATCGAGCGCCACGGCCCGCTCGGCCAGCGGCAGGGCCTGGTCCAGCCACATCCGATCCTTGCTCTGACCCTGGAACTTGAGCTGGCAGGCGCGCGCCAAGGCTGCGTGGGCCGCCGCGTGATCGGGGACGCGGCCGATAATCTGCCGGAAGTCCGCGATCGCCTCATCGAGGTTGCCCGGCTTGTCGTAGCGGCGGAGCGCGGCCGAGCCCTGTTCGTACAGCTCATACGTGCCGGCGGTGCGGTGTGGCTCGGTGAGGCGCCCGCCCTGCCAGGCGAGGACCAGGGCGAGGAGGAACACGCCGGAGAATAAGCCGGCAGAGTGCAGGAAGACCCGGCGGCCGCGCGGGAGAGTGGCGCTGGACAGCTCGAAATCCGCGGCTCGCGGTCGTCCCTTGATAAAAGTGGCCTCGTCCGGCGGCGGCCCGGGTGCGCGATCGGCGCGATCAGAGAATGCGGCGGCTCCTGCGGGCGGTCGCAGTGCCGGCAGTCCGGCGGCGGCCTCTTCGAGGCGGGCGGCAACCTCGCCGGCGTCCTTGGGGCGGGCGTTCGGCTCCTTCTCGAGCAGCCGTTCGACCAGCGCGGAGATCTCGGCGGGGATCTCGGCGCGCAGCCGCCGCGCCGGCAGCGGGCGGTAGCTGCATACGCGGGCCAGGGTGGCCCCGGAGGAGGAGGCGCGGAACGGCGCCTCTCCGGTGAGCATCTCGTAGAGCAGCGAGCCCAGCGAAAAGAGGTCCGAGCGGGCATCGAGCGGCAGCCCCAGGACCTGCTCGGGCGACATGGCGTAGCTCGTGCCCACCACCGTCCCCGAGTGCGAGAGCGTCACTTCCTGCTCCACCCCCTCGGGAGACAGCGCCCGCGCGATGCCGAAGTCGAGGACCTTGGCGTGGCCCGCCGCGGTGATCATCACGTTGCCCGCCTTGAGATCGCGGTGCAGGATGCCTTCCGCATGGGCGGCAGCGAGCCCGCGGGCGATCTCGCCGCCCCAAAGCACGGCGCTCCGTAGGTCGAGCGGGCCGGCGGAGAGGAGCTGGCGCAGGGTCTTCCCCACCACCAGCTCCATGACGAGCCAGTCGCCTTCCGGCGATTCCACCAGGTCGTAGATCCGGACCACGGCAGGATGGGTGAGCCGGGCCCCGGCCTCGGCCTCGCGGCGGAAGCGCTCGCGCGCCCCCGGCTGGTCCAGGCTGTGCGGCAGGACGTGTTTGACCGCCACCGGCCGCTTCAGCCGTCCGTCCCAGGCGCGCCAGACCTCTCCCATGCCGCCGGCCGCGAGCCGCTCGACGAGCCGGTAGGGCCCTAACGCTTCGGCCGGTGGGTGTTCCTCCTGGCTCAAGGCTGTTCCTCCCGGCTCATGACGGCTTCGCGGGGGCCTCGGGGATCGAGAGCAGGCCGAGCTGTTTCATCCGGCGCCGGATTCCGGCCTCCGAAACGTGCAGGATCGCCGCCATTTCGCGCAGGCGGCCGCCGCAGCGTTCCCCGGCCTCGGCGATCTCCTCAACGCTCAGGTCCATCGCCTTGCGCGTGCTCGGAAAGGCGTCGAGAAGGAAGTAGAGCGAGGGGCGCGAGATGCCGAGCTGATGGGCCGTTGCCCGCGGCTGCCAGCGGTTGGCCGCGAGCGCCGCGAGCAGCTCCTCTTCCGAGACGTCCTGAGGGCTGCGGAAGACTGTCCGCGGTGACGCGGATGTGGGGGCGGGCGAGGCCGGCCGGGCCGCCCGCGGCCCCGTCTTCGCTGGAGACCTCTCTGGGCGCAGAAGATTCTCGACCGCCGAAGGAAGCTGGCCCTCCGCGGCAACCTCTGCAATGCCGCGGCTATCGATGGCCAGAGAGCGGGCGACATTGCGCAACTGGCGGACGTTGCCGGGCCACGGCGCCGCGGCGAGGCGGGCGATCCACGCCGCGGGAGGCCAGGGCTGCGCATCCAGGCCGGGATCCGTCAGACGGCGCTCCTCTCCCACCGCAGCGAGCTCCTCACGCAGAAAGTGGAGGAACAACCGTCCGATGTCGTCGCGCCGCTCGCGCAGAGCGGGGAGGCGGATCACGTACCCGCCCAGGCGGTGCAGGAGCGGAGCACGGAAGCGCCCGGCGGCGACCGCCTGCTCGAGATCCGCATCCGTGGCGGCGAAAACGCGCACATCGACGCGCGCCAGCTCTTCACTCCCCAGCGGCTGGATCTCGCCGCTCTCCAGGGCGCGCAGCAGCAGCGGCTGTGCTTCCTGGGGAGTCTCGCCGATCTCATCGAGGAAGAGCGTGCCGCCGTGGGCGCGGCGGAAGTAGCCCCGCCGCGCGTGCTCGGCGCCGGTGTAGGCTCCCCGCACCGCCCCGAACAGCTCGGCGGCGGCGAGCGACGCAGGCAGGGCTCCTACGTTGAGAGCCAGGAAAGGCCGGTCGCGCCGGCTGCTCGCGTGATGGAGAGCCGAGGCCACAAGCTCCTTTCCGGTCCCCGATTCGCCGCGCAACAGCACCGGGACATCGAGGTCCGCGACCCGCGCGATCTGGCCGCAGAGATCGAGAAGGGAATCGCTCAGGCCCACCAGGCCGTAGCGCGGCAAGCTGCCCGGAAAGACCGGGCGGAAGCGATGAAGCAGGAGAACTACGTAGCCGGCGAGCAGCAGCACCACGCCGCGCTCCACCTCGGCGGCCGAGAACGACGCCTCGCTGTCGACCGGCTCGTCGTTGGCGGCGAGGGACATGGGCGAGTCGCCCCGGAGCAACTGGACGCCGTCGCCGGCCGTCGGCCGGAGGAGCCAGGGACGGCGGCTGAGATAGGGCACGGCGAGAGGCCGGGGCTCCGATTCGCCCGGCGGGGCGAACCCCGGTTCCCCCCGCGACAAGAGCGACTCCCGTCCCGACGATAGTTCGAGCAAAGCCGCCCGCTCGCCCACCCGTTGGATCTGAGGGTGGCCGAGGATTGTCAGGCCGGGAACGGTGAGCGAAGGCCTGGGCTTACCCGTCGGCGTTGACCACGTCTGTGTCTCAAGACGGTTCTCGCTCTTGGGCCCCATCCTGCGCGACCTCCTCTGATCTTCTTCTTCGGGTTGGCACCAACTTTAACTCCTTCGCAGTCGGGAGGTCAAACGGCGGCGCATGCGCTTCCTGTCTAATGCCGTCGCACTGTCGACAGTCCTGCCGGAATCCGAAGCGCGCCGCTGTGGCCCGCTGCGCGACTCCTGCACGTGCCATAAAGGAATTGGGAGCTCCCTCATAAAATTCACCTTGCCAATCCCTCCTTGGGAGGTAAGCAACTTGACGTTAAAGTGGACACGGCCCGTGGCTCGCGGCTGCACTCGGAAAAGCTCAAGGCTGGCTCAAACGCGCCACAGAGCTTTCGAGCGCCTCGTAGAGCCTTGCGGCGCTTCGTCGAAGATTCCCATGGCTTGCCGAGTTTTCCCGTCTGCCGTCCAAGATTCCCGCAGGCCTGGGGGTTTGAGGCCGGGCGGGCCGTGCTAGAGTCCTCTCCACTCATGTCCCCCCAGGAGGCTACGGCACCGCGATGGCTGACCGGATCGAAGACCGCGCCCGCTTCGACCTGATCCGCTACGCGAACGTGTGGGAGGACGCGGAGGTGCTCGTCTCTGCGCTCCGGCCCGCTCCCGAGAAACGGCTCCTCTCGATCGCATCGGCCGGGGACAACGCCTTCGCCCTCCTCGCCTCCGGTGCCCACGTGGTGGCCGCGGACCTCTCCCCCGCCCAGATCGCCCTGGTCGACTTGAAGCGGGTGGCGATCGCCCGGCTTGGGTACGAGGCGCTGCTGGCGTTCCTGGGTCTGCGGGACAGCGGGGAGGACCGGCGGGCGGTCTATGAGCGGCTGGAGCGGGACCTGGCGGCTTCCACGCGGGACTTCTGGCGGGAGCACCTGGATGACGTCGAGACCGGCGTCGTCCATCACGGCAAGTTCGAGGGCTATTTCGAGCTCTTCCGGGAGCGCGTCCTCCCCCTCGTCCACCGGCGGCGAACCGTCTTCGCCCTGATGGAGGAGAAAGACGAAGCCGGGCGCAAGGAGCTCTATCAGCGCCGATGGAACAACCTGCGCTGGCGCCTCCTTTTCCGCGTCTTCTTCAGCCGCTTCGTGATGGGGCGCCTGGGGCGGGATCCCGAGTTCTTCCGCTACGTCGAGGGCTCCGTGTCCGAGCGCATCCTTTCGCGCACGGAGTACGCCCTGACCGTGCTGCCCGTCCACCAGAACCCGTACGTGGAATTCATCCTCACCGGCAACTTCCGGAAGGCCCTCCCCCTCTATCTCCGGCCCGAGGTCTACGCCGGAGTCAGGAAGCATCTC
>DATEIO010000923.1:0-5768 GCA_035278895.1 Thermoanaerobaculia bacterium | reverse complement strand
GCAGCGCCGCGAGAGCCACCACGGCCAGGCGGGGGAGAGCCCTGCGATGAGGTACGTCGAACATCCGGAAGACCTGAGCGACACGTCATCACCGGCTCCGAAGGCGAGCGCGGCAACTTTTCGTCGGAATTTGCCCCGACTGTAATGGAGGAGGGGGATGGCGTCAATGCCGAGAGGACGCCGGCCGTCGCTGCCCGGCGATGAATCGCCGGGCTACCAGGCAGCGCCCCCTGAAGGGAGCTTCAAGCTCGTGCTGCTTGAAGCCGGGTTTACCCGGCGCTGCCCTTGTAGCCCGGCGATTCATCGCCGGGCGGGAGCGCCGGCTGCCGCCACGCGTGCATCCCCGTGCGGTTCGCGCTAGACTTCCCCCCGCCGTCCGCGGCGACTTCTCATGAGCACCCTGGAAACCAAACCGCTCTCTCCGGCCCTTTCGGTGCGGATCGCCGACCTGAAAGAGATGACCAAGCCGGGCATCACCCTGATGGTGGTGCTCACGGCGGGGCTGGGTTTCCTGCTGGCCGAGGGGGAGATCTTCTCGTCCTTCTGGCTGCTCCTCCACACGCTCCTGGGCACCGGCCTCGTCTCGGGCGGAGCGTCGGTTTTGAACCAGGTCCTGGAACGGGACTCGGACGCCCTGATGCGGCGTACGGCGGACCGCCCCCTCCCCGGCGGGCGCATGGACCCGGACGCCGCGCTCTTCTTCGGCGTCTTCCTCTCCGTGACCGGCCTCCTGGAGCTCGCCGTCGCGGTCAACCTGCTCACGGCTCTTCTGGGCGCCGTGGCCCTGGCCGGCTACGTCTTCGTCTACACCCCCCTGAAGAAGGTGAGCTCGCTCGCCACGGTGATCGGCGCGGTTCCCGGCGCCATCCCCCCGATGATGGGGTGGAGCGCCGTCCGGAACGAGATCGACCTCGCGGCCTGGGTGCTCTTCGGCATCCTCTTCTTCTGGCAACTCCCGCACTTCCTGGCGATCGCCTGGCTCTGCCGCGAGGATTACGCCCGGGGCGGTTTCCCCATGCTCCCGGTCCTCGATCCCGAAGGCACGCGCACGGGCCGCCAGGCAATCCTCTACGGCGCGGCCCTGATCCCCATCTCCCTTCTGCCCTCGCTTCTGGGCCTTCTGGGCACCGTCTACTTCGTGGGCGCCCTGGCCTTCGGGCTCGTGTACCTGGGGTTCGCCTTCGGCTTCGCGCGGTCGCGCTCCAACCCCGGGGCGCGCCGGCTGATGCTCGCCTCCCTCGTCTACTTCCCGGCCCTGCTCCTGGTGATGCTGCTGGACCGGGTGGTCTCCTAGCGACGTGACCGGGGCGGTCGAGGCGCGGGGCGTCGAGTTCTCCTACCCGGGGAGCCGCCGCGGCGACCGTGCCCGGAAGAAAGCTCTCAACGGAATCGACTTCACGGTCGCCCCGGGCGAGATCTTCGGCTTCCTGGGCCCCAACGGCGGCGGCAAGACGACCCTGTTCCGCATCCTCGCGACCCTCGCCTCGCCCGAGGCGGGCTCCGTCAAGGTCTTCGGCGCGGACCTGGCGCGGGAGGCCTCGGCCGTCCGCCGCCTCCTCGGCGTCGTGTTCCAGAGCCCGGGGCTCGACCTGCAGCTCACCGTGCGCGAGAACCTCGTCCACCAGGGACAGCTCTACGGTTTGCGGGGGAGAGACCTCGCGGGCCGGATCGCCTCCGCGCTCGACCGCTTCGGCCTGGGCGACCGCGCAGGCCAGAAGGCGAAGGAGCTTTCCGGGGGGCTGCGCCGCCGCGCCGAGATCGCCAAGGCGCTCCTCCACGAGCCGCGCCTCCTGCTTCTGGACGAGCCTTCGACGGGCCTGGACCCCGGGGCCCGGCGCGACCTCTGGGAGACCCTGGAGCACCTGCGCCGGGACGGCGTGACCGTGCTCCTGACCACCCACTTCATGGAGGAGGGGGACCGCTCGGACCGCCTGGTGCTCCTGGACCGCGGCGCCATCGTGGCCGAGGGCGCGCCCGCCGCACTCAAGGAAGAGATCGGGGGCGACGTCGTCACCCTCTCCGGCCCCGACGCCCCCGGGCTCGCCCGGGATCTCGCCGCCCGCTTCCCGGACCTCTCACCCACGGTGCGGGACGGCAGCGTGCTCCTCACCCGCGAGCGCGGGCACGAGCTCGTGGCCCGCCTCGTCGAGGCCTTCCCGGGGCGGGTCGAGGCCGTCACCGTGGCCCGGCCCACGCTCGAGGACGTGTTCCTCCACCGGACGGGCCGCAGGCTCTACGGCGAGGAGGCGGCGGCGTGACCCTGCTCCCGGCCTACACGCTCTGGCGGCGGGAGATCGTGCGCTTCTTCCGCCAGCCGAGCCGGGTGGTGGGCGCGGCGGGCACGCCGCTGCTCTTCTGGCTCCTCCTGGGGAGCGGCCTCAAGGGATCGTTCCGCCTCCCCGGTGGCCCCGCGGGGCTCGACTACCTGGAGTACTTCTTCCCGGGGACCGTGGTTTTAGTCCTTCTCTTTGCCGCGATCTTTTCGACCATCTCGGTCATCGAGGACCGCCACGAGGGCTTCCTCCAGGGGGTGCTCGTGGCCCCGGTTTCGCGGGTGGCGATCGTGGCGGGCAAGGTGCTCGGCGGGGCCACGCTCGCCTGGATCCAGGGGGTGGTCTTCCTGGCGCTGGCACCGCTCTCGGGGATCCGCCTGACCCTGGGCTCGGCGCTCGCGGCGGCCGGGATTCTCGCCGTGCTCGCCGTGTCGCTCACCGCGATCGGTTTCGCGTTCGCCTGGGCGCTCGACTCGGTCCAGGGCTTTCACGCCATCATGAACCTCGTGCTGATCCCCATGTGGCTGCTCTCGGGCGCGTTCTTCCCGCTGTCGGGTGCGCCGCTGTGGCTCTCCGTCCTCATGCGAGCGAATCCGCTCACCTACGGAGTGGCGGCGCTGCGCTGGGTGCTCTACGGGCCGGAGGCGCAGCTCGGGAGCGGCGTGCCGGGGCCGGCGCTGTCGATCGCGGCGACCGCGGTGATCGGCCTGGTGGTCCTGGGGATCGATCTCCTCGTCACCCGCGGGGGGAGGGTGGAGTCGTGGCGGGGGTGACGCTGCGCCGCGGCCTGCTCTGGGGCCTCCTGGTGGCGGCTCTCCTCGCCGTGACCGCGGCCGCCCTGGTCCAGCGCCTCCACCGGCCGGAGCCGCCGCCGGTCCTGGGAGAGGTCCCGGAGTTCGCTCTCACCAACCGGGACGGCCGGCCCGTCCGCCGGGCCGATCTCTCGGGCGCTCCCTGGGTGGCGGACTTCATCTTCACCCGCTGCCCGGCTTCCTGCCCGATGATGACGGCGCGCATGGCCCGCTTCGAGCGCGAGCTGCCGAAGGACCTTCCCGTCCGCCTCGTCTCTTTCTCGGTGGACCCCGAAAACGACACGCCGGAGGTCCTGGAGCGCTACGCCCAATCCTTCGCCGCTCCGGCCCGCTGGCTCTTCCTGACCGGCACCCGCGAGCAGATCCGCAGCCTCACCGTGGAAGGCTTCAAGCTCGGCCTCGAGATGGAGCCGCCGCCGGGAATGAACGCCCCCGAGCCCATCCTCCACAGCACCCGCTTCGTGCTGGTGGATGGGCAGGGGAAGATCCGCGGCTACTACGAGGCGTTCGACGAAGAGTCGATGAAGCGGCTCGACGCGGACCTCCGGGCCGTGACGCCCTGAGCTGCCCCCCTATCCCGCCTTCTTCTTCCCCGAATCCGCCTGCGCATCCGGGGCGGGCTGTGCGTTCGTATCCGTCTGAGCCTTGGTGTCCGTGGCCGTCTGTGCTTTCGCATCCGTGGCCGTCTGTGTCTTCGTGTCCGCCTTGGCCGGCGGAGGCACCACGTCCCGCCCCACGAGGATCGTCACGGTCGCGTCCTTGCCCGCGCCGAGGGCGTTGGTGACGGTCAGGGATTCGATCTTGCCGAGGAGCTGGATGCTGCCCCCCGTGAAGAGGTGCGGGCCGTCGAGCGTGACCGCGGTACCGTCTCCCTTGTAGGTCAGACCCTCCCCGTACTTGCTGGAGGTGACGGCGAGGATTTTCGCCTTGCTCCCGGCGGGCAGCAGGTTCAGGGTCACCGCCGTGCCGGAGCCATCCGCGCCGGGGACGTTCACCTGGACGCGCTCGTAGGCTTCCACCGTGGTGTTGTGGACGGCCGAGATCTTCGGTGGCCCTCCCTTGATCTCGATCGTCAACATGGAGCTCACACTGTCCGCCATCGGGCACCTCCTTTAAGAGAGCTTGGCCGGACTTTCCCGGCCGCATCCGAATCCAGCTTTGAGGTGCTCGAATCATATACGAAATCGAACGGACGGAGGTCTCAGGAGCACCTTCGGGAGCCGTCGCGCCGCGCCTTGCGCTCGCCAGAGCCCTGTCATACACTCAGGCGTCTTTTCAGAAAAGCCACGCGGCATGAAGGTCTGGAGTCATAAAAGCTGGGCAAAACGAACCCGGCGGGTCCTTGCACGCGGGCCCGGGCGGGGCGTCGTCTCCCGGGGGAGTTTTGCCTGATCTGCCCACCGCTTCGAGGAGACTGTAGATGGCGACACTAGTCGACGAAGGGGTCGCGCACGGACATGCCGAAGCCCATCACCATCCGAAAGAGGGCTTTCTGCGCAAGTACGTGTTCTCCCAGGACCACAAGGTCATCGGCATCCAGTACGGCTTCACCTCTCTCCTGTTCCTCCTGTTCGGCTTCTCCTTGATGATGATGATGCGGTGGGCGCTCGCCTACCCGGGCAAGCCCATGCCCGTCTTCGGTTTCCTGTTCAAGGAGATGGGCGGAGTCATGCCGCCCGAGATGTACAACCAGCTCGGGGCCATGCACGGCACCATCATGGTGTTCCTGGGGATCGTCCCGCTCGCCGTGGGCGCCTTCGGCAACTACGTTGTGCCCCTCCAGATCGGCGCGCCCGACATGGCGTTCCCCAAGCTCAACATGGCGAGCTACTGGACCTACTTCGTGGGCGGCGTGCTGATGCTGTCGAGCTTCTGGGCGCCCGGCGGCACCGCGCAGTCCGGCTGGACCTCGTATCCGCCGCTGTCGGACATCGCCCCCTCGGGCCAGACGGTGTGGCTCTTCGGCATGCTGGCGCTCATCATCTCGTCGCTCTTGGGGTCGGCCAACTTCATCGTCACGATCGTCCAGCTGCGGGCTCCGGGCCTCACCTGGATGCGGCTGCCCTTCTTCGTGTGGGCGCAGTTCGTGACCTCGTTCCTGCTGCTCCTGGCCTTCCCGGCCCTGCAGGCCGCGGCGGTCCTCCAGGGGATGGACCGCCTGGCGGGCACGAGCTTCTTCCTGCCGAGCGGCCTCGTCGTCTCCGGCCAGCAGCTCGCGGTCTCGGGCGGCGGCAACCCGCTCCTGTGGCAGCACCTCTTCTGGTTTCTCGCCCACCCGGAGGTCTACGTCCTCATCCTCCCGGCCTTCGGCATCATCGGCGAGGTGATCGCGAACAACACCCGGAAGCCCCTCTGGGGCTACCGGTCGCTCGTCTGGGCGGTGACGTTCCTCGGCTTCATGTCGTTCATCGTGTGGGCCCACCACATGTTCATGACCGGCATGGGCACCGTGATGAGCACCTTCTTCCAGACGACCACGATGATCATCTCGATCCCGTCGGTCATCGTCCTGACGGCGCTCATCATCTCGCTCTGGGGGGCATCGATCCGGTTCACGGTGCCGATGCTCTTCGCGCTCGCCTTCCTGCCGATGTTCGCGATCGGCGGCCTGACCGGCCTGCCGCTGGGCCTGGCCCCTACGGACATCCACCTGCACGACACCTACTACGTGATCGGCCACTTC
>DATEIO010000922.1:0-12714 GCA_035278895.1 Thermoanaerobaculia bacterium | reverse complement strand
GACGGTCCCTTCCTCGCTCTTTTTTGCCACAGTCCGCAGCATGGACAGCGCCCATTCCGCGCCTTCGAAAGCTTCTTCCCAGGGCTTCGAGGATTCGCCATGGCGGTGACTCTCGCTCTCTTCGCGGGGGGGATCGTCATGGGGCTCGCAGGGGCCCTGATGTGGGCCTGGGGGGTCCATTCGGGACAGTTCAGAAACCTTGAAGAGACCAAGCAGCAACTGTTCTGGCCGGAGCTTGCCCCGGAGACGGGGGAGGGGACCGGCCCGGAGACGGCGGACGCTCGTGCCGCCGCGGTCAAGGGAGCGACGAGATGAGCCAGGCGCAGGAACTGAAGACGGACGCGACCGTGAGCCGCAGGTTCGTGCTGACCCTCACCAGCCTTCTGGGGCTTCTGGGGGCGGGCGGGATCTCGGCGTTGAGCAATTTCCTGTTCTTCAAGCCGCGGGTGACGTACGGAGAGCCGTCCCGCTTCCGGGTGGGAGCGCCCGAGTCGTTCCCTCTGGGCACGCGGCTTCCGCTCTCCAGCCAGCGGGTGACGATCGTGCGCACGGAGGCCGGGATGGCGGCGATCTCGAACACGTGCACGCACCTGGGGTGCGTGGTTGCCACGTCGGAGATCGGCTTCGACTGCCCGTGCCACGGTAGCCGCTTCGACGCCGAAGGGACCGTGCTCGGTGGGCCGGCACCCCGGCCGCTCCCGTGGTTCAAGCTGAGCCTCGCGCCCAATGGCGAGGTCGAAGTGGACACCTCGACGCCCGTCGATCCGGGCACTTATCTCGCGGTTTGACGGGAGGTTCTCATGCCGGCCGCAGCGCAAACCGGATTCGTCCAGAATCTGCGCGACCTGCCGAAGAACGTGTGGCGGTCGCTGTTTCGCAACAACCTGCCGTCGTCCGACCTCGGGCGGTCGCAGACGTCGTTTTCGAATTTCTTCCTGCACATCCACCCGGTCAAGACGCACGTCAATTCGCTGCGGCCCACGTACACGCTCGGGCTCGGCGTGATCGCGTTCAGCCTGTTCATCATCCTGGCGGTGACCGGCGGGCTCCTGATGTTCTATTACGTACCGTCGGTCGAGCAGGCGCACAACCGGATGCTCGATCTGTCGGGCACGGTCGCGTTCGGCGTGCTGCTGCGCAACATGCACCGCTGGTCCGCGCACGGCATGGTGGCGGTGGTCATCCTCCACATGTGCCGGGTGTTCTTCACGGGGAGTTATAAACCGCCCCGCGATTTCAACTGGGTGCTGGGCGTGGTCCTGCTGCTCCTGACGCTCTTCGCCTCGTTCACCGGCTATCTGCTGCCGTGGGATCAGCTCGCGTACTGGGCGATCACGGTGGGCACTTCGATCGCCGGCTACGCGCCGTGGGTGGGGGAGAGCATGCGCTTCCTCCTGCTGGGCGACCGGGTGGTGGGGCAGGAGGCGTTGATCCGCTTCTACGTGCTCCACGTGGCGGTGCTGCCGGCGATGATCACGATTCTCGTGGGCGTGCACTTCTGGCGCATCCGGAAGGACGGCGGCCTGTCGCGGCCGGCGGACGCGGATCTGCCGGAGGCGCAGGCGCAGTTTCCGCAGGCCGTGCAGGGCAAGCTCGAAGGGCTGGCGCCCGCGGCCAAGACGCAGAAGACCAAGACCTTCGGCGTGCTGGGCCTGGTGCGCGGACCGTTCAACAAGGTGGGCAACTCGCCGGACAACACGGTTTTCTCCTGGCCCAACCTGTTCGTGGCGGAGCTCTTCTGCTTCGCGCTCGCGGTCCTCGTGATCCTGGTGGCGGCGCTCCTTGTCAACGCGCCGCTCGAGGCGCCGGCCGATCCAACGCATCCGCCCAATCCGTCGAAGGCGCCCTGGTACTTCCTGGGGCTTCAGGAGATGGTCTCCTACTCGGCGTTCTGGGGCGGCGTAGGGATTCCGGCTCTCTTCGTGATCGGTCTCCTTTTGTTGCCGTATTTCGACCGCAATCCCAAGGGGATCGGAGTGTGGTTCTCGCGCCACCGGATCCTCGCCAATTCGCTGTTCATTCTGTTCCTGCTCGTCAACCTCGTGCTCATCATCGTGGGCACGTTCTTCCGCGGTCCGAACTGGAGCCTCATCGTTCCCTGGTAGGAGTCAGGTGATCCCATGCGCGCCGGTCTGGCCATCATTTCGCTCATCGTTCTGGCCATCCACGGGGTGGTCTTCTACAACCAGTTCTACGCTCCCTGGCAGGATTATCAGAAGCAGTATTTCACCCGCGCGGCCAAGGCTTCGGACAACGAGGCGGTCCAGGCGACGCTCGCGGCCCGCAAGCCCGCGATCGAGCAGACGATCGTCAAGAGCTTCGGGCCGGAGCGCATCGACCGCTGCCGGACCTGCCACATCGCGGCCGACGATCCCCGCTTCGCCAATGCGGATCAGCCGCTGCGCACGCACCCGCAGATTCCGGGGCACAAGTTCGAGACCTTCGGCTGCACGATCTGCCACGACGGCCAGGGCCGGGCGGTGGACGCGCGGCACGCTCACGAGGGGGGCGAGGACTGGCCGTGGCCGCTCCTTCCCACGGAGCTGATCGAAGCGAACTGCGTGCAGTGCCATTCGGAGCCCGACTGGCCGCACGCGCCGCTCGTGAACGAAGGCCGGCGGCTGTTCTTCGCCCGCGCCTGCTACACCTGCCACACGATCTCCGGACTGTCCTATGGATCGATCGGGCCGGAGCTCACGGAGGTGGGCAAGAAGCGGCGGCACGATTACATCCGCCACAAGATCGAGGACCCGCGGGCGACGAACCCCACGTCCACGATGCCGAAGCAGGATCTGACCGGCCACCAGATCACGGCGCTCACCGCGTTCCTGAAGGCGCAGCAAGGGGCCGGGATCTCGCGGGCGCCGCTCACGCAATTCGTTTCGAAACAGCAGCAGCGGCCCGAGTGGCTGCCGGTGGCGCAGATCGTGGGGCGAGAGGCCGCGGCGATCGAGGCCCTGCCGCCGGTCGAGCGCGGCAAGGCGCTCCTGCCGCAGGTGGGTTGCCTCTCCTGTCACAAGCTGGAAGATCAAGATGGCCGGGTGGGGCCGGAGCTCGCGTTCACGGCGGTGCAGCGCGATCACGCGTGGCTCATGGCGCACTTCCGCGATCCCAAGAGCGTGGTGCCCGGCTCGCTGATGCCGCCGTATCCGCTGCCCGAAGCGGCGTTCGATTCGCTGTCCCTCTACCTGCTCTCGCGCACGCCGCCGGCCATCCCCACGGCTCCGGCGGAGCAATACCAGCTGCTCTGCGCGCGCTGCCACGGTGAAAAAGGCCAGGGAGACGGCGTGATCTCGCCGTACCTCGATCCCAAGCCGCGCGATCTGACCAAGGCCGCGTTCATGAAGACGAAGACGCGGGAGCGGTTGATCGCGAGCGTGCGCCAGGGCGTGCCCGGCACCAGCATGGCCCCCTGGGGCGGCGTGCTGGACGAGGCCGCGGCCGGAGCGCTCGTGGACCACGTGCTGGCGGACATCACGCAGGGGAGCTCTGCGAAACGCGTGGAGCGCAAGGTGCCGCAGGCGAACCCGGTGCCGATGAGCCGCGAGAGCGCGGCCCGGGGCGAGGCGATCTTCCTGAACCGCTGCTGGGGCTGCCACGGCAAGAAGGCCGACGGCCACGGGCCGAACGCGGAAGACATCGTGCCGCGGCCGAGGAACTTGAGAAACACGCCGTTCCTCCGCTCGGTCTCCTACGCCCGTCTGCACGAGAGCATCCAGTACGGCGTGCAGGGGACGGCGATGCCCGCGGCGGGCTTCGATTTCGCCCTGGACGAAAAGTCGATCGGCGACCTGATCAATTACATCTACAGCCTGAACGGGATGGGCGCTCCGGTAGAGAACCAGGTCGCTCAGGCTCAAAAGGAGAGGTGATCCATGACCACTGCTGCGATCGCGAGCCCCTCGGTCGGCACGTCGGCCGCCGCCCAGGAAGCCCATGAGGATCGGACAGCGTTCTCGTTCCTCTGGATGGCGGGTGCGTTCTTCGTGGTGTCGGGCCTCGTGGCGGTGATCATCGCCGCGAAGCTCCAGATTCCCACCCTGCTCGGCAACATCTCGTGGCTGACCTATGGCCGCCTGCGGCCGATCCACACGAACGGCATGCTGTTCGGCTGGCTCTTGGCCGCGGACATGGGGCTCTGCTTCTACCTCGTGCCCCGCCTGTGCGGCGTGAAGCTCTGGAGCGAAAAGCTCGGCCTCGCCACGATGGCCCTCTGGGTGGTGATCATTCTTTCCGCCGTCGTGACGCTCGCGACCGGCATGAACCAGGGCCTGGAGTACGCGGAGCTGCCGCTCTGGCTGGACCTCCTCGTGGTGATCGCCTGGGTGATGTTCGCCGTGAACATGTTCGCGACGGTCGCGAAACGCAAATACGAGCAGATGTACGTCTCGCTCTGGTACATCCTGGCCTCGATCCTGTGGACGGCGTTCGTCTACATCGTGGGCAATTTCGCGACGGCGTTCACCTCGGGGGTCAACCAGGCGAACCTGAACTGGTTCTACGTGCACAACGCGGTGGGGCTGGTGTTCACGCCGCTGGGCCTGGGGATCGGCTACTACTTCATCCCCAAGGCCGCGGAGACGCCGCTCTATTCGCACCGGCTGTCCATGATCGGTTTCTGGTCGCTCGCCTTCGTCTACGTGTGGACGGGCGCCCACCACATGCTCCACGGGCCGATCAGCCAGTGGCTGCAGACGGTGGCGATCCTGTTCTCCATCATGCTCATGATCCCGGTGTGGACGCTGGTGTGGAACTTCTTCGCCACGATGAAGGGGCAGTGGCAGCAGCTCAAGGACAACGTGCCGATCAAGTTCCTGATGACGGGCACGATCTTCTACCTGCTCACCTGCTTCCAGGGGCCGATGCACAGCCTGCGCTCGGTCAACGCGATCGTTTCGAAGACGGACTGGATCGTGGGCCACGCGCACATGGCGGTTCTGGGCGCGTTCTCGTTCTTCGCGGTGGGCGGCGCCTACTATGCGATCCCGCGGATGTTGAAGACCCGGCTCCACTCGCAGTCGCTCGCCAACGCCTCGTTCTGGCTGTGGCTGGTGGGCGGCCTGTCGTTCTTCGTGTCGCTGTGGATCGGCGGGTTCCTCCAGGGCTTGCAGTGGAACGACGCGACGATTCCATTCATCGACACGGTCAAGTTCATGCAGCCGTTCTGGTCCGTCCGCCTGGTGGGCGGGACGCTGATGTTCGTCGGCATCCTGCTCTTCTTCTGGAACATCGTCGCGACCTACAACCATCGCCACGAGCGCCCCGCCGAGGCGGAGGGCCCTGCGCGCTCCGTACAGGCGGCGTAGAGGAGACGGATGCCATGTTGAAAAAGATCGACAAATCGAGCGTCCTGTTCGCGGCCGGGGCCGTGGTCTTCTTCTGGATCGGCGGCCTCTTGACGACCCTCGCTCCGCCGATGCTCGACAAGAGCTGGGCGAAGCCCCTCCCCGGCGTGAAGAACTACGCCGCGCTCGCCGCGAGCGGCGACGTGGAGGCGCAGAAAGTCCTGCAGGGCCGGGCCATCTACGTGGCCGAGGGGTGCTGGTACTGCCACACGCAGCAGACCCGCACGATCGAGGCGGACACGATCCGCTCGGGCTGGCGTGGCGTGCGGAGCCCCGTCTCGACGCCGGACGAGTTCGTCTACGACGCGCCACACCTGTTCGGCACCCGCCGCGTGGGGCCGGACCTGTCGCGCGTGGGCGGCAAATACGACCGCCAGTGGCACATCGCCCACTTCAAGGACCCGCGGAGCCTGGTGCCCGGCTCGGTGATGCCGCCGTTCCCGTGGATCGCGAACGATCCGCAGAAGGCGGACGCTTTGATCGCCTATCTCCAGAGCCTGGGTCGCGCGAAGGACTGGCGGCCGGATCAGGACTACGAGCAGTGACGGGGAGAGATTGAGCGATGTTCGCCTCCACCGCCAGCTCGGTCTTCTGGCTGTACACGACGATGTTCCTGTTCGGCTCCGGCGCGCTGCTCTTTCTGTACTGGGCGGTCAAGAGCGGCGCGGTGGCCGGCAGCGAAGCTCCGAAATACCGCATGATGGAGGACGACCTGCCGCGTCCGTCCTCCGCGCTCCCCGAGGGAGGAGAAATCCATGGCGACGTCTGACAAGAATGCCAAGGCCGGGACGGAAGGTCCGAAGATCCACGAGCTCGCCGGTGGCTGGATCACCGAGCGGGCGGGCACGCCCATTCCAGCCTTTCTGAAGCTGGCCTACGTCGGCTTCTGCCTCTTCGGCCTGTTCTATCTCTGGAAATACAGCCTGGGCGAGGTCGATCACGCCACGCGCGGGGCCCTGGTGCAGCAGCTCAACCAGGCGACGGACGCGCCGCCCACCGGGTGGATCGTGTTCCTGGGCGTCGTGCTCCTCACGTTCATCGTGGGCCTGCTCGCCTTCGCGTTCCGGGCCAGGGAGGACGAGTGAACGAGACCGCTGCCTATCCTGTCTCCTCGGCCTACCGCCGGCTGCGCATTCCGGACGCCGAGCGGTACTGGGTGGAGCAGGTCAAGTGCCGGGTCGGCTGCCCGGTGTTCACGGACGCCTGCGGCTACGTAACGGCCGTGGCCGAAGGGCGCGACGAGGACGCCTATGCCATCGCCCGGGCGACCAATCCGTTCGTTTCGATCTGCGGCCGCATCTGCGGCGCGCCCTGCGAGCGCGCGTGCCGGCGGGGGAGCGTGGACGCTCCCGTGTCCATCCGCGCCATCAAGCGCTGGGCGTGCGAGATGTACGGCAACGACTCCGGCACGAGCGAGCACTATCTCCGCTTCGCCGACGCGCGGATGCTGCCGCCGCCGGGGGACTATCCGGAAAAGATCGCGGTGGTGGGCTCCGGCGTCGCCGGATTGACCGTGGCGCACGACCTGGCGCGGGCCGGTTATCAAGTCACCGTTTTCGAGGCGAGCTCGGTGCCGGGCGGCATGCTCACTCACGGCGTTCCGCTCTACCGCCTGCCTCGCGAGGTGGTGAGAGCCGAGATCGACGCCATTCTCTCGCTGGGCGTCGAGCTGCGCCTGAACACCCGCATCGGCACGCCGGGCAACACCCTGGCGGATCTGAAGGCCCAGGGCTTCGCGGCGTTCTATCTCGGCGCCGGCCTCCAGGGGAGCCGCCGGCTGGACGTTCCGGGCGCGAACCTGCCCGGCGTGGTCCACGGCATCGAGTTTCTGAAACAGATCAATCTCGGGGAACCCGTAGAGATCGGTCCCCGCGTGGTCGTCGTAGGCGGCGGCAACGTGGCCTTCGACGTGGCGCGGTCGGCGGCGAGATGCCCGGGCGCCCGGGAGGTCCACGTCGCGTGCCTGGAATCGCGCGAGGAGATGCCGGCCGATGCGGTCGAGATCGAAGAGGGGCAGCACGAAGGCTTGCTGCTCCACACCTCGCTCGGGCCGCGGATGATCTCCGGCGAAGACGGGGTGACCGGCATCGAATTCGCGCGCTGCGTGGCCGTGTTCGACTCCGAGCGCCGGTTCAATCCCCAGTTCGACGAGACGCACCGCGAGGCCATCCCGTGCGACACGGTGATCCTCGCCATCGGCCAGCGGGCCGAGCTCGATCTCATCAAACCGGAAGATGGCATCGAGCTGACCGACCGCGGTCTGATCAAGGTCGACAGCGAGACCTTCCAGACCTCGCGGCCGGACGTGTTCGCGGGCGGCGACGTGGTGCTGGGGCCGCGCCTCTTCATCGACGCCATCGCCTCGGCCCAGGTCGCGGCGCGCGGCATTCACGATTACCTGCGGCGCACCACGACCGCGGTCGAGCTGAGCTCCTCCTGGTCGCCCGCCGTCTACCAGATGGCGCAGGACTGGGAGATCGCGGTCCGCAGGCTCCCGCCCTCGGTGGCTCCTCACGCGGACGAGCTGCCGGCCGAGGCCGAGCGCCTGGTGGAAGAAAACTATTCCGAAGCCGAAGCGAGAAGACAGGCCCAGCGCTGCCTGCGCTGCAACGTGCAGACGTACTTCGAGGCGCCGCTGTGCATCGCGTGCAACGGCTGCGTGGACGTCTGTCCGTCCGACTGCCTGCAGCTCGTGGGGCTGTCGCAGATCGCGGCCGACCCGCGGCTCGGCACGCTCGCCCAGGCGCAGCTCGGTCTCGATCCCGAAGAGCTTTCCGCCTTCGAGCCCTGCGAGCTCGACGCCCTGGGCGGCGCCATGCTCAAGGACGAAACCGCCTGCATCCGCTGCTCCATGTGTGCCACGCGCTGCCCCACGCACGCGTTCACCATGCGGCACTTCGCGTTCCACCGCGAGCTGGTGGTCGCGGCGGGAGAAAACCCGCGGTTGCGGTATTGAGGCCTCGTCAAGGAAGGAAACCCGTGGCTATCCTGACGCGTTGGCACGGAAAGAACACCCGGAGGCGCCGCCTCGTGCAGCTCGCCGGGCTCGCCGTGTTCATTTTGCTGCCCTTGTTCGATCTCTTCCGGTTCGACTTCACCGCCGGCCGGCTGCACCTGTTCGGCGCCGAGATCTGGCTCGACGAGTGGACGATCCTGTGGCTCGCCCTGATGTTCGGCATGTGGCTGATCGGCGCCATGTCGCTCGTCTTCGGCCGGGTCTATTGCGCGTACGCCTGCCCGCAGATGGTGTTCACCGAGATCGCTCACGATCTGGACGACGTCGCCAGACGCCTGGCGCGGCCGTTCGATCCGAAGCACCGGCCGCGGGTGATCCGGACGCTCTCGCTCGCGGCCACGGCCGTCGTGGCGGTCACGGCGTCCGTCTTCTTCCTCGCCTATTTCGCGCCGCTGCCGGACGTGATCTCGCGCCTCTTCCACCTGGACGTCCAACTGTGGGTGGGGGCCGTGGGCGCGGCCACGGCGGCGGTGGCGTTTCTCGACTTCGCCTTCGTGCGCGAGAGCTTCTGCCGCAGCGCCTGCCCCTACGGCCTGCTGCAAGGGGTGATCGAGGACGGCCGGAGCCTCCACGTGGATTTCGACAAGCTGGGCGTCTGCATCGAGTGCCGGGCGTGCGTGAAGGCCTGTCCCATGGGGATCGACATTCGCGACGGCGCGTTCCAGATCGAGTGCACCCGCTGCGGAAGCTGCATCGACGCCTGCGAGACGGTGCTCGGCCGGTTGAAGCGGCCGAGCCTCCTGTCGTTCGAAATGGCAGGATTTTCTCTCCGCAACTTCGACCTGAAACGGATTCTCGTCTCCGTCGCGACCCTGGCCTTCGCCGTGGTGCTGGGCGTCGCGGTCGCCACGCGGGACATGGTTTCGGTGAAGCTCTCGCCGGCCTATGCGGACACCTCGGGCTCTCTGGACGTCGTCGAGTCGCACTTCCTGCTGCGCGTGGCGAACCGAGGGAGTGAGCCGGTCGTGCTCGGCGTCCGCTCCGAGGGGCTGCCGGCCACGGCCGAGATCTCCGGTCTCGAAGACACCACCATCCCGCCCGGGCAGGAGCGGCGGCTGGACGTGACCGTGCGCGTGCCCGCCGCGGACACCGAGTCGTCCGTCACCCCGTTCACCTGGATCGTCGAAACCCCGGAGGGGGCAGAACGGTTCGCCGCCTCCATCTTCTCCCGAGGAAAGGCCTCATGACTCCGAAAGCCTCGTTCTTCTCCCGCGAAGGCACCCTGCTTCTGACCCTCCTCTGGGTCACCGCGGCGGTCTTCATCGGCATCATGATCGCGGCCTGGGTCAGCTCCGAGCGGGCGAATCCCGTGCTGCTGGATCTGGAATCCGGCAAGCCCGTCGAGCAGCGCCTGTGAGCACGCTCGCCGCCACGGCCACCGGCTTCCTGCCGGAGCCGCTTCCGCTCTGCGCTCACTGCGGGCTGCCGCTCGCGGGCGGCCGGGCGGCGCGGGGGCCTTCCTACTGCTGCTCGGGCTGCGCGCTCGCGCACCGGCTGACCGGCGGCGCCGACGGGCATGGCCGCGCCACCGGCCTCCTGATGGCCGTGGGCCTCGGCGCGTTCCTCGCCATGAACGTCATGATGCTCTCCTTCGTGCTCTACTCGGGCTCGGCCGAGGCGGACCGCGCGGCCGGGGAGGGCTGGGTGCGCTGGGCGCTTCTCGCGCTCGCGACGCCCGCGCTCGTGCTGCTCGGCGGGCCGTTCCTCACCCGCGGCGTGCGCCACCTGCGCATGCGAAGGCTAGACACCGACGCGCTGATCCTCATCGGCGTCTCCGCCGCCTACGCGCTCTCGGTGCGCTCCGTGGTCACGGGCGAGGGCCCGCTCTATCTCGACACCGCGATGGGCATCCTCCTCTTCGTGACCCTCGGCCGCTACCTCGAAGCCGCGGCCCGCGCCCGCACCACGGACGCGCTGGCCGCCCTCGTGCGCCAGATGCCCGAGGACGCGGCGCGGGTGCGCGGCGGCGTCGAAGAAAAGGTTTCCATTTCGGAGCTGCGGCCGGGCGACCTCGTGCGCGTGCGGCCGGGCGAGCGCATTCCGGCGGACGGCGTGATCGTGGAAGGGGAGGCGAGCATCTCCCAGGCCGAGATCACGGGCGAGCCCGCGCCCGTCTCCGGCGTCCTCGGCTCCCGCGTGAGTGCCTGTACCCTGAACCTGGACGGCAGCCTGCTGATCGAGATCGAGCGCACCGGGGGCGAAACCACCGTGGCGCGCATCGTCCGCCTCGTCGAGGAGTCGCGGGCGAGCGGCTATCCCCTGGCACCGCTCGTCGACCGTGTGGCCGCGCTCTTCGTGCCGGTCGTATTGATGATCGCTCTCGCGACCTTCGTCTTCTGGACGTGGCGCTCCGGCCTGGGCGAGGGGCTTTTGAACGCCCTGTCGGTCCTCCTGATCGCCTGCCCGTGCGCCATCGGCATCGCGACGCCGCTCGTCTCGACCGTGGCCGCAGGGCGGGCCGCGGCGGCCGGGGTGCTCGTGCGCTCGGGCGCCATGTTCGAGCGCCTGGCCCGCTCGCGCCGCATCTTCTTCGACAAGACGGGGACGCTCACCACGGGCGAGATGCGCGTCGCGGCCATCCACCCCGCGCCGGGCGTGCTGGAAGAGACGGTGCTCGCCGTGGCCGCGGCGCTGGAGGAGGGCTCCGAGCACCCCATCGCGCGCGCCGTGCGCACCGCGTTTCCGGGAACCCTTCCGCCCGTCGAATCCTTCCGCGCCGTGCCCGGCCGGGGCGTCTCCGCGACCGTACGTCTCGCGGGCGTCTCGCGGGAAGCCCGCCTGGGGAGCGCGGCCTTCGTGGGCGGAGCTCCGGAAGTGGGAGAGGACGGTGCAACGCTCGTCCACCTGGCGCTCGACGGCGCCTGGCAGGGCACGCTCGCGCTGCGCGACTCGATCCGCCCGTCGTCCAAAGAAGCCGTGACCGCGCTCGCCGCCCGCGGGCTCGCGATGGAGCTTCTCTCCGGGGACACCGCCGGCTCCGTGGCCGCCTTCGGCGCGGAGCTTCCCGGCCTCGCCGCCGCGGCCGGGCTCTCGCCCGAGGACAAGCGTGAGCGCATCCGAGCTGCGGCCCAGGCGGGCGATCATCCCGTGATGGTGGGGGACGGCATCAACGACGCCCCGGCCCTGTCGAGCGCCGCCGTGGCCGTCACCCTGGCCTCGGGCACCGACCTGGCGCGCGAGGTGGCGGACGTGACCCTCCTGGGCGGCGACCTCCGGCGGCTGCCGTGGTTGATCGCGCTCTCCGAGAAAACCTTGCGCACCGCGCGGACCAATCTCTTTCTGTCCTTCGCCTACAACACGGTCGGAATGGGCCTGGCGGTCGCCGGCCTGCTCCATCCGTTGTTCGGAGCCGTGGGCATGGTGGCGTCGAGCCTCCTCGTCGTGATCCGTTCGCAGCGCCTCGCCAAGGCCCCGCTGCCATGACGACCATCCCCTGGCTCACCGCCGCGGCCCTGACCTTCGCCGCCTCGATCCACTGCGTGGGCATGTGCGGAGGCTTCGTGGCCGCGCTCGGGGCCTTCCGAACCCGCCGTGGCCTCGCGGTCTTTTTCGATCAGATCCTCCTTCAGATCGGCAAGGCCTCCACCTACGCTTTCCTGGGAGCCCTCGCCGGAGCCTTCGGAGCCGCGCTCCTCAAAAACGTTGCGTTCACCTGGAGCGGCCGCGTCCTCGCGCTCCTCGCCGGGCTCGGTCTCGCCGCCGCCGGCCTGACCCTGCTGGGCCTCCGGAGTGGGGGAGGGGGCTTCCTCGCAAGCCACGTCGCCCCCCTCTGGCACCGCCTTCTGGCCCCGCTCCTCGCCACGCGCCCCGCCGGCTCCTCCCTCCTGATCGGCATGGCCATGGGCTTCCTCCCGTGCCCCCTCGTCTACGCCGGCCTCGCCGCCGCCGCAGCCACCGGCTCCGCCGCGCACGGTGCCCTGATCCTCGCCGGAGTCGCCCTGGGCACCGTCCCCGCCTTGACCGCCGTCGCCCTCTTCGGCTCGGCCGTCCCCATGACCTGGCGCCGGGGGCTCGCACGGGCCGCGGGGGTGCTGCTGGTGGTCGTGGGGCTGGCGACGTTCGCGCGGGGGCTGGGGGGGCATGAGGGGCATGCGGGGATGGGCAGCGCGTCGCACACTCATCACCACTCGCATCCGTAACTCCAGTGCCCACCCCTCCGCGATCCCGCCCCACCCGCGCGACCGGCGTCTTCCGACTCCTTTTCTGTCATGTTTCTGAGGAGCCGGAGGCTCATCCGGCTTCGGAGGGATCACCATGGAAAGGAAATTTGAAAAAGCGATCGGAGCGGCGTCCGGCGCGGTCGCCGCGGCCACCTTGGGCCTGGCGCTGCGGCCGCTGTTCCTGAACTGGGGA
>DATEIO010000921.1:0-2784 GCA_035278895.1 Thermoanaerobaculia bacterium | reverse complement strand
CCCCACGTCGAAGAGGTTGTCGTCGCGGCCGATCGGCCCGCGCCTCAGAAGGTCCTGCCAGATGCCGGCGACGAGCTCCTCGAGCTCGGTCTCCAGATCGCCGCCGGGCTCGGCCGCGGGCGCCAGCTCGCCGGCCTGGGGACGGGCGCGCAGAGCGCCGCGGTCCACCTTGCCGCTCGGGGTGAGCGGCAGGGCGTCGACGAGCGCAAAGTCGGCGGGCACCATATGCTCCGGCAAGACGCGGCGCAGGGCGTCGCGGAGCTCCCCCACCTCCGGCCTGGGCCCTGGCCCCGCCGGCACCACCCAGGCGGCGAGCCGCACCTCCCCCGGTCTCTCCTCCCGCGCCACCACCGCCGCCTCGCGGACCGCCGGATGGCCGGCCAGCGCCGCCTCGATCTCCCCCGGCTCGATGCGGAAGCCGCGCAGCTTCACCTGGTCGTCGGTGCGGCCGAGGAACTCGATCTCGCCGTCGGCCGAGAAGCGCGCCAGGTCGCCCGTCCGGTAGAGCCGCTCGCCGGGTTGGCCCAGCGGATGGGGGACGAAGCGCTCCGCCGTCAGGCCGGGCCGGCGGAGGTAGCCGCGCGCGAGGCCCATCCCGCCGATGTAGAGCTCGCCGGGCACCCCCAGCGGCACCGGCTGGAGCTCCGGATCGAGCAGCCAGATCCCCAAATTCGCGATCGGGCGGCCGATGGGGACCGTGCGCCGTGCCGGCCCCGGCAGCGTCCGGTGCGCCGTCACGTCGACCGACGCCTCGGTGGGACCGTAGAGGTTGTGGAGCTCGCTTCCCAGGAGCTCGTGGAAGCGCGCCGCGAGCTCCGCCGGCAGCGCCTCGCCGCTCGCCATCACCCGCCGGAGCGAGCGGCAGCGGCCGAGGCCGGGCTGCGCGAGGAAGACCTGCAGCATCGACGGCACGAAGTGGAGCGTCGTCACCTCCTGCTCCTCGATCCGCCGCATCAGGTAGGCCGGATCGCGGTGGCCGCCCGGCCGCGCCAGCACCAGCCGCGCGCCAACCACGAGCGGCCAGAACAGCTCCCAGACCGACACGTCGAAGGACACGGGGGTCTTCTGCAGCACGCGGTCGGCGGGCGTGAGGCCGTAGGCCCGCTGCATCCAGGCGATCCGGTTGACGATGCCGCGATGGGTGCTCATCACGCCCTTCGGCCGCCCCGTCGAGCCCGAGGTGTAGATGACATAGGCGAGGTTGTCGGCCCCGGCGCCGCCGTCTAAGGGGACGCCGTCGGCCTCGCCCGCCGGGCCGGCTGCGGCGTCGAGGTCTACCAGGCGGGCGCCGGCCCCCGCCACCGACGCCGAGAGGAGCTCGACCTGCGCCAGGAGCACCGGCTTCGCGAGACCTTCGAGCCCGTCCTCGATCATGAAGGCCAGCCGCTCCGACGGATAGGACGGGTCGAGCGGCAGGTAGGCGCCGCCGGCTTTGAGGATGGCAAGGAGACCCACGATGAGAGCCGGCGAGCGATCGGCGCAGATCGCGACCGGATCGTCGACCCGCACCCCCAGCCGGCGCAGGCGGCGGGCCAGGCGGTTGGCGCGGGCGTCGAGCTCGCGGTAGGTGAGCGATTCGCTCTCGCCGACGACGGCCGTGGCGTCCGGTGTCAGCGCCGCCTGCCGCTCGATCCAGCGGTGCAGCAGGGGCTCGGCGTCGCCGGCCAGCTCCGAGAAGTCGGCCGCCGTGTCGTTCAGCTCGACGGCCACCTGCTGCCGCTCGGCCGGCGACAGCAGCTCCACCTCCGCCACGCGGCGCGACGGGTCGTCCGCCACCGCCGCCAGCAGGTGGACGAAGTGCCCCGCGAGGCGCGCCATCGTGGTGCGATCGAAGAGGTCGGTGCTGTACTCGAGCCCGCCGCCGACCTCTCCCCCCTGCTCGGAGAGGGCGAGGCTCAGGTCGAAGCGGGAGACCCGGGCGAACGTGTCGAGCGGCTCGACCGCGAGGCCGCAGAGGGTCAACGGGACCCGCGGCGTGCTGTTGAGCGCGAGCATCGTCTGCACCAGCGGCGGGCGGCTGCGGTCGCGCTCGACGTTGACCTCGTCCACGATGCGCTCGAAGGGGATGTCGGCGTGGTCGTACGCCGCGAGGGCCGTGTGCCGTACCCGCGCCAGGAGCTCGGCGAAGCTCGGATCGCCGCCGCCATCGGTGCGCAGGGCGAGCATGTTGAGGAAGACGCCGATGAGGGGCTCCAGCTCCGGCCGGGTGCGGTTCGCGACCGGCGTGCCGATGGCGAAGTCGGTCTGCCCGGAATGGCGCTGGAGAAGGGCGTGCCAGGCGGCAAGGACGGTCATGAACACCGTCGCCTGGCCGCGCCGCGCCAAGCGGCGGAGGGCCTCGGTGAGCACCGGCGGCAGGTCGAGCCGCAGGGAGTCGCCGCGGAAGCTCGCAACCGGCGGCCGGGGGCGGTCGGCCGGGAGGTCGAGGGCCGGCGTGCCGGCGAGCCGCTCCTTCCAGTGGGCGAGCTGGGCTGCCAGCGCCTCCTCCGGCCAGGCGCGCTGCCAGGCCGCGAAGTCGGCGTACTGAAGGGCCAGCGGGGCGAGCGGCGACGGCTCCCCCGCCAGCGCGGCGGCGTAGAGGGCCGACAGCTCACGCCGCAGCACCCCCTCCGACCAGCCGTCCGACGCGATGTGGTGGAGGGTGAAGAGGAAGGCGTGCTCATCCTCCTCCAACCGGAGCAGCGTGGCGCGGAGCATCGGGTCGCGCCGGAGGTCGAAGCCGCGGCCGGCCTCGCGGGCAGCGAGCGCGGCGAGCTCCGCCGCCCGGCGCTCCAGCGGCAGGCC
>DATEIO010000920.1:0-4712 GCA_035278895.1 Thermoanaerobaculia bacterium | reverse complement strand
GATCACGGCGGCGGAGGCGGCCCGGCCGTTCGACCTCTCCCAGCCGCCCCTCCTGCGCGCGGCGCTCCTCCGGCTGGGGGAACGGGAGCACCGGCTGCTCCTGACCCTCCACCACATCGTCTCGGACGGGTGGTCCCAGGCGATCCTGCTCTCCGAGCTGACCGTGCTCTACGAGGCGTTCGCGGTGGGGCGGCTGTCCCCTCTCCCCGAGCCCGCCTTCCAGTACGCCGACTTCGCGGCCTGGCAGCAGCGGTGGCTCTCGGGAGAGACGCTCGAGCGGCAGCTCGCGGCTTGGCGCCGGCGGCTGGCCGGAGCGCCCGACGTCCTCGACCTTCCGGCGGACCGCCCGCGGCCGGCCGTGCGCAGCGCCCGGGGCGGCCACGTGGACGTCGAGATCCCCGCCGTGGTGGCCCGCGCGGCGGACCGCCTCGCCCGCCGGGAGGGGGCCACTCCCTTCATGCTGCTCCTCGCGGCGTTCGACGCGCTGCTCTACCGCTACACGCGCCAGGACACGATCCTCGTCGGCTCGCCCATCGCCGGCCGCAACCGCTCCGAGACCGAGCGGCTGATCGGCTTCTTCGTCAACACGCTCGTCCTCCGGGTGGACGTGGGCAAGGCCGCCTCGTTCCGCGATCTCCTGGAGCGCACCCGGGAGGTCACCCTGGACGCCTACGAGCACCAGGACCTTCCCTTCGAAAAGCTGGTCGAGGAGCTGCGCCCCGAGCGGAACCTGTCCCACACGCCGCTCTTCCAGGTGATGCTCGTGGTGCAGAACCTCCCGGCCGTGCGGAGCGAGATCTCGGGCCTCGCGCTCGAAAGCCTGGAGGTGGACAACCGCACGTCGAAGTTCGACCTCTCGCTCGGCCTCGCCCCCCGGGAGGACGGGATCGCGGGCTCGATCGAGTACTCGGCGGACCTCTTCGACGCCCCGACCGCCCAGCGGATCGCCGGGCACTTCCGGACCCTCCTCGCGGGCGCCGTGGCCGATCCAGGAGCGCGCCTGGGCGACCTCCCCCTGCTCACGGCGGCCGAGCGGGACCAGATCCTCGTCGACTGGAACGAGCGCGGGACCGCGCCCGCGGCGGACCTCTGCCTCCACGAGCTGTTCGCGGCCCAGGCGGCGCGTACGCCGGACGCGGTCGCCGTGATCGACGCCGCGGAGCGAGTGACCTACGGCGAGCTCGACCGGATCTCGAACCTCGTGGCCCACCGCCTCCGGGAGCTGGGCGTGGGGCCCGAGGTCTTCGTGGGCGTGCTCCTCGATCGCTCCGTGGACCTGGTCGCGTCCCTCCTGGGGATTCTGAAAGCGGGCGGCGCCTACGTGCCCCTGGACCCTGCCTACCCCCGCCAGCGGATCGACTTCATGCTGGAGGACTCGGGGGCGCGGGTGCTTCTCACTCCGAGCGTTCTCGCGGGCTGGCGGTCGGGAACGGCCGCGCCGCCGCCCCCGGGGCTCGCGGCTCCGGGCAACCTCGCCTACGTCATCTACACGTCGGGCTCCACGGGGCGGCCCAAGGGGGTGGCGATCGAGCACCGGAGCGCCGTGGCGTTCGCGCTTTGGGCCCGGGAGGTGTTCCCGGCGGAGGAGCTTTCGGGCGTTCTCGCGTCCACCTCGGTCTGCTTCGACCTGTCGGTCTTCGAGCTGTTCGTCCCGCTCGCCTGGGGCGGCCGGGTGGTGCTCGCGGACAACGCCCTTCATCTCGCCTCGCACCCCGCGGCGGGGGAGGTGCGGCTCGTCAACACCGTCCCCTCGGCCATCGCGGAGCTGGTGCGGATGGGGGCGATCCCCCCGTCGGTCCTCACGGTCAATCTGGCGGGCGAGCCGCTCAAGAACGCCCTCGTCCAGGAGATCTACGGCCGCGGCACGATCGAGCGGGTGCTGAACCTCTACGGACCGTCGGAGGACACGACCTACTCGACCTTCACGCTCGCGGCGCGGGGGAGCGGGAAGGAGCCGACGATCGGCCGCCCGATTGTCGGCACGCGGCTCTACCTCCTCGATCCCGAGGGGAGCCCCGTGCCCGTGGGCGTGCCGGGCGGCCTCTATCTCGGCGGGGCCGGGCTCGCCCGCGGCTACTTCGGCCGGCCGGACCTGACGGCCGAGCGGTTCGTGCCCGACCCGTTCTCCGGGAAGGCCGGGGACCGCCTCTACTTTACGGGCGACCTCGCGCGTTACGGACCCACGGGAGAGATCGAGTTCCTGGGGCGCCTGGACCACCAGGTCAAGGTCCGCGGCTTCCGCATCGAGCTGGGGGAGATCGAGTCGGCGCTCGCGGCCCACCCGGCGGTCCGCGAGGCCGTGGTGATCGCCCGCGCGGGAACGCTCGTGGCCTACGTCGTCGCGGACCCGGCTCCCGCAGCTTCCTCCTTGCGGAGCTTCCTCAAGGAGCGGCTGCCCGAGCACATGGTGCCCACGGCCTGGGTGTTCCTCGCGGCGCTTCCGCTCACCCCGAACGGCAAGGTGGACCGCAAGGCCCTGCCCGAGCCCGGGGACGGGGCTCGCAAGGAGGCTCCGGCCGGGCCGCGCACTCCGGCCGAGGAGGTGCTCGCCGGGATCTGGGCGGACGTGCTGGGTCTCGCCGCGGTCGGCCCGGACGACAACTTCTTCGAGCTGGGCGGGCACTCGCTCCTCGCGGCCCGGGTCGTCTCCCGCATACGCGAAGCCTTCGGGGTCGAGCTGCCGCTGCGCCGGCTGTTCGAGGCTCCGACCGTGGCGGAGCTCGCGGCCGGCTTGGCCCCAGGCGGCGCCGAGCCCCTGCCCAGGATCGAGCCGGCGCCGCGGAGCGGCCCGCTGCCGCTCTCCTTCTCGCAGCGGCGGCTCTGGTTCCTCGACCGTCTGGAGCCCGGCTCGGCGCTCTACAACATCCCGGCCCCGCTGCGGATCGAAGGGGCTCTGGATGCAGGACGGCTCGCGCGCGCCCTGGGCGAGGTGATCCGCCGCCACGAGTCGCTGCGCACGACGTTCCCCGCGATCGACGGCGATCCCCGCCAGGTCGTCGCCGAGCCGGCAGACGCAGTGCTCCCCGTGATCGACCTGCGCGGTCTCCCTGAGGAGGTCCGGAGGCAGGTGGAAGCCGAGGCGCGGCGGCCGTTCGACCTCGCGGCCGGTCCCCTGCTGCGGACGACTCTTTTGAGGACCGGCGAAGAGGAGCACGTGTTGCTCCTGACCCTGCACCACATCGTGGCCGACGCGTGGTCGCTGGATGTCCTCCTGCGCGAGCTGTTCGCCCTCTACGAGGGAGCCTCGCTGCCCGAGCCCGTCCTCCAGATCGCGGACGTGGCCGTGTGGCAGCAGCGGTGGCTCTCCGGAGAAGCGCTCGAAGAGCGGCTCGCCTTCTGGCGCGAACGCCTCGAGCCGGCCCCCGAGCCCCTCCCACTGCCGGCCGACCACCCGCGGCCCGCGGTGCCCACGCACCGGGGAGCGCTCCTCTCACGCCCGCTCTCTCCGGAGCTGTCGGCCGGGCTCCGGGCGCTCGGCCGCCGCGAAGGGGTCACCCCGTTCATGCTGGCGCTCGCCGCGCTCGATACCCTGCTCCTGCGCTACACCGGGCAGGAGGACCTGGCGGTGGGCACGGCGGTGGCCAACCGGAACCGCGCCGAGACCGAGGGGCTGATCGGCTTCTTCGTCAACACCCTGGTGCTGCGCGCGAGCCTCGCGGGCGATCCTCCGTTCCGCTCGCTCCTGAAAACCGTGCGGGAGACCGCCCTCGCCGCCTCCGCACACCAGGACCTCCCGTTCGACCTGCTGGTGGAGGAGCTGCGCCCGGAGCGCCACCTCTCCCGGACGCCGTTCTTCCAGGTGATGTTGAACGTCTACGCGGCCCGCCACGAATCCGTCCAACCCCGGGGCCTGCGGATCTCCGCCCTGGGCGTGGACACGGGCACGGCCAAGTTCGACCTGACGCTCACGGTGCTCGACGCGGAGCCCGCGCTCGCGCTCTCCCTCGAATTCGCGGCCGACCTCTTCGAAACCCCCACCGCAGCGCGCCTCCTGGGGCATCTCGAAACCCTGCTCGCGGGCGCCGTGGCCGCTCCCGGCACCCACCTCTCGGACCTGGCCCTCCTGACTGCGGCCGAGCTTCACCAGACAGCCCTCGCCTGGAACGACACCCGCGCGCTCTATCCACGGGAGGCGGCGATCCACGACCTCTTCGCGGAGTGGGTGGAGAAGACGCCCGAGGCCGTGGCCGTGGTCTCCGGCGACGCCTCCCTGACCTACCGCGAGTTGGACGCGCGATCGAGCCGGCTGGCCCGGCACCTGCGCTCCCTGGGAGTCGGCCCCGAGACCCTGGTGGCCCTGGCAGCCGAGCGCTCGCCCGAGCTGATCGTGGCGATTCTCGGCGTCCTCAAGGCCGGGGGCGCCTACGTGCCTCTCGACCCGGAATCGCCCAGGGAGCGGCTCGCCTGGCTCCTCGCGGACACTGGCGCTCCGGTCCTCCTCGCCCAGCCTCACCTGCTCGACCGGCTCCCCGAGTCTTCAGCGCGGACCGTGCTCCTTTCGCCTGACGAGATCGAAGGAGGGGAAGATCTCTCTCTGCCCCGGGTCGCGGCGGACCAGCTGGCCTACGTGATGTACACCTCCGGGACCACGGGCCGGCCCAAGGGAGTCGCCGTTCCGCAACGGGCCGTGGCCCGGCTCGTGCGCGAGACCGGCTATGCCCGCTTCGGCCCGGACGAGGTCTTCCTCCTGCTCGCGCCGGTGTCCTTCGACG
>DATEIO010000919.1:0-11755 GCA_035278895.1 Thermoanaerobaculia bacterium | reverse complement strand
GCTCGACCGCGGCGACTTCATTCCGTCGCTCCCGGACGCGGGTCCCGCTTGGACGCCGCCCGGCGGCGGGTCTGCCTCGATCGAGACCGATCCGGCCCTCGTCACCGAGCTGATCGAGCGCAGCCAGGCGTCCATCGCCGCTTTGAAGCGCGACATCCGGACGATGTCCGGATCGGCCCGGCTCGACTTCATCCTGGCCGACATCCAGGAGCGGAAGCGGGTCCAGTTCGATCCGCGAAGCCTTCAGGTCGTCATGGCGGGGATGGAAGCCGCGTGGTGGCTGAACGACCAGATGCAGGCGTGGCTGGGCGAGACGAACGCGGCCGACACGCTCACGCAGTCCGTCCCGAACAACGTCACGTCGGAGATGGGACTGGCGCTCCTGGACGTCGCGGACGTGATCCGCCCGCATCCGGACGTGGTGGCTTTTCTGCAGCGCGTCGAGGATGAGGGCTTCCTGGACGAGCTGCCCAGGCTCGCGGGCGGGCGGGAAGCGCGAGACGCCATCCGGGCCTGGCTCGACAAGTACGGCATGCGCGGCGCCGGCGAGATCGACATCACGAGGCCGCGCTGGAGCGAACGCCCCACCCTGCTCCTGCCCTTGATCCTCAGCAACGTCAAGAGCTTCGAGCCGGGCGAGGCCGAGCGGCGCTTCGAGCAGGGGCGGCAGGAGGCCTGGAAGAAAGAACAGGAGCTGCTGGAGCGCTTGCGGGCCTTGGCCGAAGGGGAACAGAAGGCCGAAGAGGCCAAGCGGAGGATCGACCGGGTCCGGGCTTTCGCCGGCTACCGCGAGTATCCGAAATACCACATGGTCAGTTGCTACTTCGTCTACAAGCAGGCGTTGATGGAAGAAGCCGGGCGCCTCGTGCAGGCCCACGTGCTTCATGAGAGGGAAGACATCTTCTATCTCAGGTTCCAGGAGCTCCAGGACGCCGTGCGCACGAATCAGTTGGATGACCAGCTCATCCGCCAGCGCAAGGACGCGTTCCGGTCGTACCAGGCGCTCACGCCGCCCCGGGTGCTCACGTCGGAGGGCGAGGCCGTCGCCGGGTCGTACCGGCGCGACGACCTGCCGGCCGGCGCGCTGGTCGGCTTGCCGGTTTCCGCCGGGACCATCGAGGGGCGGGCCCGCGTCATCCTGGAGATGTCGGAGGCGGATCTTGAGCCGGGCGACATCCTGGTCACCGCCTACACGGACCCCAGCTGGACGCCCCTGTTCGTCGCGATCCAGGGCCTGGTGACGGAGGTCGGGGGCCTGATGACCCATGGCGCGGTGATCGCGCGGGAGTACGGCTTGCCGGCCGTCGTGGGGGTGGAGCAGGCCACCCGGCGGATCCGGGATGGGCAGCGGATCCGCGTGCAGGGAACGGATGGGTACGTCGAGATTCTGCCCTAGCGGGCTGTCAAGGCTCCAGGCCGCGCCCTGGCTGTGCTACGATGGAGGCCTCGTTTTTCTCTCGAAAGGAGATGTTTGTGAAGAAGTCTATTGTGGCTTTTGCCGGAGGTCTGTGTCTCGCCACTTTGTTGGCTCCCGCCGCGGCGCAGGCGGCGAGCAACATAACCATCAAGAACAAATCCGACTGGTCCATCCAGCATTTCTTCCTCTCCCCGACGGACGTCGAGAAGTGGGGCCCGGATCAGCTCGGCGACGAAGTGGTTGGAACGGGTGAGACCTTCACCCTGACGGGTGTCCCCTGCGACACCTTCGACGTGCGCCTGATCGACGAGGACGGCGACGAGTGCGTCGTCACCGAGGTCGACATCTGCGCCGATAACGGCTGGATCATCTCCAACGACGACCTGCTCGAGTGCCAGGCCGAGACCGAGGAGGGAGACGAGGAGGAATAGATCGCCCGCAGGGGCGGCCCTGTGTGGCCGCCCAGCCCCTTCCCCCTACCCTGCCGGCCGCAGGCGTCGCCTTCCAGCGACCGCGTTCTGCCCTGCCTGTCCCGTTCTGCCGAGCTGTGACACCATGGAATTGGAGAACGAAAGGCAATGAGGAGCCGGACGAGTGGAAAATTACAACCCGAGTTTTTTGCGGTCTTCGTGGCCCGGCAAGGGTGATGCGGACCTTCAGTCCGGCGGCAGCGCTGTGGAGCTCTATGATTTGCAGCCGGGTGGGATGCCGCGGATCTGCGACGGCATTCTGGACGCGGTCGGCGGAACTCCGCTGATCCGCCTGAGGCGCTATCTCCCGGACGCGCGCTTCCAGCTCTATGCGAAGCTCGAGTCCCTGAACCCGGGAGGCAGCATCAAGGACCGCCCCGCGCGCCTCATCCTGGAGCACGCGATGCAAACGGGAGCCCTGAAGGCGGGCTCCGTGGTCATCGAGTCGAGCTCCGGCAACATGGGGATCGGCTTGGCGCAGGCCTGCCGCTACTACGGGCTGCGCTTCATCTGCGTGGTCGATTGCAAGACGACGGAGAGCAACCTGCGGGTGATGCGGACCTACGGCGCGGAGATTGACTACGTGGCCGAGCCGGACCCCGAGTCGGGGGAGCTCCTCCAGGCGCGGCTCAAACGGGTCCAGGTGCTCTTGAAGGAGATCGAGGGCTCGTTCTGGCCCAACCAGTACGCCAACGCCAAGAACTCGGAATCCCACTTCTCGACCACCATGCACGAGGTGGCGGCCGCGCTCGACGGCAAGGTCGATTACCTCTTCGTGGCCACGAGCACCTGCGGCACGGTGCGCGGCTGCGGCGAGTACGTCCGGGAGAACGGGCTCAAAACCCGGGTGATCGCCGTCGACGCGTACGGCAGCCTGATTTTCAGCGACGTCCGGGCCCCGCGCATGGTCCCCGGCCTGGGCGCCGGTCTGCGCCCGCCGCTGTGCGACCTCTCCGTCATCGACGAGCCCATGCACGTCAACGATCTGGACTGCGTGGTGGGCTGCCGCCGGCTGATGGAGCGCGAGGCGATCCTCGCGGGCGGCTCGTCCGGAGGGGTGCTCTCGGCGGTCGAGCGCTACCGCGACCGCATCCCGGACGGGGCCGCCGTGGTCGCGATCCTTCCCGACCGGGGGGAGCGCTATCTGGAGACGCTGTTTTCCGACGACTGGGTGCGCGAGCACTTCGGTGAGGTCTCGTCCCTCTGGACGGGCATGGGGGAGGCTGGATGAGCGGCGACGGGATTCTGGTATTGGGAGGCCCCGAGATCGAGGAGCTGCTCGCGGGCCGCGAGGAGGAGATCGTCTCGGTCGTCGAGCGGGCCTACGTGGCCCACAACGAGGGGAAGAGCTCGCTCCCCCATTCGACCTTCCTGCGCTTCCCCGGCAATGATCTCGACCGCATCATCGCGCTGCCGGCTTTCCTGGGCGACGGCTTCGACGTGGCGGGTCTGAAGTGGATCTCCTCCTTCCCCGGGAACCTGAAGCGGGGCCTCGCCCGCGCCTCGGCCATCCTGATCCTGAACGAATGCGAGGGCGGACGGCCGCAGATCGTGCTGGAGAGCTCGATCATCAGCGCCCGCCGCACGGCCGCGAGCGCGGCCTCGGGGGCCCGGGCGCTCCTCGAAGGGCGTTCCCCCGAGCAGACCGGCCTGATCGGCACCGGGCTCATCAACTACGAGATCGCCCGCTTCCTGGGCGTCACCTGCGGGGCGAAGCGGTTCCAGATCTTCGACCTGAATGCGGAGCGGGCCGGGCGTTTCGCCGCGGTCCTCCGCGAGCGCCTCGGGGCCGAGGTGGGGATCGCCTCGGAGACCGGGGAGGTCCTGGCCTCCTGCCCGCTCGTCTCGTTCGCCACGACCGCCATCCGTCCCCACGTCAGCGACCTCTCGGCCTGCCCGCCGGGGGCGGTCGTCCTGCACATTTCGCTCCGGGACCTGACCCCCGAGGCGATCCTCGCGGGCGACAACGTGGTCGACGACGTGGACCACGTCAGCCGCGCGCAGACCTCGATCCACCTGGCGGAGCAGGCCACGGGAGGGCGCGACTTCGTCCGCTGCACCCTGGCCGACATCCTCTCCGGGAAAGCGCCGGCCCGGAAGGGCGACGGCTCGGTCGCCATCTTCAGCCCGTTCGGCCTGGGCGTTCTGGACGTGGCCGTGGGCAAGCTGGTGGCGGACGCGGCGCTCGCTACGGGAAGGGGCACGCACGTTCCGTCGTTCTTCCCCTCGGCCTCGGGAGACCTCTTCACCTGAAATCCTCGTTGGAGACCCAGCCGTGACCGAATCCAACCCTTCAGCCCCCACCCGGAGCCTGGGCGCGATCAAGCGCCGGGCCGTGACCGTGTCGGCCGAGTCTCTCGTCCGCTTCGGAGCCTTGCCGGCCGGAGACCTGCCGCTCCTCGTCGAGCCGGCGGTCCCGGGGGTGGACGTGATGGCGTGGGCCGCCTCGAACCGCGAGCTCCTCGAAGAGAAGCTCCGGCAGCACGGCGGCATCCTCTTCCGCGGCTTCGGCCTCGAGGGGCCGGAGAGCCTGGAGGCGTTCATCCGCGCCGTGTCGGGCGAGTCCCTGGAGTACCGGGAGCGCTCGTCGCCGCGCACGGCGGTCAAGGGCAACATCTACACCTCGACGGACTATCCGGCGGACCAGCCGATCTTTCTCCACAACGAGAACTCCTACCAGAAGGAGTGGCCGCAGAAGATCTTCTTCATGTGCCGGACACAGCCGGGCGCGGGGGGCGAGACGCCGATCGCCGACGTCCGCAAGGTGCTTGCGCGTATCGATCCGGAGATCCGGGACCGCTTCGCCCAGCGCGGCTGGATGTACGTGAGGAACTTCGGCGACGGCTTCGGCCTCTCCTGGCAGACGGTGTTCCAGACCACTGACAAGGAGGCGATCAGCCGCCACTGCAAGGACAAGGGGATCGACGCCGAGTGGAAGGACGGGGACCGGCTGCGCACCCGCGCCGTGCGGTCTGCGATCGCCCGGCATCCGAAGACGGGGGAGCTCGTCTGGTTCAACCACGCGACCTTCTTCCACGTCTCGACCCTGTCTCCCGCGGTGCGCGACGCCTTGCTCGAGGAGTTCGCCGAGGGCGAGCTGCCGGCCAACACCTACTACGGCGACGGCTCGCCGGTCGAGCCCGAGGTCATGGAGCACCTGCGCGCGGCGTACCGGGCGGAGACGGTCGCCTTCCCCTGGCAGAAGGGGGACCTGCTGATGCTCGACAACATGCTGGTCGCCCACGGCCGGGCCCCGTACTCCGGCGCGCGGGAGATCCTGGTCGGCATGGCGGAGCCCGTGAGCCAGGAGCAGGTCCGCCCGTAGGGCGGCCGCGCTTGAGCCTCTCCGCCGTCCTCCGCCGGCTCTACCAGGGCCCCCGGGGCTCCGCCCCCGGCGTGGTCAATCCCTACCGGGATGCGGCCCCGGAGCTGGACGGCCCCGGCGCTCCCCGGCAGCGGCAGAAGAACCTCGAGACCTACCTGGAGCGGGTGGGAGCGCCCCGGCTGATCCTGGTCGGCGAGGCGCTGGGGTTCCGGGGCGGGCGGTTTTCCGGCATCGCCTTCACCAGCGAGCGCCAGCTCGCGGGGGACGACGGCCGGCGCCTCCCCTGGGCCACGAGCCCGCCGTTCCTCCCCACCAGCCGCAATCCCGCGCTCTGGCTCGAGCCCTCGGGGAGCGTGGTCTGGGACGCGCTGGGTGGCGACGCGCGCGGGGTTCTCCTCTGGAACTCCTTCCCCTGGCACCCTCACGGCAAGGCGGGGCCGCTCAGCAACCGCACCCCGGAGCGGTCGCTCGTGGCCGCCAACCTCCACGTGCTGGAGGGCTTGCTCGCCGAGACCGGCGGCGCCCGGGTGCTCGCCGTCGGCCGGACGGCCCAGGCAGCCCTGGCGCTCCTCGGGGTGGAGGCCCCCGCCCTGCGGCATCCGGCGCACGGCGGGGCCGAGCTGTTCCGGCGCCAGCTCGCCAAAGAGCGTTTGACGTGCTAAGCTGATCGAAGGAACCCGATGTGCTCTGGTTGCGGTCGTCTCCGCAGGAGGTCTTTCATGTCCCGGTCGCTGGCTCGTGTCTGGCCGTTGCTCGTCGCTCTGGCGCTCCTCGCCCTGCCGGCGGGGGCGGAGATCTACACCATCACGCTCACCAACGGGACCGTGGTCGAGACCGCCCAGCAGCCCCAGGAGGCAACCTGGGATTCGAACCTGGTCCTGTTCCTGACCGACGTCGGTAATTGGGTCGGCGTGACCAAGGCCGAGATCGAGAGCGTCCGCTCCGAGACGCAGCGCAAGGGCTACGGCATCCGCATCAGCGACAGCACGGTCGCGATCGGCTGGGCCCCCAACGACCTCCCGACCGAGGAGGAGGCGGCCCAGGGCCGCGGCGGCGTCGACCGGGCAGCCGATGCGCTCGACCGGATGGCCGCCCAGGCGGAGCAGGACCGGAACTACTCGATCAACCAGTTCGTGGAGCCGGACTCGACCCAGGGCATGCCCTCCCGCTTCGTGGGCGGCGGATTCGGCAGCGACCCGATAGAGCCCGATCCGGGCCGCTTCCTGACCGACGCGCCTCCGCCGCAGCAGTAGCCCGCCGGCTCTCTTCGCGGTAAGCTAGCCCGGAGCCCTCCGCCGTGGGGGGCTTCTTTGACAAACCCAGACGGTGCGGTACGCCGGGACCTTCGAGGCCTGGCGTCGCCAAGAGGGAAGCCGGTGCGACACCGGCGCGGCCCCCGCCACTGTAACCGGGTACGAAACCGGAGTTTTGCCACTGCACGAGTGGATCGCTGACGCGGTCGCCCGTGTGGGAAGGTCCGGGAGTAGGACGATCCGGAAGCCAGGAGACCTGCCGAACCGTCCGACGCCTTCCGCGGGGTGCGGACCAGGGCTTGGCGGCAAAGCGCCTCTCCTTTCGCCCCACCCTTCGCGGTGGGGCGTCGCATTTCCAAGGAGCACGTCATGCGCCGCATCCTTCTGATCGCCGGCCTCCTCGGGGGCGGAGTCCCGGTGATGGCCCAGCAGGCCCCCCCGCCCGAAGTCCCCGTCTTCGAAGACACCGTCGTCGTCAGCGCCACTCTCGATTCCGAGGAAAAAGACGAGGTCCCCGCGACCGTCACCGTGATCGATTCCGAAGAGATCGAGGAGCGTCAGGCCGTCGATCTCCCGGAGCTGCTCGGCACGGTGCCGGGCCTGATCGCGGTGCAGGCCGGAGGCCCCGGCCAGCAGACCTCGGTCTTCACCCGCGGCGCGGACTCGTCCCAGACCCTCCTCCTGTGGAACGGCATCCCGCTCTACGACCCCTTCTTCGGGGCGACGAACTGGCAGTTCGTGTCCATGGACGGGGTGGAACGGGTCGAGGTGGTGCGTGGGCCTTTTTCCGCGCTCTACGGCAGCACCGCCGTAGGCGGGGTCGTGCAGGTGTTCACCGGCTCGCGCCAGGGGGGGACGGTCCGCCTGGAGGGCGGGGAGAACGACTACCTGCGCGGCGGCGTGGCCGCGGGGGCTGACCTGGGCTCCGTGCGCCTCGACGTGACCGGCCACCTGCGGCGCGGGGGCGGCGAGCTCGACAACGACTTCTACGACGGCGAGGAGGCCACGGCGCGAGCGCTCTGGACGTTCGCCCCCGGCGCGAGCGTCGGGGTGCTCGCCCGCGCGAACGATTCGGAGACGGGCATCCCGCTCTCCGGTGGCCTGCCCTCGCCCCGGCGCGGGATCTCGTGGGAGGAGCGCGAGGTGGCGGTGCCGTTCCGGGTGGAGCGGGGCGCCTGGGAGGTCGAGGCCCAGGTTTCGGAGACCCGCTTCGACGGCCGCTTCGAAGATCCCGACGACCCCTTCGGCCCGATCGACACGCGGACCGAGTCCGAGGCCCTGCGCGGCCGGCTGGTCACCACTTGGCGCGCGAACGAGAGCACCTGGATCGCCGTGGGCGGCGACTGGGAACGCCTGGAGGCCACCAATACCTCGGGGACCGTGACCAACCTGGACGCCGCGCGGCAGCGGACCTGGGCCGCGTTCGGCCAGGCGAGCTGGGGCCGCGGCCCGGTGCGCGTGGAGCTCGGCCTGCGCAGAGACGACAACGACGTGTTCGGCGCCGAGACGAGCCTGCGCACGGGCGCCGTGCTCACCCTGCGGGAAGGCACCCGCCTGCGGGCGAGCTACGGCGAGGCGTTCCGGGCCCCGTCGCTGGGCGAGCTCTACTACCCCTTCTTCGGCAATCCGGATCTCGAGCCCGAGACGGTCGAGAGCTACGAGGTCGGCCTGGAGCACGAGGCCGGGGCGTGGCGGTTCGGACTGACCGGTTTCGAGAACCAGCAGCGGAACCTGATCGACTTCGATCCGGTCACCTTCGTGAGCGTCAATATTGGAAGAGCGCGGAGCCGCGGAGTGGAGGGGGAGGTGGGCTTTTCCCGCGGGATCTTCGCGGCGCGGGCCTCCGCGACCTGGCTGGACGCGGAAGACCTGGACACCGGCCTCCCCCTTCAGCGGCGGCCCGAGGAGAGCGCGAGCCTCCTGCTGACCGCCCGGCCGGGAGACTGGACGTGGAATGTCGAAGGCCGCTACGTGGGAGAGCGGCCCCAGCTCGACGAGGCGACCTTCGCCGTGCGCGACGCTCCGAGCTACGTGCGCGTGGACCTGGCGGCGCGCTGGCGGGCGCTCCCGTGGCTCTCGCCTTACGCCCGGGTCGAGAACGTGGCGGACGAGGAGTATGAGGAGGTCCTCCTGTATCCGAGTCCGGGCAGGACGTTCATCGGCGGCGTGGCGGTCGACTTTTGAGGCGTCTTCCCCTTCTCCTCGCTCTCCTGCTGGCGGTCCTCGGCGGCTGCCGGCAGGAGGCCCGGCCTCCGGAGCCGAAGGCGGCCGCCGGTTCGTGCCAGCGGGTGATCGCGCTCACCCCGAGCCTCGTCGAGACGCTCTTCGCCCTCGGGCTGGGGGACCGGGTTGCGGGAGTGGGGGACTACAGCACCTGGCCTCCCGAGGTGGAGAAGAAACCCCACCTCGGAGGGCTTTTCAATCCCAACCTGGAGCAGATCGTCGCCCTGAAGCCGGATCTCGCGGTCCTGATCCCCAGCGAGGGGGATCTGGCCGCCCGGTTGAAGCCTCTGGGAGTCGATGTCCTCGTCGTCCAGAACGAGTCGTTGGCGGACGTCGAGCGCTCGTTCCACACGATCGCGGAACGCTGCGGCGTGGCCGCCGCCGGGGAGCGCCTGGCGGCCGAGTGGCGGGAGGGATTGAAAGCCTCCCCCTTGCCCGGGCCCCCTCCGCGGGTCATGCTCTCCGTGGGGAGGCAGGCGGGGAAGCTCGGCGATCTGATCGTGGCCGGAAAAGGGACCTTCTTCCACGAGCTCCTGGAGCGGCTGGGGGCGAAGAACGCCTTCGCCGACGCGGCCGGCCTCTATCCGCAGATCAGCCTGGAAGAGATCGTGGCGCGCCGGCCGGACGTCATCCTCGAGCTGCGCGCCTACGCGGTCACTCCCGAGGTCGCGGCTTCGCTCGAGGGCGACTGGCGGGAGCTGGGAGAGGCCGGGAACCGGGTCGAGGTGCTCGCGGGCGACTACGTGGTGATCCCCGGACCCCGCCTGCCCCGCCTCTACCGCGAGATGCGGGAGGCGCTCGTTCGGAGAGGCGAATGAGCGGCCTGTTGACGGCTCGGGGCCTCGAATGGAACGCCGGAGCCCGGACCGTTCTGGGCCCCGTGGACGTCGACGTGCTGCGCGGTGAGTGCCTGGTGATCGTGGGGCCGAACGGCGCAGGCAAGACCACGCTCCTGCGCTGCCTGACCGGCCTCCTCTCCCCCTCGCGGGGAGAGCTGTCCTACGAGGGACGCTCCTTCGCGTCCCTCTCCCGCCGCGAGCTCGCGCGGCGCATCGCTTACGTGCCGCAGATCCGCCCGGCCCGGGTGCCGCTCCGGGTCGGAGAGGTCGTGCTCCTCGGCCGCTATCCCCACCTCTCGCCGCTTCAGATGGCGCCCCGGGCCGCGGACTTCGCAGCCGTAGAGGAGGCCCTGGCCGTGGTGGGCATCGAGGAGCTCAAGGACCGGCCAGTCGACGAGCTGTCCGGCGGCGAGCGCCAGGCGGTCTACATCGCGGCCGCGCTCGCCCAGCAGTCGGAGCTCCTCGTGCTCGACGAGCCGACGATCCACCTGGACGCCCGCCACCAGCGTGATCTCGCGAACCTGCTCCTGCGCCTCAAAGCCGAGGCGAGCCGCACGGTGGTGCTCGCCACCCACGATCTGAACCTCGCCTCGCTCCTGGGCGACCGGCTCCTCGCCCTCTCCATGGGCCGGGTGCTGGAGGTCGGCCCTCCGGCGTCGATCCTCCGCGCTGATCTCCTGGACTGCCTCTTCCGGGCCCGTTTCGAGATTGTGCGCGGTGGCGAGAGGCCGGTCACCGTCCTTGACCTGACATGACGCCCCGCCCCCGCCTCGCGCTCGTGGTCCTCGCCCTCGTCTGGGTGCTGGCCTTTCTTCTGGCTCCCCTCGTAGGGAGCCACCCGGTCTCGCTCGGAGACGTTCTGCGCGCGGACCCCGGGGCATCAACCATCTTCTGGCAGATCCGCCTCCCGCGCGTTCTCCTGGCCCTCCTGGCTGGCGGCGCGCTCGCCATTTCGGGGCTGGGCTTCCAGACGCTGTTCAGAAACGCTCTGGCTGAGCCCTATACCCTGGGGATTTCGGGGGGCGCGGCGCTCGGGGCGGTTCTCGCCCTGCGCACTGAGGGCGGAGATTTTCTCGGCCTCTCGCTCGTCGCTTTCGCGAGCTTCGCCGGGGCCGTGGGAGCGACCGTCCTGATCGTGGGGCTCGCCCTGCGTAGGCAGGGGGTCGAGACGCCGACGCTCCTCCTCGCCGGGATCGCGGTCTCCCTCTCCTGCTCGGCCATCATCCTCTGCCTCCAGTACCTCTCGGACTCGACCCAGACCTTTCGCATGGTGCGCTGGATGATGGGAGGGCTCGCGGTCGTGGGCTACGGCGAGGTCCTCTGGCTCCTCCCCTGGGTGCTCGTGGGGAGCGCCGCGCTCCTCGTCCTGCGCTGGGAGCTCAACCTCCTTCTCACTGGCGAAGAGCTCGCGGCGAGCCGCGGAGTGGATCTCGCGCGCCTGCGCTTCCGCATCCTCCTCGCCACCTCGCTCATGATCGGCGCCCTGGTGGCCGTGGCCGGACCGATCGGCTTCGTGGGGCTGATCGTCCCCCACATCCTGCGCCGCTTCGTGGGGCACGACCACCTCTTCCTCGCCCCCGCCTGCCTGCTCGGAGGCGGCGCCTTCCTCACCCTCTGCGACGCCGCCGCCCGCACGGTGATGGCGCCCGCGGAGCTCCCCGTGGGGATCCTGACGGCTCTCCTCGGGGGACCGTTCTTCCTCTGGCTGCTCGTCTTCAGGAGCCGGGACTGACAAGCGGCCTGTAGCTGCCCTTCCTGGAGCCCCCCAGGAATTCCACCAAGCCCTGATCCTTCAACCCCGCAACATCCCGTCGTGCGGTTCTCAGCGTCACGCCAAAGCGTTCCACGAGGTCCTTCACCCGAGGGCCTTCTCCCGCATGAAGAGCGGCGAGAAACCAGGTCTGCCTCTCGTTCAGGGTGACATCTGGAGTGACATTTAGGGTGACATCTAGGGTGACATTTGGAGTGACATCTCCATGTCCCTGATCCGCCGCCTCGATGTCCGGGTGAGGCCGGAACACGATTCTCAACGCCGGGCCCAGCTCTACCCACTCGGGAAGCAGGTACCCGCCGGCCACGCAGTCCTCGGCGATCCGCTTGTATCCGCTCCCCCATTTTTCCATCAGGCCGAGCTCGCGGAAGACGCGGGCGATCACGGGGTTGCGGATGCGGCTGACTCCGGCCCGGAGGTCCTCGAGCGTCATGCCGAAGGCCAGCAGGCCGGGATT
>DATEIO010000918.1:0-2962 GCA_035278895.1 Thermoanaerobaculia bacterium | reverse complement strand
CACCGACAGGTCGAAGCAGAGCGACGTCGCCGCGAGCACGCCCGCGAGCACGTCCGGCGGATAGGCCGCGAGGGCCCAGGCGATCCGGTTCACGGCGCTCCCGTGGCGCACGATCACGCCCTTGGGCGCCCCGGTCGAGCCCGACGTGTAGATCGCGTAGGCCGCCTGCTCGGGGTGCACGAAGCCGCGCGGCCGCTCCTGCGCTTCGGGGCCGGAGTCGCGGTCCGCAAAAATGAGCGTCCCGGAAAACGTTGGCAGCGCTCCGGCCACGCTCTCCTCGGTGAGCACCACGGAGACCCCGGAGTCCGCCAGCAGCCAGGCCAGGCGGTCCGCGGGGTAGGCCGGGTCGAGGGGCACGTAGGCGCCCCCGGCTTCGAGCACGCCGAGCGCCGCGGCCACCATGGCGGGGGTGCGGGCGCAGAAGACCCCGACCCGCGCCTCGGGCCCGACCCCGAGCGCCGCGAGGTGCCCCGCGAGGCGGCCGGCCCAGGCGGCGAGCCCGGCGTAGGTCACCCGCTCTTCGCCGTGGATCAGGGCGGTCGCCTCCGGCGTGCGCGCGGCCTGCGCCAGGAACAGCTCGTGGAGCCCCAGATCGCGCGGGAACGGGGCCTCGGTGGCATTCCAGTCCACGAGGATCTGCCGCTCCTCGGCCGCGTCGAGGAGCGGGAGGTCGCCCACCCGGGCCTGCGGGTCGGCCGCGGCGCCTGCCAGCAGGCGGGCGAGCCGGTCCGCGAAGCGCCGCGCGGTCGCCGCGTCGAACAGATCGGCGTTGAACTCGAGCCCCCCCGCGAGGCCGCCGTCGCGGGAATTCAAGGCCAGGAGCAGCTCGAATTTCGCCGTGCCGTTGTGGAGCGGCACCTCCCGGGCGGCCACCCCGGGCAGGCGGAGCGCCGGGGCCGCGCCGTCCGCGAGCGCCAGCATCGCCTGGAACAGCGGGCTCCGCGAGAGGTCGCGCCCGGTCTCCACGGCCTCGACCAGGCGCTCGAAGGGCACGTCCTGGTTTTCGTAGGCGGCCAAGGCCGTCGCGCGCACCCGGTCCACCAGCTCGGCGAACGGCGGATCGCCGGCCAGATCGACGCGCAGGGGCAGGGTGTTCACGAACAGGCCGATCAGCCCTTCGAGCTCCGGCCGCCGCCGGTTGGCGACCGGCGAGCCCACCATCACCTCCGCCGCGCCGCTCGACCGGTGGAGCAGGACGGCCCAGCCGGCGAGCACGGTCATGAAGAGCGTTGCGCCGCGGCTCCGGCCGAGGGTGCTCAAGGCCCGCACCGGCTCCGGGGAGAGCGCCGCCGGCTCCGCGCCGCCGCGGAAGGTCTGCACCGCGGGCCGCCGCCGGTCGGTCGGAAGGTCGAGGGCCGTGGGCGCGCCGGCCAGCCGCTCGCGCCAGGCGTCAAGCTGGGCCGCCAGCGCTCCGCCTTCGAGCCACGCGCGCTGCCAGAGCGCGAAGTCGCCGTACTGGACGGGGAGAGGCGGCAGCGGCTCTCCGGCGTAGAGGTGCCCCAGCTCGCGCAGCAGGATCTCGACCGACGAGCCGTCGAAGGAGATGTGGTGGAGGTCGAGCACCAGGAGGTGCTCCTCGGGCTCCAGGCGCAGCAGAACGGCCCGGCCGAGCGGCCCGGCCGCCAGGTCGAACGGCTGCCGCGCCTCGGCAGCCGCCTGGCGCTCCGCCTCCGCGGGAAGGCCCGTCAGGTCGGTCACGGTCAAGGGGAAGCGGGCCTCCGGGGAGATCTCCAGAGCGGGCTGCCCCGCGGATTCGACGAAGGTGGAGCGCAGCACCTCGTGGCGCGCCGCCACCGCGGAGAGCGCGGCGGCCAGGGCGCCCGTGTTCAGCGGCCCGGAGAGGTGGAGAGCCAGCGGCACGTTGTAGGCCGGATTGCCGGGCTCCAGGCGGTCGAGGAACCAGAGCCGCTCCTGGGCGGGAGAGAGCGGCGCCCGCGTTCCGGGCGGCCGGGGGACGAGCGGCGGCGCCGGGACCTGGGACGCGGCCTCGACCGCCGCGGCGAGCGCGGCCACGGTGGGCTCCTGGAACACGGTCTCCAGGGGGATCTCCACCCCGAGCGCGGCGTGCAGGCGCGAGACCAGGCGCGCGGCGAGGAGCGAGTGGCCACCCAGCTCGAAGAAGTCGTCGTGGCGGCCCACGGCCTCGCGGCTCAGGAGGCTCGCCCAGATCCCGGCGACCAGCTCTTCCGCCGGGGTGCGCGGCGCCTCGGCCTCCGCGGCGGCCGGTCCGGAGACCGCGGCCGGCTCGGGCAGGGCGCGGCGGTCCAGCTTGCCGTTGGGAGTCAGCGGCAGGGCGTCCAGGAACACGAACGCGGCGGGCACCATGTGCTCCGGCAGCCGCTCCTTCAACCAGCGCCGCAGCTCCGCGGTGCCCAGGCGAGCGGGCGCCACCCAGGCCACGAGCCGCGCCTCCTCGCCGGTCCCGCGGGCGAGCACCGCGGCCTCGGCCACGGCCAGGTGGGACGAGATCGCGGCCTCGATCTCGCCGAGCTCGATGCGGAAGCCGCGCACCTTCACCTGGTGGTCCGTACGGCCGAGGTACTCGACGTCGCCGCCGGGCAGCCTGCGGGCCAGGTCGCCCGAGCGGTAGAGGCGCGCTCCGGAGCGGCCGGAGAACGGGTCGGGCACGAAGCGCTGCGAAGTCAGCTCCGGCCGCTCCAGGTACCCCCGGGCCACGCCGGCCCCGCCCACGTGGATCTCGCCGGGAACGAGGAGCGGCACGGGCCCCCCCCGGCGGTCGAGCAGGTGGACCTGGAGGTCCGGGATCGGCCGCCCGAGGAGGCTCGGCCCTTCGAGGTCGGCTTTGGAGAGCGGCCGGAAGGTCACGTGCACCGTGGTCTCGGTGATGCCGTACATGTTGACCAGCCGCGGCGCCTCGTCGCCGTGGCGGTCGAACCAGGGGGCGAGGGACGCCGGCTCGAGCGCCTCGCCGCCGAAGATGACCCAGCGGAGCGAAAGCGGC
>DATEIO010000917.1:0-5274 GCA_035278895.1 Thermoanaerobaculia bacterium | reverse complement strand
GTCACGGCCAACGGCAAGCTGGACCGGAACGCCCTGCCCGCGCCCGCCACGGCCTCCCGCGACCTGCCGCCCGAAGAGGGCCGGAGCGCGCTCGAAGACGCGATCGCCGGGATCTGGTGCGAGGTGCTGGGCGTGCCGCGGGTGGGCAGCGAGGAGAACTTCTTCGACCTGGGCGGCCACTCGCTGCTCCTCACCCGGGTGCAGGTGCTGCTCCGCGACCGGCTGGGGCGCGAGGTCAGCCTGATGGACCTCCTGACCCACACGAGCGTCCGCGCCCTGGCGCGCCACCTGGAGCCCGGCCTGGCGGTGGTGGAGAAGCCCGTGCCTCGCGCCACCGCCAGCCACGGCCCCATCGCCATCGTCGGCCTCACGGGCCGTTTCCCCGGAGCCTCCGGAGTCGAGGCCCTGTGGGACAACCTGCGCGCGGGCGTCGCCTCGATCGCCCGTTTCAGCGACGAGGATCTGGCCGCCTCGGGCATCCCTCCTGCGCTGCGGCGCGATCCGCGCTACGTGCCGGCCGCCGGGGTGCTCGAAGGGGTGGAGCTCTTCGACGCCGGGTTCTTCGGCTACAACCCGCGCGAGGCCGAGCTGCTCGATCCCCAGCAGCGCCTGTTCCTCGAATGCGCCTGGGAGGCGCTGGAGCACGCGGGCTACGACTCCCAGCGCGTGCCCGGGCCGGTCGGTGTGTTCGCGAGCCTCGGGTTCAACCGCTACCTGCACCAGCTCCTGTCGAGCGTCGATCCCGCGGCGGTGGGCGGCCCCCAGCTCCTGTTGGGCAATGACAAGGATTTCCTCGCGACCCGCGTCTCCTACAAGCTGGACCTCCAAGGGCCCAGCATGACGGTCCAGACCGCGTGCTCCAGCTCGCTCTTGGCCGTCCACCTCGCGTGCCAGAACCTCCGCCTGGGAGCCTGCGACATGGCGCTGGCCGGCGGCGTGACGATCGCCGTGCCGCAGCGCGCCGGCTATCTCTACGAAGAGGGAGGGATCGTCTCCCCGGACGGCTATTGCCGCACCTTCGACGCTTCGGCGCGCGGCACGGTGGGGGGGAGCGGCGTGGGCATCGTGGTGTTGAAGCGGCTCGAAGACGCGCTGGCGGACGGAGACACGATCCACGCCGTGCTCCTGGGCTCGGCGGCCAACAACGACGGCGGTTCCAACAAGGCGGGCTACACCGCGCCGAGCGTCACCGGGCAGTCGAACGCCATCTCCGCGGCCCTGGCCGACGCCGGGGTCTCTCCGGAGACGATCTCCTACGTCGAGGCGCACGGCAGCGCGACACCCCTGGGCGACCCCATCGAGGTCGCGGCCCTCACCCGGGCCTTCCGCCGGGAGACCGAGCGCACGGGCTTCTGTTCCCTGGGCGCGGTCAAGACCAACGTGGGCCACCTGGACGCGGCCGCGGGCGTGACCGGCCTGATCAAGACGGTGCTCGCCCTGGAGCACCGCCAGATCCCGCCCAGCCTGCATTTCGAGACGCCGAACCCGGCCATCGACTTCGCCGCGAGCCCGTTCCGGGTGGCCGACCGCCTGACCGACTGGACCTCGAGCGGAGAGCCCCGCCGCGCCGGGGTGAGCGCGTTCGGCATCGGCGGCACGAACGTGCACGCGGTGCTCGAAGAGGCCCCGTCCGTGGCGCTGTCCGGCCCGTCGCGTCCCTGGCAGGTGCTGCTCCTCTCGGCGCGCACGCCGGCCGCCCTGGAGCGGATGACGGACCGCCTGGCCGACCGCCTGGAGCAGGACCCGGACCTCGATCTCGCCGACGTCGCCTACACCTTGCGCGTAGGCCGGCGGCCGTTCGCGCACCGCCGCGCCGTGCTGGCCGCGACGCGCGAGGAGGCCGTGACGGCTCTGCGGGAGCGCGATCCGCAGCGGGTGTGGACGTCTACGGAGAGCCGCCGCAGCGTGGCCTTCCTGCTGCCCGGGGTGGGCGACCAGTATCCGGGCCTGGCGCGCGGTCTCTACCAGGACGAGCCCGTGTTCCGGGAGGAGCTGGACCGCTGCGCCGAGCTGCTCTTGCCGCACCTCGGGCTCGATCTGCGCGAGGTGCTGTTCACGGCGGCGGAGGAGGCACCCGACCCGCGCTCCCTGTTCGGACGGGGCCGCCCGCGGAAAACGGTTCTCCAGGAGACCCGCATCGCGCAGCCGGCGATGTTCGCCGTGGGCTACGCCCTCGCCCGTCTGTGGATGAGCTGGGGCGTGCGGCCGGCGGCCCTTCTGGGCTACAGCCTGGGCGAGTACACGGCCGCCTGCCTGGCCGGCGTGATGGAGCTTCCCGACGCCCTGGCGCTCGTGGCCCGGCGCGCCCGGCTCATCGGTGAGCTTCCGCCGGGAGCCCTCCTGGCCGTGCCGCTTTCCGAAGAGGAGACGCGGGCGCGACTCACCCCGGAGCTGTCTCTCGCTGCGGTCAACGCGCCGGCTGTGTCCGTAGTCTCCGGTCCCCCTGAGGCGATCTCTGAGCTGGAGCGGCGTTTGGCGGAGGAGGGCGTTCCCTGCCGCCGCTTGCAGGCGGACCAGGCGTTTCACTCCTGGATGCTGCAGCCGGTCGCCGGTGAGCTGCGGGAGATGCTGCGCTCGATCCCGCTGGCGACGCCGCGCATCCCGTATCTCTCGAACGTCACGGGGACGTGGATCTCCGCGGCCGAGGCCACCGATCCGGACTACTGGGTGCGCCACCTCGTTTCCACCGTCCGCTTCGCCGACGGCGTGGCCGAGCTGTGGCGCGAGCCGGGGCGGGTTCTGGTCGAGATGGGGCCGCAGGCCCTGGGCAGCCTCGCTCTCCAGCAGAGCCCGGCCGAAGGGGCCGTCTTCTCGTCGCTCCGCCACGAGATGGACCGGCAGCCGGACCCGCGCTTCCTGCTCCAGACCCTGGGCCGCCTCTGGCTCTCCGGCGCGGAGATCGACTGGTCCGGCTTCCTCGGCGACGAGCGCCGCCGCCGGGTGCCCCTGCCGGCGTACCCGTTCGAGCGGCAGCGCTACTGGATCGAGCCCGGCCTGCGCACGACGGCTTCCAAGATGGTGATGCTGCCGGAAGGGGCGGACCCGGCCTGGGCTGCGGCGCTCGAAGCGCGCGGCGTCCGGGTGGTGGCCCTCCCCTCAGGCCCGCCCACGCCCGAGGCCCTGGACGAGCTCCTCGGCCTCGCCCCCCGGCCGACCCTCCAGGCCGCGCCGGTCGAGCCCGGCCACGTCCGGCCCGGGATCGACACGCCCTACGAGGAGCCGCGCACGGACCTCGAACGGCGGCTGGCTGCGATCTGGGGAGACCTGCTCGGCATCGGCCAGGTGGGCGTCCACGACAACTTCTTCGCGCTGGGCGGCCATTCGCTGCTGGGTCTCCAGCTCCTTTCGCGCGTGCAGGCCGGGCTGGGGGTGGAGATCTCCCTGCACACCCTGTTCGAAGCTCCCACCGTGGCCTCCCTGGCCGTGGAGGTGGAGCAGCAGGGCGAGGCGGCCTTCGTTCCGCCCCTCGTTCCGGTACCTCGCGAGGGGGCCCTGCCGCTGTCGTTCGCCCAGCAGCGGCTCTGGTTCATCGACCAGCTTCAGCCGGGCACGCCGCTCTACAACCTGCCGGTCGTGCTGCGCGTCGAAGGGCCGCTCGACGCCGCGGTTCTGGAGCGCTGCCTGGAGGAGATCGCGCGCCGTCATGAGGCCGTGCGCACCGTCTTCGCTCTCGAAGGAGACGCGCCGGTGCAGGTGATCCTGCCGCCGGCCCCCTTCGTGCTGCCGCGGATCGACCTGTCAACCCTGCCGGAGCTCGCTCGCGAGGCGGAAGCCCTCGCCCTCGCGGAAGAGGAGGCCGCCCGGCCGTTCGACCTCGCCCGCGGCCCCCTGCTGCGCACCGTGCTGCTGCGCCTCGCGCCCGAAGACCACGCCGTGGCGCTCACTATGCACCACGTGGCGAGCGACGGCTGGTCCATGGGCCTCCTGGTGCGCGAGGTGGCCGCGCTTTACGCCGCCTTCTCGGAAGGAAAGCCCTCGCCGCTTCTCCCACTCCCGATCCAGTACGCCGATTTCGCGGTCTGGCAGCGCTCCTGGCTGCATGGCGAGGCGCTGGAGCGGGAGATCGACTGGTGGCGGCAACAGCTCGCGGGCCTGCCGCCTCTCCTCGATCTGCCGACCGACCGGCCACGGCCCGCGGTGCAGAGCGTCAGAGGCTCCACCCGGCCGGTGCGGTGGGCGGCCGAGCGGGTCCAGCCGGTCGAGGCCCTGGGAAGGCGCTACGGAGCGACGCTCTTCATGATGCTCCTGGCCGGCTTCGAGGCCCTTCTCGGACGCTGGAGCGGCCAGGACGACCTCGCGGTGGGCACCCCCATCGCCGGGCGCAACCGGGTGGAGGTCGAGGGGCTGATCGGGTTCTTCGTGAACAACCTGGTGCTGCGCGGCAGCCTCGCGGGAGATCCCACCTTCCGCGAGCTGCTCGCCCAGGTGCGCGAGACCGAGCTGGCCGCCCAGGCCCACCAGGACGTTCCGTTCGAAAAGCTCGTCGAGGAGCTGGCCACGGAGAGGAGCCTCGCCTACGCCCCCCTGGTCCAGGTGATGTTCGCCCTGCAGAACACGCCGGGCGGCAGCGTGGAGGTCAGCGACCTGCGGATGCAGGCGGTGAATCCCGAGATCACGGTGGCCAAGTTCGATCTCACCCTGAACCTGACCGAGCACGGCGGCGGCCTCATCGGGACGATCGAATACGGAACCGACCTCTTCGACGCCACGACCATCGACCGCCTGATCGCGGGCCTGGAGCGCCTGCTCGCGGCGGCCGTCATGAATCCGGATCTGCGGGTCGCGGAGCTGCCTCTCCTCTCCGCGGGCGAGCGTCACCAGGTGCTCGCGGAGTGGAACGACACCGGCGGGGAAGGCTGGGAGGAACCGGTGACGTTCCTCGTCGAGCGCTGGTGCCGCGAGCAGCCAGACGCTCCGGCGGTGGTGGACGCGGCAGGCAATGTGCTGACCTGGGGCGAGCTGGGCGAGCGCTCCGGCCGGCTGGCCGGCTTCCTGCGGAGCCGGGGCGTGGGAGCGGAGTCCATCGTGGCCGTGCAGATGGAGCGCTCGGCGGATCTCCTGGTGGCCCAGTTGGGCGTCCTGAAAGTCGGCGCGGCCTACCTGTCCCTCGATCCGGCCCATCCTGCCGAGCGACTCGCCTTCATGCTCGAAGAGACGGCGGCCTCGGTGGTGCTGACTCAGGGGTCTCTGGAGGAGATCGCGCGCTACGAGCCGCTGCCGCCCCAGCCGGTGGAGCCGGACCAGCTCGCCTACGTGCTCTACACCTCCGGCTCG
>DATEIO010000916.1:0-5018 GCA_035278895.1 Thermoanaerobaculia bacterium | reverse complement strand
GGAAACTGGAGCCGATTCCCACCGCCACCCCCGAGCAGCAGGCCCGGCTCACGGCGTGGCTCTCCGGGGAGAACGTTCCGGCGGGGAAGGAGAAGAAGGCGGAAGCGGCGGTCAGTCTTCCGTAGGGTGCGCTGCGCGCACGTTTTAGGGCGGTAAAAAACAACACGTGCGCACAGCGCACCCTACTCGAAGGTCCACGTCCGCACCGCCCACTCCCCGCCTTCCACGGCCACGGCGCCGATGTAGTCCGGGGCGGGGCGGAGGTGGTGGAAGAACCAGCGGGCGGCGCGCTCGGCGTCGCCTTCCAGGGTGAGCATGCGCGGGACATCGCCGGGGGCGAGCGTCACGTCGAAGGAATCGAGCGGCGCGGCGAGCCCCTCGCCCACCGCTTTCAGGTAGGCCTCCTTGCGCGTCCAGCAGTTGAAGAACGTCTCTTCTTTCGCGGGGAAAGGGATGCTCCGCAGAACCTGCCGCTCGCTGTCGGAGAAGAACCGCTCGGAGATCTGCTCGCAGTCCGGCATCGGCTTCAGGTACTCCACGTCCACCCCGATCTCGACCCCATGGATGAAGCCGGCGAGCGCCAGCTCGTCCGAGTTCGAGAGGTTGAACTGGAGGCCCGAGGCGTCGTGCGGCGAAGCGAGGAACGGCTTGCCGCGCGGGCCGTAGGTGAAGCGGACGAGCTCGGGACGGACGCCCAGGTAGGCACCCAGGAGCGTCCGCAGGGCGCCCCGGCCCACCACGTACTGCCGGCGGTGCTTGTCGAAGCGGAACCGGTTCGCCCGCTGCCACTCGTCGGGCGTCAGGAGACGCCCCAGCCGCTCCACCTGGTCCGCGGGCGGGTCGAGGCGGATCGACCAGACGTCGATCTCTCCGGGGCCGATCGCCAGGCCCGAGGTCGCCGGGCGAGGAGGAAAAACGTTCACCAGGCCTTGGGGGAGGCCGTGTGGATCTCGGCCAGGTCGCGGGAGACCGCCTCCAGCACCATGTCCCGGGCGCCGTTGGCGTTGATGAAGAAATGGTCGCCGGGCAGCATGCGGATGCGGAAGCGGCCCGCCGTGTGTTCCTTCCAGCCGGCCACGTCGTCGCGCGTGATCTCCTCGTCGCCCAGCCCGCCGAAGGCGGAGATCCCGGGCTCCAGGGGCTCCTCCTCGGTGTAGACGTAGGTCTCGTTCACCGCGAAGTCGGCCCTGAGGATCGGTCCCAGGAGCTTCATCAGCTCGGCATGCTGGAGGACCTCCTCCGGCGTGCCGTTCAGCTCTCGAAGCTTCTGGAGGAACTCCTCCTCGGGGAGATCGTGGATGGGCTCCTCCCGCGCTGGCAGGTGCGGAGCCCTCCGGCCGGAGACGAAGAGGTGGAGCGGCAGGGTCTTGCCGCGACGCCTGAGCTCCCGGGCCAGCTCGAAGCCGATCATGGCGCCCATGCTGTGCCCGAAGAACACGAAGGGCAGGTCCATGTACGGAAGGAGCACGTCCGCCACGGCCCGGATCATGGGCTCGGGGCGGTCGAAGGGCTGGTCGCGGAGGCGGCTCTCCCGGCCCGGGAGCTGCACGGGGCAGACCTCCACGTCTCCCGGGAGCAGGGACGCCCAGCCCCGGTAGATGGAGGCGCCGCCTCCGGCGTACGGAAAGCAGAACATGCGCAGGCGCGCGCGAGGATTGACCTCACGGTAGGCGAGCCACCGATCGGAAGGGGCGCTGCTCGGTCTCACGATTGAATTCGACTCCAAACGGGGAATTCCTCGGGGCGCCCCGGCGGGCGCCCTGAACTCGAGGAGAGCTCGGCCGGGCTAGTTGGTCTCCTGGCCGGCCTGCTTGGCCCGCTCCATCTCCTCCATCTTCTTGCGGAGGGACAGCGGACGCATGTCGGTCCAGACTTCCTTGATGTAGGCCAGGCACTCGTCCTTCGGGCCGCTCTTGCCGACGTCGTTCCAACCCAGGGGGTTCTCGCGGTGCGCCGGCCAGATCGAGTACTGCTCCTCATGATTCACCACCACCTTGTAGATGGTGTTGTCTTCCCTGTCTTCCCAGCTCATGGGCTTTCTCCTTCTTGGGTCTGTCACCAGCCAGCACAGGGGCATCCCCCCCGGCCGGGTGGAAGCGTTCTCCCTCTTAAGTGCCACCGGACCGAATTCCGGGACACCCGGACTCAAAAGCTTATCATGCACCGCCGGGACCGCTTCCCCCTTACCGCCCCCGCCAGATCCTGAACCGGTCGACGACCTCGTCCCCGCGCACGGCGTGGTACTCGTCGAACTGCGCCGCCGTGAGGCAGGAGTGGTTGGGAAGGATACGGACGCGGGAGCCCACCGGCTCGCCCGCGGAGAGGATGCCGTGCTCCTGAGAGAGCGACGTAAGCCGTTTCCCTTGAGAGAGGAGGCCCGCGCGGTAGTCCTCGAAGACCTCCCCCAGCGTCTCGATCCGTCCCAGCCCGGCGTCCTTCGAGAGCGCCAGGGCCCCGGCGTCCACCACGGACTGGTCCTCCCCCGGCCGATGGGAAACGACGCTCGCGAGCACCGTCACCGCGCAGTCGGAGACGGCGCACGAGCCGAGCCCCACCTGCATGAAGTCGTAGAACGCGTAGTTGCCCGGCCGCGCCTCGGTGATCCCCGCCAGGCTCTCGACCACGGACATCGCGGGCGTCGAGCCCACCGAGACCCCCGGCACCGCGATCCCCTCCTCCCGGAGCCGCGCGGCGAAGTCCGCCATGACCCGCCGCTCCTGCTCCGCGATTCTCACGATCTCCTCCCGGCTCTCACCCTTGTAGGCGTGCCCGGAGTGGGTGAGGGTGCCATCGAAGATCAGGTGCTTCGACCCGGCGATCCGCCGGACCAGCTCCATCGCGAGCGGCGACTCCGGGTCCACCCCGGCGCGGTGATAGCCTCAGTCGACCTTGAGCCACACGTGGAGGGGCATCGCCAGCCCTTCGAGGGCGGCGACCGCCTCGGCCGAGTCCACCACCAGCCGGAGCGTGACCCTGCCGGCGAGCTCCCGCACCTCGGCGAGCCGCGAGAGGATCACGGGGAAGGCCCACGTCAGGTCGTCGAAGCCGTGGTCCGCGAACACCCGCGCCTCGTAGAGGGTCGACACCGTGATCCCGGCGACTCCCAGGGCCCGCTGGCGCTCGGCCACCTCGATGCACTTGTGGGTCTTGATGTGGGGCCGGAGCGCCACTCCGAGCGCCGCGGCCCGCGCGCTCATCCGGGCAAGGTTGTGCTCCAGGACGTCCAGGTCCAGGAGCAGGGCGGGGGTGGGGATCTCGTCGATCGTCAATGGCATGGGCCGCTCATCATACAATCACCCTCCATGGCCAATTCCCCGCAAGGTGTCTCGCGCCTCGCCCCGTGCCCGCGCACGCCGAACTGCGTCTCCACCCAGGCGCCGCTGGGCCGCCAGCACATGGAGCCGATCCGCTACACCGGCTTGCTCCGGGAAGCCCGCGAGCGCCTCCTCCGGGTCCTCCGGGAGCACCCCCGGACCACCCTCGTCCGCGAGGAGGCCGACTACCTCAAGGCGGAGTGCCGCTCGGCCCTCTTCCGTTTCGTGGACGACGTCGAGTTCGTCTTCGACGACGCCGGCAAATGGATCCACTTCCGCTCCGCCTCCCGCCTGGGCCGGAGCGACTTCGGCGTCAACCGCAAGCGGATGGAGGAGATCCGCCGGGCGTTCGAGGCCGGCAGTGCTTGACAAGACCCCGGCCCTCCTGTAATCAGAAGCCATGGCAACCAAGGCACGTTCCGTTCCCACGGGAGAGTTCGAGTCCAAGTGCTTGGAGCTGCTCGAAGAAGTCGCCGAGAGCGGCAAGCCTCTCGTGGTGACAAAGGAAGGCCGGCCGGTCGCCAAGGTGGTTCCCTTCAAGAGACCGCGTCCCCTCCTGGGCAGCGTGGTGTGGGAGACGGACATCGTTTCCCCGATCGACGAGGCCTGGGACGCCGAATCTTGATCCTGCTCGACACCCATACCTGGATCTGGTGGAGCTCTGCGCCCGCCAAGCTCTCCAAAGCCGCGCGGGAGACCCTGGAACAAGCCGACGAGCTTGGAGTCTCCGCGATCAGTTGCTGGGAGCTCTCCATGCTGGTGGAGAAGGGCCGTCTGCAACTCGACCGCGACACGCTGAGTTGGGTCCGGGAGGCGCTTTCCGACGAAAGCGTCATCCTGGTGCCGATTTCTCCTTCCATCGGGGTCGCCGCCGGGAGCCTGGGGCCTGATTTTCATGGAGATCCGGCCGACCGCCTGATCGTCGCGACCGCTCTCGAGACCGGGAGCCTCCTGGTCACAAAAGATGGCAACATCCGCTCCTTCCCCGGAGTCACCACCCTTTGGTAGGAGCGGTTTCGCCCGTCTCATGAAGGTCTACGAGCTCAAGTACACCCAGGATCTTCCGCGCCCCCGGGCCGAGGTCTTCGAGTTCTTCGCGGACCCTCACAACCTGGAGAAGATCACGCCCCCCTGGCTTCACTTCGAGATCCAGACTCCCATGCTGATGGGCGTGAAGCGGGACACCCAGATCGACTACCGCCTCCGCCTCCACGGCATCCCCCTGCGCTGGACCACCGAGATCACCGCCTGGGACCCGCCCCGCCGCTTCGTCGACCAGCAGATGAAAGGCCCCTACCGCCTCTGGATTCACGAGCACCACTTCCACGAGCTCCCCGGCGGCGGAACCCGGATCACCGATGAGATCCTCTATGCGCCCCCCTTCGGAGCCCTCGCCAACTGGCTCCTGGTGGACCGCGATCTGAAGGCGATCTTCAAGTACCGGCAGGAGAGGCTGGTGGAGATCCTGGGGAGCCCGCGGACGAGCACGGACTGACACGGACGGGCACGGACTCCGGGATCCTCTGTCCGTGCAGGTCCTTGCTCGTCCGTGTCAGTCCGTGTTCCGGGCTATCCTCCCCTCACCATGGACTCCCCCGACCTCCTCTACGCCCCCCACGGCGAGCCCGGGCGCTTCTTCTCCCCCTGGAAGCCGTGGAGCACCAAGTTCTCCGATCTCATGAGGTGGCAGCTCGGGAAGAACCC
>DATEIO010000915.1:0-2701 GCA_035278895.1 Thermoanaerobaculia bacterium | reverse complement strand
GAACCTGCGCGACGGGGTCGAATCGATCCGCCGGCTCGCGGAACCCGAGCTGCTGGCGGCGGGAGTCGGGCCGGACCTGCTCCGCCGTCCCGACTACGTGCGGGCCGCGCCGGTCCTGGACGGCGTGGACCTGTTCGACGCCGCCTTCTTCGGCTTCAACCCCCGGGAGGCGGAGGCCCTGGATCCTCAGCAGCGGCTCTTCCTCGAGTGCGCGTGGGAATGCCTGGAAGCCGCGGGCTACGACCCGGCGCGCTACACCGGCCGCATCGGCGTCTTCGCCGGCTCCCGCTGGCCCTCCTACGCCTGGAATCTCTTCACCAACCCGGAGGTCGTGGAGAGCCTGGACGGCCTCTCGGTCCAGACCTCCCTCGACAAGGACTATCTGGCGACCCGCGCCGCCTACCACCTCGACCTGCGCGGCCCCAGCCTCTCGGTGCAGACCGCCTGCTCGACCTCTCTCGTGGCGGTCCACCTGGCGCGCCAGGCGATCCTCTCCGGCGACTGCGAGATGGCGCTGGTGGGAGGGGTCTCGGTCCAGGTCCCCCAGGAGGCCGGGTATCTCTTCCGCGAGGGGAGCATCCTCTCCCCCGACGGCCACTGCCGCGCCTTCGACGCCCGGGGGCGCGGCACCCTCTTCGGCAGCGGCGTCGGCGCGGTCCTCCTGAAGCCCCTGTCCGAAGCCCTGCGCGACGGCGACCGCGTGCGCGCCGTGCTCAAGGGGTCGGCGATCAACAACGACGGCGTCGCCAAAGTGGGCTACACCGCTCCCGGCGTCGAGGGGCAGGCCGCGGTCATCGCCGCGGCCCAGGAGGCGGCCGGGGTCTCCCCCGACACCATCACCTACGTCGAGGCCCACGGCACGGCCACCCCCCTGGGAGACCCCATCGAGATCGCGGCCCTGACCCGCGCCTTCCGGGCCGGCACGGCGCGTCGGGGCTTCTGCGCCGTCGGCTCGCTCAAGACCAATCTCGGGCACCTGGACGCCGCGGCCGGCATCGCGGGCCTCCTCAAGACCGCCCTCGCCCTGGAGCACCGGCAGATCCCTCCGAGCCTCCACTTCGAGGAGCCGAACCCCGCGATCGACTTCGCGTCGAGCCCCTTCTACGTCAACGCCCGGCTCGCCGACTGGGAGGCGGACGGGCCGCGCCGCGCCGGCGTGAGCTCCTTCGGCATCGGCGGCGCCAACGCCCACGCGATCCTCGAAGAGCCGCCGGAGCGGCAGCCGGGGGGCCCTTCGCGCCCGTGGCAGCTCCTCGTCCTGTCCGCGCGCACCGAGACGGCCCTCGAGGCCGCCACCGGCCGGCTCGCCGGCTGGCTCGACCGGCACCCGGAGGCCGGCTTGGCCGACGTGGCTTTCACCCTGCAGGCCGGCCGCCGCTCCTTCGAGCACCGGCGCGCGCTGGTCTGCGCCGCGGGCGAGCCGGCTGCCGCCCTGCTCGCGGAGCGCTCCCCGGAGCGGGTGCTCACCCGCCGGCAGGAAGCGGTGCGCCGCCCGGTCGTCTTCCTGTTCCCGGGCCAGGGGAGCCAGCACGTGGACATGGCGCGCGGCCTGTACGACACCGAGCCGGTGTTCCGCCGCGAGCTCGACGCCTGCGCCGGGCTCCTCTCCGGCCCCCTGGGCCTCGATCTGCGGGAGGTCCTCTTCCCCGCTCCGGAGCGCCGGGACGAGGCTGAGCGGGCTCTGCGGCGGACCCGCCTGGCCCAGCCCGCCCTCTTCGCGGTCGAGTACGCGCTGGCTCGCCTCTGGGAGTCCTGGGGCGTCGAGCCCGCGGCCTTCCTCGGCCACAGCCTGGGCGAGTACGTCGCCGCCTGCCTGGCGGGCATCTTCTCCTTGCCCGACGCCCTGGCCCTCGTGGCGGCCCGCGGCGAGCTCATGGAGGCGACGGCTGCGGGCGCCATGCTGTCCGTGGAGCGGCCGGAGAGCGAGATCGCGCCCTGGCTCGGGCCGGGCCTCTCCCTGGCCGCGGTCAACGCTCCGTCCCTCTGCGCCGTCTCCGGCCCGGAGGAGGAGATCGCCCGGCTCGAGGCCCGCCTCGGCGCGGCCGTCCCTCCGGTCCCCTGCCGGCGCCTCCACACCTCCCACGCCTTCCATTCCGGCCTGATGGAGCCCGCCCTCGGCCCGTTCGGCGAACGGGTGGCCCGGATCGGCCTGCGCCCCCCGGAGCGGCCGTTCCTGTCGAACCTCACGGGGGACTGGATCCGGGCCGAGGAGGCGACCGATCCGGGCTACTGGGTGCGGCACCTGCGCGGGACCGTGCGCTTCTCCCAGGGGCTCGAGCGCCTCCTTTCAGGCCCCGCGACCCGGGACGCGGTCCTGCTCGAGGTGGGCCCGGGCGCCGCCCTGGCCCACCTGGCGCGGCAGCAGCCGGGGCTCGGGGACCGGGCGCTGGCCGTCTCCTCGCTGCGCCGTCCCCGCGACCCGGAGACCGATTCCGCGGCGCTGGGCCGCGCCCTGGCTCGCCTGTGGCTGCTGGGCGTGGAGATCGACTGGGACGGCTTCCACGCCGGCGAGCGGCGCCTGCGGGTGGAGCTCCCCACCTACCCCTTCGAGCGGCGCCGCTTCTGGATCGCGCCCCGGCCGGCCCGCCCGGCCCCGGCGCTCCACCTCCCGGGCTGGAAGCGCTCGCTGGCTCCGGCGGCCGCCGAAGCCCCGGCCCGGGACGCGCGGTTCGTGATCCTCGCGCCCGCCGGCCAAGGGAAC
>DATEIO010000914.1:0-8780 GCA_035278895.1 Thermoanaerobaculia bacterium | reverse complement strand
ATGGCGGCGCGGAGGTCGAAGCCGGCGCTGCCGGGCGAGGCGGGGGACGGGAGAGGGAGGTCGCGGGCTTCGGGGAGCCGCTTGATCCGCACCCTCATCGCGGCTTGCCGGGCTTGTTGCCGGCCGTGGGCTTGCGGCCGTTCAGCCCGGGCGAGCTTCCGTCGGGCATCGTGCCGCCCTGGGGGCCCCGGGGGTCCATTCCGGGTGCCGAGAGGAAGGACGGCAACGGGCGGCCCAGCCAGCGGGTGGAGAGCTGGATCGCCTGGCCGCGCGGCTGCATCGCTCCCGGGTTCGGAGGCGGACCTCCCGCCTGGTTGAAGAGGTCCACGGTGAAGCGCCACTCGTCGTAGCGCTCGCGGCCGAAGAAGGTCATGATCGACGCCTTGCCGCTCTTGCTGTAGACGCCGATGATCGGGCCGGTCGCCACTTCGTCGCCCTTCCGGGGGCCGCCGAAGGCGGAGTCGTCGTCCTCGCCGCCGTCGATCGGCCCGGCTCCGTCGTCCTCGCTCGGCTTCTCCGGCTTGCGCCCGCCTCGCCGGCCGTTCGGATCCCCCGGGTTCCCGTCGTCCTCTCCCGGTGTCTGAGGGGTCAGCGGCTGTTGCTGCCCCTGGAAGATCAGGCCCCACTTGCCGCCGTCGGTCATCGGGTCCTTCCAGAGCTGGCGGATGCAGCGCGGCTTGACCTCGATGAGCTCGTCCAGGCGCGAGGGGAAGCGCTGATAGCGCATCTGGAAGACGCGGATGGCCTCGGCGTACTGGAGGCCGCGGAAGATCAGCTCCTCTTCCTTCTCCCGGCGGATGGCCTGGCTCCAGGCGGGGAGCGAAATGGCGATGGCGATGTTCAGGAGGGTGACGATCACCATCAGCATCACCAGGTTGTACCCGGCTTCGCGATTGCGTTCCCCGTTCATCACCACTCGCTGTAGGGAGTGCCGTCCAGGGAAATGGCGGCCGAACCCGAGCGCACGTCCACGATGCCGGGCTGGCCGTCTTCCGACTCGGTCTCGGCCGGCGGGCTGTCGGGGTTGATCTCTTCGTAGACCGGTATCCAGGTGTCGCTGCTCTTGGTGATGGGGTCCATCGGGATCTTCCGCAGATACCCGGTATCGACCAGGGACTGGAGGCTCGTGGGGTACTTGCCCTTGTCGCCGTAGTGCTGGTCGATGACGTCGCGCAGCGTGTGCAGGTTGGTTTTCAGGACCGCTTCGTTCGCGCGGCGCGGCACGTCCTTCATGGCCGGCATCGCGATGGTGGCCAGGATGCCGACGATCGCGATGACGACGATCAGCTCCAGGAGGGTGAATCCGTGCTCGCGCTGGCGCATGCTTCCTTCTCTCCTCACCACTTCTGGTACGAGACGCCGTTCAGGCCGACTCCCCGGGACTGCGAGTAGACGTCGTAGACGTTCTCGCCCCCCCAGGAGGTCGCGTCGAACTTGTCCTGGTAGCTGCGCAGCCCCCACTCGGCCTTGCCGGTCATGGGATCGACGGGGATCCGGCGCATGAATTTCACTTTCTTGTCCACCTGGCCGACGATCTCGACCCCCTCGACCAGCACCTCCAGGTCCTTCGGGTAGCCGTCGGTGCCCAGGTCGATGGGGATGAATCCCAGGTCGCTGTAGCGCTTGTACTCGTCGATGGCCGAGCGCATGTCGCGCAGGGCCGCCCGGAGCTCGGTCTCCTTGCTCCGCTTGGCCGTGAACTTGGCGACCGGCAGGGTGACCGCGGCGAGCGTCACCATCACGGCGGCCACCATGACCAGCTCGGCCAGGGTATAGCCGGCTTGGCGGCGGCGTCTGTCGAGGCGGTGGGTGTGCACGGTCGCTCCTCGCTCCATCAAGACCTATAACGTTGTACGGGCGGGATCGCTTCCCCGTCTAGCCCGCGCCGTCACCTGCACGACCGCGGGCCGGGCGTTCACCCGCACCGGGTGGAGCGCGGAGTCCAGCGCCTTGCCGCTGAAGCCCAGACGGGTCTGGCCCGGGGCCACGGCCCGGAAGACGATGCGGACGACCGTGCCCTGGCCTTCGATCCCCGGGATCTGGCCCAGGCGGGAGGCCCCCAGCACGAGGGAGCCGCGCTTGCTCCAATCCGAGAGCACCTGCGCCTCCCCGGCCGGGCCCAGGAAGTCGCCCGCCTCGACCTTCTCGACGGCGAGCACCGCCGGATTGAACCGGAGAGACAGCGGCAGGTGCGAGACCGGCTGGCCCGCCGCGGCCTCCACCAGGACCTCGAAGCGCTCGCCCGGGGCGACGGCGAGCCGGGACGGCGTGAGCCACAGCCGCACCGGGGCCGCCGCCGCGAACGCCACCGTGGAGGCGTCGTCCCAGTCGTCCCAATGGAAGGCCGCAGGCGCGGCGAGCATGGCCGTGGGAGAGGCGTTGCGCTGGGAGACGAGGCTCCCGGGCGGCTCTTCGTCCTCCACCGGCGGCGGCTCGGCCGGCGGCTGCGGCGGCCGGAACGGATCGGACGGCGGAGCCACCGGCACCAGGTCGACCCCGGTCGGCGGCGGAGGCGGCGCCTCCTCGCCTCCCACGGCCTCCTGCATCACGTCCTCGCCGCTCTCGCCGGGCCGCAGGCCGCGGGGCAGGCGCTCCAGGCGGCGGCGGATCGCGTCCTGGATCTCCTCGGGCGTCCCCTCGTTGGTGTCGAACGGTCCTTCGATGTCCGACTCCACCCGCGGGCTGCCGCCCCGGAAGGAGAGGTTCTGCTCGGTGCCGACCCAGATGGGCTCCAGGTCCTCCGGGGTGATCTCGGCATTGCGGATGATGTGGGGCGTGAGCGTCAGGATGACGTCCGTCCGCTGCGCCTCGTTCTTCTTGTTCGAGAACAGACGGCCGAGAACCGGAATGTCGGAGAGCCCCGGCACGCCGGTGTCGGTGTTCTGCTCGTCGTCGCGGATCAGGCCGGCCAGGAAGTTGGTCTCGCCGTCCTTCAAGCGGATCACGGACTCGATGGTGCGCGTGCCGATGACGGGCTGCGCCTGCCCGCCCGAGCCGCCGACCGACCCGTTCAGGTTCGAGACCTCGACCTTGAGCTTCAGGGTCACTTCCCGGTTGTGGTGCACCCGCGGCTCCAAGTCGATGCGGATGCCCACGTCCTGGTACTGGAAGGACGTGATCGGGATGATGCCGCCCTGGCCGCCCACGTTCTGGGTGTTGAAGGTGGTGAGCGGGATCGGCACGCGGTCGCCGATGACCAGGTTCGCCTTCTCGCCCTCGGTGATGCGGAGCTGGGGCTTGGCGAGGAGCTGCGCCTCGGTGTTTGACTTGACGAACTCGTAGAGGAAGGAGGGCAGCGTCAGGATCCAGTTGCTCTGGTTGATGAACTCGAGATCCGAGAGGCGGATGCCGCCGCCCGCGGTCGCGCCGCCGGTGCCCCCCGTCGTTCCTCCCGTGTTGCCGAGGTCGAGCGACTGGCCCACGGCGTAGGTGGACAGGCTCACGCCCAGGTCGCGCAGGCGGTTGCTGTTGATCTGCAGGAGCTCGACGTCGATCACCACCTCGGCCTTGGACTTGTCGTTGGTCTCGATCAGCTTTTCGGCGATCTTCACCCGGTCGGCCGTGTCGCGCAGAATGATGGCGTTCAACTGCTCGTTGGTGGCGACCTTCTTGGCGTCGACGAGGCTGCGCAGGATGGTCATCATGTCCTTCACTTCCGCGTTCGAAAGGAAGAAGGTCTGGATGACCAGGTCCTCGTAGATGCGCCGGTTCTGCGGATTGTCCTGGGCCACGATGATCGTGTGCTCGTCCAACACCTTGTAGAAGTGGCCGCCCGCGCGCATCAGGGTTTCGAGCGCGGCCTGCGCGGTCACGTCCTTCAGCTCGACGGAGATCTCGGTGTCTTTCAGGTTCGGATCGAACATGACGTTGATGCCGAACGCGGAGCCCAGCGCGCGGTAGATCGAAAAGATCGAGACGTTCTGGGGGAACTCGAGCGAGATCGGAGTGTTCGACCGCGGATTCAGGACCGGCGGCTGCTTCCGGGTGCTCCGGGTCTTCTCCTTCATCTCCTCGATCGTCTCGTAGCCGCGGGTCCGGTTTTCCACGTAGGCGCGGCGGACGTTTTCGAGCTGGGCCTGGGCGTACTGGTTCGTCGGATCGAGCTGGACCGCCTGCTGGTACTCGACCAGGGCGCGCTCGATGGCGCCAGCCTTCTCGAACTCCTTGCCCTTTTCGAAATGCTCCTGGGAGGCCCGGATCTTGGCGCGCATCAGGGCGGCCCGGTAGGAGATGTTGCCCGGGTCCTCATCCAACGCCTTCATGTACTCGAGAACGGCTTCATCCCACTTTCCGAGCTGAGCCGCGATCTCAGCCTGGCGGTAGCTGCGGTGACTCGCGCAGCCGGCCAGGGGACCGAGGACGAACAGCAGGATCAAGATCCGGGCGAGCGTATCGCGTGTCTTCAAGCTTCCTCCGTTCTAGCGGCGGGATCGCACGCCCAGCCGCTTCGCAGGCTCGTTGGGAAAGCCCACGAACTTGATATCGACCGACTCGTAGCCGATGCGGGCCACGATGAATTTCTTGTCGAGCACCTCGCCCTCCTGGACGTTGTACTCGCGCTTGCCGTCCGAGAAGACGGCGATCCTCTTGTTGGCCGGGCCGAAGTTGCCCAGGTACTCCCAGGTGAACTCCGGCGGCTTGGGCTTCAACGCCTCGAGCCGCAGGCGCTCCGCCTCTTCGGCGGCCCGCCGCCGCGCCTCTTCCTGGGCCGCGAGCTCCGCGGCCGAGGGGGGCGGCGGCGGGGGGGGAGCCGGCTCCGGCGGGGGCGGGGGCGGAGTCACGAACCGCCAGGGGTCGCGCCCCTCGGCATAGCCCGGAGGCACACGGTCCAGGTCGCCCAGGCGAAGCTGCGCCACCCGCCCCGGGGGTCCGGATTTCTTGGCCTTGTTGCCCTGGCGGGCGCCGGGAAGCGTCGGCGGAGCGGCCCCGTCCGCGGCCTCGGGATCGTACGTGGCGGAGGGGCCCAGCACGTCCTCCTCGCCGCCGCCGTCGCCGGATGGCCCGAGGTAACGCCAGGCCACGATCAGGAGGAGGAAGCCCAGGACCCCCAAAAGGAGCTTCTGCCGCGATTTCTCGTTCACGAGGGGGTCCTCCCGGTAGCGCCGGAGGCCACGGCGGCGGGCGCCGGCGGCAGCTCGTCGCCGGGCTCCCGGGTGAACAGCGTCGAGAGGTTGAGATCCATGCGCAGCTCCGACCCTTCCTGGTCTTCGTCTCCGCCCGAAAGCGTCACCCCTTCGAGGGTCAGGAACGACTTCGAGAGCTCCAGGAGGTTGATGAACTTGCGCAGCTCCGAGTAGGTGCCTTCGACGGTGAAGATGTACGACCGCTTGATCAGCCCGTACTCCTCGATCTCTTCCTCAGGGGAGGAGATGGCCTGGGGGGAGAGCCCTGCCTTCCTGGCCAGGTCGTAGACCTCGGCCGAGATGCTCGTCAGGCGCTGGCTGCGCGGCGCGAAGCGCTCGGAGTAGAGCCGCTCGACCTGCTCGCCGTTGGTCCGCACGCGGTTGACCAGGGTCTCGAGCTCCTTGCGCTTCGCCGTGAGCCGCGTGACCTCCTTGTCCTGGCTCTCGAGCTGCTCGTTCAGCCTCTCCACCCGCCCGGCGTAGCCGAGATAGATGGCGAAGGCCACGGCGTTCGCCGCGAAGAAGAGCAGGGCGGGGAGCCAGACCCAGAGGCGCTGGCGCCAGATCGCACCGGGGTTCGTCATCGCGGCGTCCCTCCGGGCGGTGTCGCCGGCGTTCCGGGCGCAGGCGTGGCCGGGCTCCCCTCTTCGACCAGGACGGGCGTCTCCCCCGCCGCCGTCGGGCGGGAGGCGCTCTGGGGGAGGTAGGCCACGGTGATCTCGTATTCCACGATATTCGTATCCTCGTCCAGGATCCGCCGCGTCCAGTTGGCGTCGCGGAACGACTCGGGGTGCCTGAACAGATTGTCTACGAATTGGAACACCGCTTCGTCACTCTTGGCCTCGGCCGTGATCGCGAGAAGGACCTGCCCCTGGGCCACCCGGCGCTGGGCGCTGGTCCCTTGAGCGCGCAGCCGCTCCTCCAGCTGGGCGCTGGTGATCGGCGTCAGGCGCTTCAGGCGGACGTCGTTCGGCATCACCGCGGCCAGGCGGTCGAAGAGCAGGCTCCAGGAGAAGGTGCGCTCGTCAATCTTGCGGTTCAGGAAGTCGATCTGCGCGTTCTGCTGATCCAGGTCCATGCCGCGGAGCCGGGTCTCCAGATCGCGGACCCTCTCCTGCTCTCGCGCGCTCTGCCCTTCGCGCTCTTCGATCTCGCCGCGCTTGTCCGCCGATCCGGTCCGGTAGTTCCAGAACAGGTAGACGTTGCCCAGGAGCAGCAGAAGGCCGAGCAGCCAGAGCGCCACGGCGGTGCGGACCACGGGCCGGCTGTTGACGAACGGCCGCCGGGCGAGGTTCAGCGACGACGGCCGGACCGGCCCCGCGGGACGGGCCGCCGCGCCGGCCGGCGGCGCGGGCGGGGAGGCCATGGTCTGATCCGAGGTGAGCGAGCTCATGCCACCTCCCGGCGGGCCGCGCCCAGCATGGGAGCCAGGTCGCGCCAGGCGGGGATCGCCCCGTCCTCGGCGCGCAGCGGCGGCAGATGGCGGCCGTCCAGAGGAGCGGCCGGGGTGCCCAGCCCCTCCTCCAGGCGGTCGAGCCACAGCGATTCGAGCTCCGCCGGAGCCACGAGCAGCACCGCGCCCAGCGCGGACCCGGGGAACTGCTCGTCCAGGAAGTTCTTGGTGAGCTTCAGGTCGCGGGTCACGAGCCCCGAGCGCGAGGCCTCCGGGAGCGAGCCGGCAAACGCCTTGTAGCGGTGGAGCACCGGCTCGTTGCCGCGGGCGAAGATCAGGGTGTAGCCCTCCTCCTCGACGATCAGCAGGGCCGAGAAGCGGTCCGCGGAGAGGCCTTCGACCGCCTGCAGGAGCGACAGGCTCGAATTCGAGACGTGGCCGAGGCGGACCCCGGCCGCGGCAAAGGCGTCCTCCACCTGGGCGAGGAGCTGGTCCACGGCGAAGCCCAGGAGCATCCGGCGCGGCTCTTCCTGGGCGGCGAGCGGCGACACCTCGGCCGCCCCGATCCGCAGCTCGTCCACCCGGAACGGCACCAGGCGGCGCAGCTTCCAGCGCAGCACCTCGTCCTTGGCGTCCGGGGCCTTGGGCAGGTCGCCGCTCTCGGTGAAGGTCACCCGCAGCCAGGTGTCGGGCACCACGAGCGAGGCGTCCTTGACCCCGCCGCCGATCCCCTTGACCAGCCCCGAGACGACCCCGGCGAACGCGGCCGGATCGCGCAGCGGCCCGCCCAGCGGACCGTGATGGAACGGGTCGCGCCCCAGCCCAGCCTCGCGGTAGCCGCGGAAGCGGTAGCCGTGGCGGTCCCGGGGGAACTGGGCATAGCGGAGCTTCTCGCCGTCCAGCAGGAAGACGTGCGGCGGCACCGGGATCGGGGAGAGCCCCGCCAGCCGCTCAATCCACGAAGGTAACTTTGTTGATCTCACGCAGAGTCGTCACTCCCCGGAGGACCATCTCGAGCGCCGACTCGCGCAGAAAGGTCATCCCTTCTTCCTTGGCGGCGCGCTTGATCTCGGACGCCGGCCGGCGGTCCAGGATCAGCTCGCGGATGTGGTCCGACAGGTCCAGAAGCTCCGAGACCGCGACCCGGCCGTGGAACCCCGTGCCGTTGCACTCGATGCAGCCCCGGCCCTCGTAGAACGTGAAGTCGGAGTAGATCGCCGGGTCCAGGCCGCTCTCCGCGAGCTGCTGCCCGGCGATCTGGACCGGCCTCCGGCAGTGCGGGCAGATCTTGCGCACGAGGCGCTGCGCCAGCACGCAGTTCAACGCCGAGACGAAGTTGTAGAGGTCCACGTTCATGTTCAGGAACCGCCCCAGCACGTCCACCACGTTGTTTGCGTGGACGGTCGTGAACACCAGGTGGCCGGTCAGCGCCGACTGGATGGCGATCTGGGCCGTGTCCTGGTCGCGGATCTCGCCGACCATGATCTTGTCCGGGTCGTGGCGCAGAATCGAGCGCAGGCCGCGGGCGAAGGTCAGCCCCTTTTTCTCGTTGACCGGGATCTGGGTGATCCCCCGCAGCTGGTACTCCACCGGATCCTCGATGGTGATGATCTTGTCCTCGGAGGACTGGATCTCGGAGAGACAGGCGTAGAGCGTGGTCGTCTTGCCCGAGCCGGTGGGGCCGGTCACCAGCACCATGCCGTAGGGCTCGCGGATGAACTTGCGGAGCTTGCGCATGGTCTCGTCGTCGAAACCGAGGATGTCCAGGCGCAGGTTCTTGAACTCCTTGTTCATCGACTCCTTGTCGAGGATTCGGATGACGCAGTCCTCGCCGTGCACCGAGGGCATGATCGAGACGCGGAAGTCGATCGTCCGCCCTACCAGCCGCAGCTTGAAGCGGCCGTCCTGGGGAACGCGCTTCTCGGCGATGTCGAGCTCGGACATAACCTTTATACGGCTGATGATGGTCTGGTGATGGCGCTTGTCGATCGGCTCCATGGCCTGGTAGAGCACGCCGTCGATGCGGTACTTGATGATGACCTCGTTCTCGCGCGTCTCGATGTGGATGTCCGAGGCCCGGCGCTGGATGGCATTGAACATCGTCGAGTCCACCAGCTTGATGATCGGCGAGGTGTCCGCCGTGATGCGGTCGATCGACAGGACCTCCTCGCCCTCCTCGTCCTCCTGGACGAGCTGGATGCGGAAGTCTTCCGACGCCTCGTCGAGCACGCGCTGGGCGCTCTCCGACTTCTGGAGGATCTCCC
>DATEIO010000913.1:0-8401 GCA_035278895.1 Thermoanaerobaculia bacterium | reverse complement strand
TCTGGACGACATCACTCATGATCGGCGACCTCTCGGATGGGTTAGATGTCTGTAGAGAAACGCAACGGGGACGTATCGTAGCCGATTCGCGCGCAGGAATGAAGCGCTTTGACATCGGGCTTCAAAAGGAGATCGAAACATCAAACCGGTGTTTTTCTCCATCGTTGCCTGTTCCGGCAAAACGGAACGAGGAGCAGGAATTTACTCTTTCCAAGATCCCGCCGGAACCCGGCTTTCGGCCAGCAACCGCCGCTCGCGGGCGAGCACCCACCCGCCCCAGGCGAACGCGGCGAGCATCAGGAGCCGGCCGAAACCGTACGAGAGCCCGCCCAGAGCCTGGTCGTATTGCGCGAGCCCGAGGTCGCCCAGGACGTTTTCCCAGTCGTGATACCCCGGCACGTCGCGGCCGGTGACCCCGCCCAGCAGGAGGAGCTGGCCCGACCGGGCGTCCGCGATGTAGGGGCCGATGTCCATGAAATTCTCCCCGAGCCACCAGAGGGCGACCGAGGCGCCGAAGACGTCGCGCGTGCGCAGGAGGAACGTCCACAGGCAGATCGACGGAATGAGCAACTGCCCCAGAGTGCCGCCCAGGGCGCGGACGAAGTCCCCCAGGAAACCGAAAATCACATGGCCGGCCTCATGGAACGGCAGATTGATCAGGTGCATGAACGAACGGCCGACGTAGTTGTCTTCGACCGTCGAAAAGATGAATCGCAATCCCCACAGGACCAGGAAAACGTAGAGCGCCGCGCGGCCCCAGAAGCGGACCGGGTCCGTCTCATCGGGCTCCGGAAAGAGCAGCGCCTTCCACCATTCCAGGCCCCGGGGCTCCTCTTCCGCAGCCACGCGCCCGGCCGGAGACGGCGGACGGTAGACCGATCCTCCCGCGGACTCCCGCTCCCGCAGCCGGGAGAACAGCACACCGCAACGCGGGCACTCGGCGTTGCCGTCCGGCTGCTCGAGCTGGCATTTGGGGCAGAGCATGGGCTGGGAGGACATGGTACACCGACCCGCCCTCCCAAAGCAGCGGCTTCGAGATCGAAAGAATTTCCGGCTACACCCCGAAGTACCGCGCGTCGGGGTGATGGAACACGAGCGCCGAAACGCTCGCTTCCGGCTCCATCATGTCCCCTTCAGTGAGGTGAACCCCGACGTCCTCGGGCTTCAGGGCCCGGAAGAGCTCGCGCTGGAAGGCGAGGTCCGGACAGGCGGGATAGCCGAAGCTGTAGCGCTTGCCGCGGTAGCGGGCGGCGAGCTTGTCTTCCATCGCGAGATCCTCGGGATCCGCGAAGCCCCACTCCCGGCGGATGCAGGCGTGGAGGTACTCGGCGGCGGCTTCGGCGGTCTCCAGGGCCAGGGCGGCGAAGGCGTGGCTCTTCAGATACTCGCCCTGGTGCTTCCACGCCTCCACCCGCTCGCGCACGCCGTCGCCGGCCGTGGTGACGAAGAGCGCGACGTGATCGCCCGGCAGCACGTAGTCCGTGAGGCAGAGGCCACCCTCGCGCGACTGGCGGGGGAGATCCCAGGACGCCACGGCCTCGCCGGTTTTCGGATCTCTCAACGTCAGGCGGTTGCCCTCCGCCTCCGCGGGAAAGAAGCGCCACACGGCCCGGGCCTTCATGCCGCCGTCGCGGGCGAGATCCTTCAATTCGGAGACGACCGCTTCGAGCTTGGCGAGCTTCGGGTCTCCCTCCTCCCGCAGCCGCTTGACCGAGCCCTTGAGGCCCAGGTGCTTGCCGTAGACCATCTGCGGGTTCAGGTACTCCCAGACCTTGTCGAGATCGAGGTCCGCCGTGTGCCGCTCCAGATCGGGCGGGGTGGGGACAGGGACATCCCGCCGCACCTCGGCTGCCGCGGCCCGGCTCTCTCCGGAGGCTTCGGCCACCTCGGACGCGGCGTCCGCGGTGTCGGTCTCGATCAGCGTGGTCACCTCCTGCTCCAGGCTTGGGCGCGCCCCGGGGTCGAGCAGCCGCTCGACGAGCTTCAGGCCGTGCATGGCGTCTTTCGCGTAGGTGCACAAGCCCCCGTAGGCCTGGGCGATCTTCCGGTGCGTGAAGCGCCGGGTGAGGGCCGCGCCGCCCACGAGGAGCGGCGTGTCGATCCCCACGGCCGAGAGGTCTCCGGCCGTGAGCACCATCTGCTGGGCGCTCTTGACCAGGAGCCCCGAAAGACCGATCACGTCCGGCTGGTGCTCGCGCACGGCCTGGATCAGCCGCTCGGACGGCACCTTGATCCCCAGGTTGACCACGGTGAAGCCGTTGTTCGAAAGGATGATGTCCACCAGGTTCTTGCCGATGTCGTGGACGTCGCCCTTGACGGTGGCGAGAAGCACCTTGCCGCGCCCGGAGCCGCTCGCCTTCTCCATGCGGGGCTCCAAATACGCGACCGCGGCCTTCATCACCTCGGCGCTCTGGAGCACCTCGGCCACGATGAGCTGGTTGTCGTTGAACAGGCGCCCCACCTCGCTCATGCCGGCCATCAGCGGGCCATTGATGACGTCGAGCGGCGCCGGCCAGCGCGGATCGGCCAGCGCCTGCTCCAGATCCTCTTCGAGCCCCGTCTTGCTCCCCTCGACCACGGCGCGGGCGAGGCGCTCGTCGAGCGGCAGGTCGGCGCGGGGCTTGGCCGCGGCGGAGGCCCGGCCGCGGAAGTGGGCGGTGAAGGCTTCGACCGCCCGGGTGCCGGCTTCGACGTCGCCCACCGGGAGGAAGATCAGCGCCTCGGCCAGCTCCCGCTCCTCGGCGGGGATATCCGCGTAGCGCGCAAGCTTCTCGGTGTTGACGATCGCGGCGTCCAGGCCGGCCTTCGTACAGTGGTAGAGGAAGACGGAGTTGAGCACCTCGCGGCCCGCGTTGGGCAGGCCGAAGCTCACCTTCGAGATGCCCAGGATCGTTCGCGTGTCCGGAAACAGCTCTTTGACCGCGCGCACGCCCTCGACGGTCTGCGCCGCCGAGCCCAGGTACGCGGCGTCGCCCGTGCCGCAGGGAAAGACCAGCGGGTCCCACCAGATGTCCTCGGGTTCCACGCCCATCTCCTCGACGAGGATGTGGAAGCTGCGCCGCGCCACCTCGACCTTGCGCTCGACAGTGACCGCCATCCCCTTCTCGTCGATCAGGCCGACGACCAGGGCGGCGCCGAAGCGCCGGGCGAGCGGCACGACCTTCTGGAAGCGGGAGAGGCCGTCCTCCAGGTTGATCGAGTTCAGGACCGACTTGCCCTGGCAGTAGGTGAGGGAGAGCTCCATGACCGCGGCGTCGGTCGAATCGATCATCAGAGGGACCTTGACGAGGCGGATCAGCCGGTCGAGGAAGCCCTCCATGTCGGCGATCTCGTTTCTGTCCGGGTCCTGGAGGCAGACGTCGAGGATCTGCGCGCCCGCCTTGACCTGGGCGCGGCCCACCTCGGCCGCGGCCTCATGCTGGGCGGCCTGGATGAGCCCCTTGAACTTGCGGCTGCCGAGCACGTTGGTGCGCTCGCCCACGAGCACGGGGCGCTGCGCCTCGGAGAGCTCGGCCGCTTCCAAACCCGAGACGAGGCTGCGCCGGTGGTGCGGAACCGGCCGCGGCTTGCGGCCTTCGACGAGCCGCGAAAGCGCCGCCACGTGCGCGCCCGTGGTGCCGCAGCAGCCGCCCACGAGGTTGAGCCACCCGGCGTCCAGGAAGCGGGAGAAGACGCGCTCGAAGACGTCCGCCCCTTCGGTGTACTTCCCCTCTTCGTTGGGAAGGCCCGCGTTGGGCACGCAGGCGACCCGCGTGCGGCAGATCTCCGAGAGCGTGCGCACGTGGTCGGTCATCAGCTCCGGGCCCGTGGCGCAGTTCAAACCCACATAGAGAAGGTCCGCATGGAGGAGCGAGACGGCGAGCGCCTCCGCGTCCTGCCCGCCGAGCATGGTGCCGGTGGTCTCGATGGTGGCGGAGACGGCCACGGGGATCTTCCAGCCGGCTTGGGCAAACGCCCGCTCGATTCCGATCAGGCCCGCCTTGACGTTGCGGGTGTCCTGCGCGGTTTCGAGCAGCAGGTAGTCCGCGCCGCCCGCCATCAGGCCCAGCGCCTGGACGCGGAAGTGCTCGATCAGCTCCTCGAACGTGATGCCGCCCGTCACCGAGATCGCCTTGGTGGTCGGCCCCATGGAGCCGCAGACGAACCGGGGCTTCTCCGGCGTGTCGTACCGGGCGCAGGCGCCCTGGGCGATGGCGGCGGACAGGCGGTTGAGCTCATAAGCCTGGTCGGACAGGCCGTATTCGCCGAGCACGAGAGGCGTGCCGCCGAAGGAGTTGGTCTCCACGACGTCGCAGCCCACCGAGAGATACCCCTCGTGGACGCCGTCGACCACGTCCGGCCGGGTGGCGCAGAGGTTCTCGTTGCACCCTTCGAGCTCGGGGCCGCCGAAGTCCGCGGCGGTCAAGGTGACCCCCTGGAGCGCGGTGCCGGTCGCGCCGTCCAGAACCAGGATGCGCTCGGAAAGCGCCGCAAGCAGACGGGCGGTGCGCTCGTCGACATCCGCGGGGCGCGGGGGAACGGGTACGTTGAAAACCGGATCGGTCACGTCTCTCTCCTCTCGTGCAAAACAAAAAACCCGACTCGCGAGCATCACGAGACGGGCTTTCGACCGCGGACACTTTTTTGCCGCCGTTGGCGGCCGCATCCTCGCTTCGTCAGCGAGAGGGCACCTTGGGTGTCCGTCCCAGGTTGCCGAGCCCGGCTTGAAGCCGGGCCGCTCGTAATGCAGGGGCAAGGATATCGGGAGGGGGCGGGGGATGTCAAAGCCCCCTGCCCGGCCCCTCTACTCGACGATCCTGTAGATCTCCCGGTGGCCGCCGTCGACCAGGTCCATGTAGCCGGCCAGGGCCTCCTTGACCTCGGGGCGGGAGCCGAATTTCTTCATGTGGCCGTCAAACTTTGCGATGTCGTCCACCTCGGCCTGGAGGACGACGGTCCAGTAGGTGGCGACGTAGTCGGTCATCACCCGGCAGTTGCGGAACCCGTCCTCCTTCTCCATCGACGGCACGGTCTTCAAAAACATCCGGGCCAGGGCCCCGGCCTTGCCGGGCTTGCAACGGAAGATGTCGCGGATCAGGTACATGGCATCTCCTCCTCGATCTGCAACTCTACGCCTTCTGCGCGTATACTCCGCCTCCAGCGGATCATGAACAGGCTCTGGCTCCTCCTCGTCGCGGTGGTCTTCGCCGGATACTGGCTCGTCTCGCGGCCGAGCGCGGCGGGAGCCGGCGATCCCGTGGACTGGTCCGAAGAGCCGTACCAGGAGGAGACCGACGAGGAGGCTTTCGAGATCGAGACCCGGAAGGGGACGGTGACCCTGGCGCCGCTGGCCGATTTCGAGGTTTCGGCCGTGGTCGCGGGCGCGGAGCGCTACCGTCTGGACGGCGGGGCGTTCCTCTCCCCGGTGGACCTGGCCCTCACCTGGGGGGATCTGCCCGAGGAGCCCTACAAGTCGCAGATCAGCTACGACCAGTCCGCGCGCTTCTACTACTGGCGCGTCCCCACCCGGGAGCTCGACCTGCGCTACATCCAGCACCACTCCTCGAACATGCACATGATTCCCGGAAGCCCCAACGTGCGCCGGGCCCTCCTTTCGGTGGACGAAGGCGACGAGGTCCGCGTGAGCGGCCTCCTGGTGAACGCTTCGATGGCCGACGGCTACAACTGGAAGAGCTCGCTTTCGCGGACGGACTCCGGCCCGGGGGCCTGCGAGCTCGTCTGGGTCGAGGAGCTGCAGATCGGGGAGAAGGTGTACCGGTAGGACGAGCACGGACTGACACGGACTTTCACGGACAGAGCGCCGGTCCGTGTTCGTCCGTGAAAGTCCTTGTCAGTCCGTGTCAGAGCTTCAACCGCGCCATCAGCTTCTTGATCGCCGCGGCGCTCTGCATCACGTAGAAGTGCACCGAGGGCACGCCCTTGTCGAGAAGCTCCTGGGTCTGCTTCAGGGCCCACTCCACGCCGATGTCCACGACGTGCTCGGGTTTGGCGGCGAGCACCTCGTCGGCGAGCTCCGAGGGGATGTCCACGAAGAAGGTCCGTGGGATCGAGGTGAGCTGCTTGGCGCCGGTCAAGATCTTCAAGCCCGGGATGATCGGCGCCTGGACGCCCTGCTCGCGGCAGAGGTCCAGGTATTTGAAGTAGTGCCGGTTGTCGAAGAACATCTGGGTCACGACGTAGTCGGCCCCGGCTTCGATCTTGTCTTTGACGTGGCGGACGTCGCTCTGCAGGTTGGGCGCTTCGAAGTGCTTTTCGGGATAGCCGCCGACGCCGACGCAGAAGTTGGTGGGCTCGGCGTCCAAAAGATCCTCTTCGAGATACCGGCCGTGGTTCATGGCCGCGATCTGCTTGACCAGATCGCAGGCGTAGGCGTTGGCGCTCCGCCCGAACTGGAGGGGCTTCTTGAAGCCGCTGTCGTCGCCGCGGACGGCCAGGACGTTGTCGATCCCCAGGTAACGCAGCTCGATCAGGAAGTCCTCGGTCTCCTCGCGGGTGAAGCCCTGGCAGAGGATGTGGGGAACGGCGTCGATGTGATACTTGTTCTGCATCAACGCGCAGACCCCGAGCGTTCCCGGCCGCTTGCGCTTGACGCGGCGCTGGATGCCCGAGGACGTCTCTTCGTAGATGACCTCGGCCGCGTGGCTCGTGATGTCGATGAACGGCGGGTGGTACTTGACGAGGTCGTCGATCAGCCCGAGAAGCCCCTGCACGTTGCCGCCGCGCAGGGGTGGGATGATCTCGAAGCTGATGAGCGGCTGTTTGGCGTTCGCCAGATGCTCGGTGACTTTCATGATGCCGGGAGGGCGGCGTCCCCCTAGTCGAACCGGGCCTCGAGCTTGATCCGGACCTTGTCGATCATCGGGACCACGTACTCGAGGATCGGGTGGTCGATCCGGGCCGTCTTCGCCTCTCCTTCAAAACCTTCCTTGCCGGTCGCCCGGTCGATGAGCTTGCCGTTCTTGTCGAGGAACTCGAGGGTGAAGGTGACCACCCACTCGTCCTCCTTGGGATTTTCGCCGTCGAAGCTGGCCCGGAGCGTGGTCTGGGTGTCCGACGCGCCGCCGCCGCGGATGCGGCTGGCGATCGAGCCGCCGCCCTTGCCTTCGTTCGAGAATTCGACCTTGCCGATCCGCACGGGGCCGACGGTGGCGCCGACGTCCAGGAGCTTGCCCGTCGTCCAGGCGACGGTCTTTTCGAAGCGCAGGCTCCCCTCTTCCTGGGCGCCGGCTGCGCCTGCGAGCCCGATCCAGAGGAACAACCCGAGTGTAAGAAATTTTCGCACCGTGATCTCCTTGGCGAGGGCAGAGTATTCCGCAGGCCCCCGGCCGTCAAGAGAACGGCTCCGGGGCGGGGCTCCCCTCACCTTTCGTATAGAGTCCGCGCCATGACCTCGACCCGCCGGACGCTCCGGCTGATCGGCGACGGCGCCGCCGCGATCGCTTCCCTCTGGGCCGCGTTCCAGGTCCGCCTGCACGTGCCGATCCCCTTCACCCGGGGGCTGCTGCCGGGGGACCGCCTGGAGCTTTTCGCGCGGGAGTGGCTGGTGGTGGTGCTCGTGCAGTTCGCGACCCTGTACTTCTTCGGGTTCTACGATCCGCCGCGGCCGCGGGCGCGGTCCGAGATGGCCCGGCGGCTCCTGGGGGCCTCGGCGCTCCAGGCGTTCGCGCTCACGGGCTGGTGGTTTTTTGCCAGCCGCCTGTTCCCCCGCTCGGTGCTGCTGCTCTTCGTGGTGTTCGATTTCCTGCTCCTCTTCCTGTGGCGGATCGCGCTCGACCGGACGGAGCGGCAGCGGGAGCGGCAGGTGGCGATCGTGGGGAGCGGCTCGGCCGCGCGGGAGATCGCGCTCGCCCTCTCGCTCCACCGCTGGCACGGCCTCCGGGTGGTGGGCTTCGTCCCCCTCCCGGGCGAGACGCCGCCGGCGCCAGGCGAGGAGCCGGCGCTCGGGGTCTGCCTCGGCTCCCCCGAGGACCTGCCGGCGCTCCTCGCGGAAGGGCGGGTGGAGGACATCATCCTCGCGGACAGTGGCGAGTCGTGGCAGACGCGGCTGATCGACGGCCTGGCCGGCACCCGGCCGGACCACACGAACGTGCTGCTCCTCCCGGGCCCTTTCGAGAGCCTGATCGGGCGGATGCGCTACCGCTGGGTGCACGACCTGCCGCTGATCGAGGTGGTGCGGGAGTCGGAATGGCGGATCAACTGGCCCTTGAAGCGCCTGCTCGACCTTCTCGGGGCCGCGGTCCTGTTCCTCCTGGCCCTGCCGCTCCTGGCGGCCTGCGCCGTGGCCGTGCGCCTCACCTCGCCGGGCGGCATCCTCTACCGGCAGACGCGGGTGGGCCGCGGGCAGCGGCCGTTCACGCTGTGGAAGCTCCGCACCATGCGGCAGGACGCGGAGGCCGAGTCG
>DATEIO010000912.1:0-3991 GCA_035278895.1 Thermoanaerobaculia bacterium | reverse complement strand
CTCGGCCGTCACCTGCCCGCGGATGTGCTCATAGAGCTCCGGCGTCTCGGCGATCAGGCCGACGTTGCTCGCATCTCCCTTGTCGCCCGAGCGCGCGTGGGCGATCCGGCCAAGCGGTACTCTCATTCAAGCCTCTCTCTTTTTGAAGACACCAAAGCCGAACGACAAAGCCCCGAGGACGGCGAACACCGCCGCGATCCCCCACGCGGTCCGGGGCGCGGTGGCGTTGGGATGATAGATCCCGGGGAGCACGGCGCGGAATCCCAGGTCCAGGATCTCCCCGTGCTCTTTTTCGAGCGCCGCGAAGGCCGCGAAGGCTGCGGCGAGGAGCAGCGCCATCGCTCCCCAGAGGCGCGGCGCGGGCCATCCCGCTCCCATCCCATAGCGCAGCAGCACCACCCAGAGGGCGGCGAAGAGGAGGGCCCAGCCGGCGAAGGCGATACGGTCGGCGAACGCGCTGTAGAGAAAGCCCAGGAGCAGGATGGGGAGGAGCCCCGCGAGCAATCCGCCGTACCAGGCGAGGAGGAAGGACCGGTCGCTCAAACCTCCTCCACCGTGACTTCGATCCGGCCCTCCACCTCCTCACGGGCGAGGAGCGCCGGCCAGTAGGCCACGATCTCCTGCGGCTTGGGCCGGCCCCCGGCAAAGCCGGTCACGCCCGGAGGCCCGGCGGTCACGAGCGGCGCGATCTCCTTGCCAAACCGCTCCACCCGGGCGGAGTCGGTGTCGCGCACGCCCAGGCGGAGCACGACCTCGGGGATCTCCTGGGGTGCCTCGAAGATTCCGGGCAGACACGCCCCGGTGCCCAGCAGCTCGGTCTCGCGGTTCTCCTCGGGGAAAACGATGCCCGCCCGTTCCAGGCGCTTCCACACGATCTCCGCCGCGAGCTTCGCCTTCTCGACGGCCCGGGGGCCGGAGAGGGTGATCTGCCCGCTCGCCTTGTAGCCCGCGAGATACGAGCCCGAGATCTTCAGGAACGGGGTCTTGGGACGGCCCTCGATGCCGGAGACTTCGACCCGATCCTTGCCGTCCTGGCGCAGACGGATCGAGGTGAAGTCGGCGGTCACGTCCGGCGTGATGTAGCCCTTGGGGTCGCCCATCTCGTAGACGAGCTGCTCGGCGACCGTGTCGACCGTCACCATGCCGCCCGTCCCCTCGTGCTTGGTCACCACGAAGGCGCCGTCCTCGCGGATCTCGACCACGGGATAGCCCACGTTCCACAGGTCGGGCACCTCCCAGAATCGGCTGAAGTTGCCGCCCGTGCACTGGGCTCCGCACTCGATGATGTGCCCGGCGATCGTGCCCGCGGCCAGGCGGTTCCAGTCCTCCGCGCCCCAGCCGAACTCGTGGATCGCGGGGGCGAGCGCGAGCGCCGTGTCGGTGACGCGCCCGCAGAGCACGATGTGGGCTCCCTTGGAGAGCGCCTCGACCACGGGCCAGGCGCCCAGGTACGCGTTCGCGCTCATCACCTGGCCGACGATCTTCTCCATGGGCTCGCCGGTCTCCATGTTTTTGAGAGGATGCCCCGCCGCGATCAGGTCCTTCAAGCGCGGCAGGAGGTCGTCCCCCTCGACGACGCCGATGCGCAGGCCCGTGACTCCAAGGTCTTTGGCCACCTCGAAGATCCGGTTCCGGCAGGCGCGGGGATTCAGGCCCCCGGCGTTGGTGATCACGCGGACGTTCCTCTCCAGAAGCTCCGGGAGCACGCGGCGGACGAAGCCGATGAAGTCCGTGGCGTAGCCGAGCTTCGGATTCTTGAGCTTCTGGCGCATCATGATCGACAGCGTGACTTCCGCCAGGTAGTCCATGCCGATGTAGTCGATCGGACCGCCGCGGAGCAGCTCCACGGGCGCGTCCACGTTGTCCCCCCAGAATCCCTGGCCGTTGCCGATCCGGATCGATTTCATAGGCGGCAAAGATTAGCACGGGTGTAAGCTGTGCTCTGTCGAGGGAGGAGACGGCCGGGAAATTGCAGACGCCGTCTCCGGAAGCGCGAAAGGAGAATGGAGTCCCATGGCAAAAAAAGAGGGTCTTTTGAAGAAGAAGAAGGGGGATGACGGGGAGCGGAACGCCGGAGGCAACGGCGGCGACGGATCCGCCAACATCTCTCACGAGGAGTTCCTGAAGGGGTTGAACCTGGACCTCTCCCGTGAATACTCGGCGGTGATCACCTACCGCACCTACGCGAGCCAGGTGCAGGGGCAGTGGCGCATGGAGCTGCGCCAGTTCTTCGAGGCGGAGATCCCGGACGAGCTCGGTCACGCCCAGCTCCTGGCCGACAAGATCGTCGCCCTGGGAGGCATCCCGACGACCATCCCAGGCCCCGTCAAGCCGGCCAAGGACGCCAAGGAGATGCTCAGGAACGCTCTCGAGGACGAGATCGAGACCATCTCCCGCTACGTCCTGCGCCGCCGCCAGGCTGAAGCCCTCGGCCACTATGGCCTGGCCGTCGAGTTCGACGACCTGATTCGCGACGAGAGCACCCACCGCGACGAAATCCAGATGGTTCTCAAGCGGTGGGATACGGGGTAGGTTACGTCTGCAGCACCCCCGTCCTGAACTCCGGAATCTCCGGGTTCATCGCCGCGCAGGCGAGCGAGCGGCCGATCACCGCCCGCGTCTGGGCCGGATCGATGATCGCGTCCACCCAGAGGCGGGCGGCGGCGTAGCGGGGGTCCATGGCGGCGGCGTAGCGGGCCTGGATCTCGGAGAGAAGCTGCTTCTTCTCCTCCTCGCTCACGTCCGCGCCCCGGTTCTTGAGCTGGATCGACAGGAGCGTCCGGCTCGCCTGCTCGCCGCCCATCACCGAGATCGAGGCTGAAGGCCAGGCATAGACGAAGCGCGGACCGTAGGCCTTGCCGCACATGGCGTAGTTGCCCGCGCCGTAGGAGTTCCCTACGAAGAGGGTAATCTTGGGGACGGTCGAGTTGGCCACGGCGTTCACCATCTTCGCGCCGTCCTTGATGATGCCGCCCCGCTCGGCGCGGCTCCCCACCATGAAGCCGGTCACGTCCTGGAGGAACAGAAGGGGAATCTTCTTCTGATTGCAGAGCTCGACGAAGCGGGCCCCCTTGTCCGCGGAGTCCGAGTAGATGACGCCGCCGATCTGGAGCTCCTTGTCTCCCGCGCCGGTGCCGGTCTTGCGGGGGACGATCGAGCGCTGGTTGGCCACGATCCCCACGGCGTGCCCTTCGATCCACCCTGTGCCGCAGACGAGCGTCTGGCCGTAGGTCGCCTTGTACTCGTCGAATTCGCTGCCGTCCAGAAGCCGCGCCAGGAGCTCGTGGGCGTCATAGGGGCGGGAGCGGTCGATCGGCAGGATTCCGTAGAGGTCCTCGGCCGGGTACAGGGGCTCGACCGGCTCCCTCCGGGCAAAGGGAGCGCGCGCGCCTTCCGCAATCTGGGCGAACTGGCTGCGGATCTTCTCCAGGCACGAGGCGTCGTCCGGATGGCGGTGATCCACCACGCCCGAGACGTCGCACTGGACGAAGGCGCCGCCCAGCTCCTCGTTGTCGATCCTCTCCCCGATCGCTGCCTGAACGAGGTGGGAGCCCGCGAGGAAGATCGAGCCTGTCCCCTCCACGATGTGGCACTCGTCGCTCATGATCGGCAGGTACGCTCCGCCGGCCACGCAGGATCCCATGATGGCGGCCATCTGGAAGATCCCCTCGGCGGACAACCGGGCGTTGTTGTAGAAGGCCCGGCCGAAGTGCTCCTTGTCCGGAAAGATCTCGTCCTGGAGGGGGAGGAAGACGCCCGCTGAGTCCACCAGATAGACGATGGGCAGCCGGTTTTCGAGGGCGATCTCCTGGGCCCGCAGCACCTTCTTGCAGGTCAGGGGGAACCAGGCGCCGGCCTTGACCGTGGCGTCGTTCGACACCACGACCACGTCGCGCCCGTGGATCCTGCCGATCCCGATCACCACCCCGGCCGACGGTGCGCCGCCGTACTCCTGGTAGAACCCGTCGGCCACCCAGAGCCCGAGCTCCAG
>DATEIO010000911.1:0-4287 GCA_035278895.1 Thermoanaerobaculia bacterium | reverse complement strand
GGTAGGACCAGAACACGGCGGCCGTGCGCTTGGGCACCGCGAGGGTGCCGGTCGCGATGCCGAAGGACGAGGTGCGGACCCACGGATCGAACGAATCCACCTGGAGGGGGTGGAGCGTGAGCACCTTGCCCGCCAGCTCGGAGATGGCGATGAACTGATCCTGGTCGTTGGCGTTGATTCCCACGAGAACCAGGTCGTGGGCCCGGTCGACCGTGCCCTCCGCGTCCTCGATGCTCATCACGATGAAGGCCGGGATCTGGCCGGGCCCGGTGTTGTGGAACCTGACCTTCTCCTCGATCTCCTCGCCCGTGCGGAGCCGGAAGAGCGGGGTGCTCTTGCGGATCGCAAGCGCTTCGAGGAAGTGGAGGTAGGCCTGCTCGATGTGGCCGTTCTGCGGCTTCAAGGCCGGATTGGCCAGGAGCGGCTGCATGATCGGCCAGTTCGCCTGGTTGTCCCGCGCGGGCGGCAGGCCCACGCCCCAGTTGTTCGTCTGGCGGGTGAAATCGAGCTTGTTGAACCAGTCGCCCGAGTTGTAGCTGTTGCGGTCCAGGGACTTCGAGCGCAGTAGCTCGACCCCCGCGTGGTAGAACGGAATACCCTGCCCGAAGGCGAGGATGCTCATCCCCAGGTTCTGCATGCGCACCCGGTCGGCCATGATCGTCGAAACCGGGGCCTTCAGCTGGATGGCGTCGAACAGCGTGTCGTTGTCGTGCGCCTCGATGTAGGAGATGACTTCCTGCGGGTCCTGGGTATAGCCGGCCGGCTGGCCGTTGTAATCGATCTGTTTTCCGGTGACGACGTTGCCGTTCCGGTCTTCGAGCGTGTAGTCGGCCAGGTTGCCGGCGAGGCCCACGCGGATCCAGTCGGAGAGGAGCAGGAGCCGGTTGAGCTGGTCCTGTGCCGAGCCCTGGTTGGTGGCGTTCGGGTCGTAGTAAAGGCCGGTCAGGAAACCCTGCTCCTGGATGCCGGAGAACGGTCCGCCACCCCGCACGCCGTCGCGCAGACGGTCGCTGAAGGTGCCGATGCCGGTGCCCGCCATGTTGAGTTGGGTCGCCTGCACGCCGCGGGCGTTGTTGGCCACCTCGCCGAAGTTCCAGCCCTCGCCGTAGAGGTAGATCTTCTTGCCGTCCACTCCGTCCTCGGCCACGGTCAGCGCGTCGAGCGCCGCCCGGAGGTTCAGCAGGTTCCGTTTCATGTGGTGGCCCATCAGGTCGAAGCGGAAACCGTCCACCTTGTAGGCGGTGGCCCAGGTGACCACGGAATCGATCAGCAGCTTTTCCATCATGTTGAATTCGGAGGCCGTGTTCTGGCAGCAGGTGCTGGTCTCCACGTTGCCGTCCGCGTTCAGCCGGTGGTAGTAGCCGGGCACGATCTTGTCGAGCACCGATTTGTCGTTCTGCCCCGAGGAGTTGGTGTGGTTGTAGACCACGTCCATCACCACCCGGAGGCCGTTCTGGTTCAGCGCCTGCACCATCTTGCGGAACTCGAGGATGCGCGCCGGACCGTCGGGATCGGTCGAGTAGCTCCCCTCGGGCACCGTGTAGTGCCACGGGTCGTAGCCCCAGTTGAAGGCGTCCTCGTCGGCGACCGCGGTCACCCGGGCCTGCTGCTCCTCGGAATCGGGCGGGAAGCTCGACAGGTCGCCCGCCGGCTCCTTCCACTTCGACTTGTCCTCGTTGATCGTCGCGATGTCGAAGACCGGCAGCAGGTGGACGTGCGTCAGGCCGGCCTGGGCGAGCGAGCGCAGGTGCCGCATGCCGTTCGAATCGTTCAGGGTGAAGGCCCGGTAGGTGCCCTTCAATTCCTCAGGCACGCTCGGATCGTTCACGCTGAAGTCGCGCATGTGGAGCTCGTAGAGGACGATGTCCTCGAACGCCGCGAGCGCGGGCTTCGTGTAGGTGTCCCACCCCGCGGGCTTCCAGGCCGGAGCGTCGAGCGAGAGGATCTGGCTCCGCTGGCTGTTTTCCGAAAGGGAGACGGAGTACGGATCGGTCACCACGTTGGTCTCGACCTGGCCCGTCCCCCGGACGAAGACCTCGACCTCGTAGAGGTAGTACTTGCCGACCCAGCTCCGGCCGCCCGTGATCGTCCACACGCCCGTCTCGGGATCGAGCGTCATGTCGTGGACGTTCATCGGGGTGGCGGAGGTCGAGTCGTCGAAGAGCTGGAGCTTGACCGACCGCGCCGTGGGCGCCCAGACCTGGAGGGTGGGCGTCATGTCGGGCGCGAAGCTGGGCCCGAGCTTCCCCGTGTAGGTATAGAGGTCGTCGAGCACGCCCTGGATCTGGAGCGACGTGGCGTCGACCAGCGTTCCGCTCGCGTCCTTGGCCGAGACGGCGATCTGGCCCTTCAAGATCGCGGGCACCTCGTCCAGGTGCTCGGCCGGGATCTTGAACGCCTTGAAGGCGGAGAGGTGCGGGAACTTCTCCTTGACCTCGGCGGAGAGACCCGCCGGATCGTAGACGAGCGGGATGGTGACCCCGCCCTCGACCCCTTCCGGCGTGAGCTCCAGGTCCCCTTCGGGATCTGCGTGGAGCGCGACCGTCCAGGAGGCGTCGACCGCGCCGGGGTTCCAGGCGATCGTGTCTTCCGTCACCCAGTAGGCCTGGGCGCGGGTGATGTTGCCGCGCGGGGCACCGGTGGCGGAGACGGTCAGCACGTGGCTCGCCGCGTCGTAGGAGAAGAAGATCTCAGTGCAGGCGCTGGGCACCGAGAAGAAGATGTTGGCGCCGTCGCGCGCGCCGTTCGCTCCGTAGTTTTCCGACCAGCTTTCATTGATCGCGACCTTGACCTCGTAGTTGCCGGGCGGAATGCTCCGGGTCGAGAACGTGTAGATCCCGTCGCCGTCCGGATCCTGGAGCCAGGAACGGAGGCAGTCCGGCTGCCAGTCGCCCGGGCACCCGAGCTCGGACTGGAAGCTTCCGGGGGCCGTGGCGATCACCTTGCTCTTGTTGTCGGCCACCCAGTGGGTGGCGTGATCGTAATAGAACTTGACGTCGCCTGCCTCGGTCGTGGTCAGCGGGATGTTCGGGCCGTTTTGCGTGGCGTTGGCGCCGTAGTTCTCGTCCCACGAGTCGTTCAAGGGCGCCTTGTACTCCCAGCTTCCGGCGGGGAGGTTGAAGGTCCCCTGCCAGACGCCGTCGGCCGCGTCAAAGGTCAGGTGGGTGTTGGAGCAGGCGGGCTGCCAATCGTCGGAGCAGCCCAACTCGGACTGGAGGCTGCCGGCGATCGTCACACTGCTCGGCTGCTGGATCCCGCCTCCGGCCGAAATCGTGAGCACGTGGGTTGTGGCGTTGTAGGAGAAGACCGTCTCGGCGCAGTCCGACGCTACGGTGAAGGCGATGTTCGCGCCGTTTGATTCGCCATTCTGTCCATAGTTCTCCGACCAGCTTTCGTTGATCGCGACCTTGACCTCGTAGTCGCCGGCCGGGATCGAGCGGGTCGAGAAGGTGTAGATGCCGTCGCCGTCCGGGTCCTGGAGCCAGGAGCGGAGGCAGTCGGGCTGCCAGTCGCCCGGGCAGCCGATCTCGGACTGGAAGCTGCCGGGAGCGGTCGCGATCACCGCGTTCCGGTTGCTGGTGATCCAGTGGGTGTTGTGGGAGTAATAGAACTTGACTGCGCCGTCCGTGGAGAGATTCAAGCCGATGTTGCCGCCGTTTCTCGCGGCGTTGGCGCCGTAGTTCTCGTCCCACGAATCGTTCAAGGCCGCCTTGTATTCATAGCTGCCGGCCAGAAGGTCGAAGGTCCCCTGCCAGACGTCGTCGTCCGCGTCGTAGGTCAGGTGGGTTTCGGCGCAGTCGGGCTGCCAGTCACCCCCGCAGCCGAGCTCCGACTGCAGGCTCCCGGCGACCGTGACGCTCGCCGGGGCGGGCGTGTCCGACGCGAGCGCCGGGAGGGCCCAGAGAGAGCAGAGAAGGAGCAGCAGAACGGCTGCTCGGGATCGATCGGATTTTGCGAACATCGAAGAACCTCCTGATTGAATGAAGCTCACCCGCCCGAGGACCACAGATCGTTCACGCTGGTGCCGCCGATGAAGTGGCTCCAGCCGCCGATCACCCAGAGCTTGTTCTGGAACACGACGCTCGTGTGGCCGTTTCTGGGGAGCCACGGCGCCTGCCCGGTGGCAGGCCGCCAGGTGACTCCGTCCGTGGACGACCACACGTCGTTCAGATTTCCTTCTTTGGCACCCGCCTGCCCCCAGCCGCCCAGGAGCCACACCTTGCCTTCGTACTCGACGGCGGTGTGGTGATTCCGCGGCGCCCAGGAGGCGCGCTCCGTGGCGCGCTC
>DATEIO010000910.1:0-4163 GCA_035278895.1 Thermoanaerobaculia bacterium | reverse complement strand
GATTCCCGAGATCGGCACGGTGCGCGCGCCGTCGCCACCGATCGTGGTGCTCACCTCGAACCGCACGCGTGAGATCCACGACGCGCTGAAGCGGCGCTGTTTCTATCACTGGATTCATTATCCGGACGCGGCCCGCGAGCTCGAGATCCTCCGCCTGCGCGCCCCCGAGCTCTCCGAATCGCTCGCCGCGCAGATCGTCCGCTTCGTCCAAAGGCTGCGTACCGCCGACCTGTTCAAGCTGCCCGGAGTCGCCGAAACGATCGACTGGGCGCGCTCCCTCCTGGCGCTCGATCAGGTTTCTCTGGACCCCGGCACCGTGAACGCGACCCTGGGCGTGCTTCTGAAGTACCAGGACGACATCGAGAAGACGGCGGGAGCGCCGGTGGCCGCGATGTTGCGGGAGGCGCTGGCGGAAGAGCCGGCCGGGCCGTGACCTCCAAGCTCGCGGAAAACGTCGTCCACTTCACCCGCCTCCTGCGCGGCGCCGGTCTCCGCCTCGGTCCGGCGAGCGCTCTGGACGCTTTGGCCGCCGCGTCTGCCATCGAAATCTTCCATCGCGAAGAGCTCTACTGGGCCCTCCACGCCGTCCTGGTCAAGCGTCCGGAGGATTTCGAGCTGTTCGATCAGGCGTTCCGCCTGTTCTGGCGCGATCCGGGCGCCATGAACCCCATCCTGGAGCAGATGCTGCCGCAGATCCGCGTTCCCCCGGCCTCCACGGTGTCGCGCCGGGTGGCCGAGGCGTGGCGCCCGCCGTCGCCGACCGGAACCGCTCCGCCGGAGCGCGTCGAATTCGACGCCGCGCTCACCTTCTCCGCCGACGAGGTCCTGCGCACGCGCGACTTCGACCAGATGAGCGCCGACGAGCTCGCCCGCGCCAAGCGGATCGTCGCCCGGATGGCCGTGGCTCTCCGCCCGGTCCGCACCCGGCGCTACGTGCCCGATCCCCACGGCGAGCGCCTCGACCTCGCGCGCACCGTGCGCGAAAGCCGCAAGACCTTCGGGGACCTGGCCCCGCTGCGCTTCCGAACGCGCGTCCTTAAGCCGCCGCCGCTGGTCGTTCTCTGTGACATCTCCGGGTCCATGGGGCGCTACTCCGAGATGCTCCTCCACTTCCTGCACGCCCTCCTCGCCGTCCGCACCCGCGTCCACGCCTTCCTCTTCGCCACCCGCTTGACCAACGTGACGCGCATTCTCCGCCGCCGCGACGTGGACGAAGCGCTCGCCCGCTGCGGCCAGGAGGTCCTGGACTGGTCCGGAGGAACCCGCCTGCGCGCCTGCCTCCACGACTTCAACCGCACCTGGTCGCGCCGCGTCCTGGGTCAAGGAGCCGTGGTCCTCCTCGTCACCGACGGCCTCGACCGCGACCCCGAGCCCGGCCTGGAAGCCGAAGCCGATCGGCTTCACCGCTCCTGCCGCAGGTTGATCTGGCTCAACCCACTGCTGCGGTGGGAGGGATTCCAACCGCGGGCGCAGGGGGTGCGGGCGTTGTTGCCGAATGTGGACGAGCACCGGCCGGTGCACAACCTGGAGAGTTTGGAGGCTTTGGGGCGGGCGCTGGGGGATCGCTTCAATCCTCGGGAGGATGCCAACCGGCCTCTACCCAGATCCTTCTCGCCTCAACGAGGGAGGGGCGATTGAGCTGGAGAGCATTCACCGTAGCGCGCCCAACAGCAGTCCTCCCGAGAATCCACGTACCGGAATCGATCCATGTGGAATGTTCCTGCCAGGGTTGATGCCGAGGATTGAACAACCGCACCAACAAGCCGGTCTGAGGATCTTCACCGGCAATTCTGGTTCCTTTATGCTCGTTGCATAGCGAGCAGGTCAGCCAGAGATTGTCCTCGACGGTAAGGCCACCCAACGACCGAGGGAAGAGATGCTCTACTTCCATGGGCGAGCCCACGATGGCGGCCTGAGTCAGGCAATAGCCACAACGATGCCGTGCCTGATCGGCAACACGCTGGCGGAGATTTTGAGGGACGTAGCCCGAGCTCATCGCTTGGCGACGAGCCCGGAGATGTCATGGCCGCGTTGCTTCAGCAGTTTGGCCGCGTGAGCTCGCACCAGCATGGTGCGCTCGTATTGTCGAACCAACTGTGCAGCCGTTTCTTGCTCGGCTACGGTCAGTCCCTCATCCTGACGTTTGAAATGAAGGGCTTCCAGGCGGCTGCTGGCCTCAGGGGGGAAAGTCTGTTGAGCAGCGCGCCAGAGCGCTTCGTCATCGAGGGTTTCGAGACCCAAGACGGCATCAGCTAGATCCTGAGGTAGTTTCTCTTCTTCCGGTGCTGCCGTCGCCACAGCATCCAAAAGCTCCGCTTCAATGCTGCGGTGAGTCTCCTTGGCACGTTGCTGGTACCGCTCGTAGAGCGGAGCCGGGAGCCGAAGTGTGACGGAATGGGCTGCCATCTCTTTCTCCTGATCCAGGATACTACAGAGGAGTCTCCCAAAGTTCCTTCCTGGTGCCAAGTTCCTCATCCAGGTAACCAAACAACTCCAAGCCAGAACATTCTACCTTGGTGCGCCCCCTTGAAACCACAGGACGCCGGGCGTATCTTTTGCCCCGGGGCCGGCATGAACCACTGGAAGGAAACCGCAGAGATCCTCTCTCGGCTCGCCGAGCTTAAGGCGGCGGGGCGGCGGGCGGCGCTTGCCACGGTTGTGCGTATCGTCGGCTCGGGCTATCGCCGGCCCGGCGCCAAGTTCCTTATCGAAGACACGGGGAGTACCCTGGGCAGCGTGAGCGGCGGCTGCCTGGAGGCCGACGTGCGCGAAGTCGCCAGGGCTGTGATGGAGACGGGAACGCCCAGCCTGCGGCACTACAGCACCGGGGCGGACGAGGACGTGGTCTGGGGTCTCGGGCTGGGTTGCAACGGCCTCGTGGACGTCTTCATTCAGCCGGCCACCGAGGGGCCGCTGGCGGAGCTGGCAGACCGTCTGCGGGAGCTTCTGGCAGGTGATTCTCCGTTCGCGATCCTCACCGTCGTTGAGGGCGAGGGTTCGGGAGCCACCCTGGTTCTGGGCCCGGAGGGGACGGACGGCACCCTGGGATCGGCGGAGCTCGACCGGCTCGCGGCCGAGGCGGCGCGCGGTCTGTTGCCGGGAGGCCGGTCGGCCGTTCAGACGGTGGACGGACGGGGGATCTTCGTCGAGGTACAGCCTCCCCCGCCCCACTTGATCGTCTGTGGCGCCGGGGACGACGCCCGGCCGCTCGTGGCCTACGCGGCGGATGCCGGTTTCCGCGTCACCGTCATCGACCACCGCCCGGCGCTGCTGGACCCCACGTGGTTCCCGCAGGCGGCTCAGCGGCTGCTGGGACGGCCTGAAGACCCGGGGATCGTCCCGCCTCCCGCCGCCCGGTCTCTCGCGGTGGTGAAAACCCATTCTTTGCTTCATGACCGCGAATGGACGCGGCGGCTGCTCGCGGCAGGCCTGCCTTACGTGGGTCTCCTGGGTCCGCGGGCCCGGACGGAGAGCATCCTGCGCGAGATCGGAACGGGCCCTACAGAGATGGAACGGGTCTTCGGGCCGGTGGGGCTCGATCTCGGCGCCGACGGACCGCGGCAGGTGGCGCTCGCGATCGTGGCCGAGCTCCTCGCCTTCATCGCCCAGCGCGAGCCGCGCCACTTGAGCGAGCGCAAGGAGCCCATCCACGCCGCCTGACCGCGATTTCCTTAAAGGCCCGTTCGGTGTCTATACCAGGGTAAAGGAGGCTTCCATGCAAAGCCGCCGCAAGAATCCGTTTCGATCCCCCTTCCTGATGCTCTCCTTGGCCGCGGCCCTGCTGCTCGCCGCGATCTCCTGTGCGAAGCTGAAGGCTCCCTCTCCTTCGGAGATTCCCTCAGCGGTCATGGGGGGCATGGGCGCCGCGCCCTTGCAGGAGAGAGCTTCTGTCGCCGATACCGGCGTGGAGATGAACACCGAGGAATACGGACGCATCACGGACAATCCGTTTCTCGAAACGCTCGGCAATCCCCTCTCGACCTTCTCGATCGACGTCGACCGTGCCTCGTACAGCAACGTCCGCCGTTTCCTCACCTCCAACCAGGGTCCTCCGCACGACGCGGTGCGCATCGAGGAGATGATCAATTATTTTTCCTATGACTATCCCGATCCACCCGCCGAGCAGCCCTTTTCGATCACCACGGAAATCGCGAGCTGCCCGT
>DATEIO010000909.1:0-5701 GCA_035278895.1 Thermoanaerobaculia bacterium | reverse complement strand
ACGGCGACCCAGGGCTCGGCGGCTTCCAGAGCGTAGATGAACAGGTTGGCGTCGAGGTAGATCTTCTGGCCAGCCGTTCGGGTCAATGCTCCCACGCGTCACGCTCCGCTCGGATGAAGTCGTCCACCTCGGCCGCGTTCTTGAAGCATCCCTGGCCCCGGCCGATGAAGCTGGAGAGCGAAGAGAGCTCCCCGAGAGGTCTTTTGACCTCGATGAGGACCAGGGTCTCCCCCTTTTGAATCGTTACGTCCGCCTCGGCACCGACAGGCAGGTCGGGATGCTGGATCTCGATGACCCCGCCGGGCTGGACGGTCACTCGCTGCCGGATGGTTTCGGCCATATCGCCTCCTGACGTTACGAGGATAGCAGGATCTAGGGCCGAAGGGGAACTCGGGAAAATCTCGGGTTCCCCTCTCCCGGAGCGGGCAGACCCGCCTGGGAGAGGGGAAGAAAGGTGCGTTCGATCTACGGGTCGATACCCCCGCCGGAGCAGTCGAACGGCGTGTAGACGATGTAGATGGTCTTGGTTCCCGTCATGGTGATCGAGCAGTTGCAGTAGACCGTCATCTGTCCGACCTGTGTGGTGTGAGCCGCGTTTGAATAGTACCTGTGAATACCGAAAGCGGGGCAGGCCGCTACGGCCGGTGTAAACAGGGGGACGACAATGGCAAGGCAAGTCAGGGCGATCACCAGAGCGGCCAGGATCATGCGCTTCGATTTCATGTTTATCTCCTTCTATGAAACGTAGCGTCTTTATGGCGCGTACGTCGCCGTGTAACTCCCCGACGATGCCGGGAAGATTGCGTAGCTGATCCCCTTGATCGTCTCCGTTGTGAACGTCACCGAATTCCCGCCGACGGTCAGGCTCGCGAGGCTGCCGGCCGCGGTGGTCGTGGGGATCATTCCCCGCAGGCCGTTTGCGCCAGGGGCGGCGGTGACGGTGAAGGTGAGGGTGTTGCCGCTCCAGGCGATGGCGCTGAATTTGGAGCCGTTGCGGCCGTCGAGCCAGGTGAGGAGCTGCCTGGCGGAGACGACCGGCACGCCCCTCGTCAGGGCCGACGTGATGATGGCGTCGGAGCCGGAGGAGGAGGCGGAGTCGGTGTGCATGTTGGCGGTCATCACGCCGTAGTAGCCGGCGGTTCCCAGGGCGTTGTCGAGCAGGGTGTTGATGGTCGCGGGGAAGGACTGGTCGGACTCGTCGGTCATCTGGGTGAGGGCCTGGTAGACGTCGATCCTCGTGCCGTCGGTGTCCGCGAAACGCATGGGGAGGCCGGAGCCGGTCATGAAGCCGGGACGGTCGGTGATCCAGGCTCCGGGCCAGTAATAGTAGTTGGTGTCGAGGCGGATGCCATTGGCTTTTTCGACCTTTGGCTGGGTGGCCCAGTCGCTCCAGACGATGCAGTGGGTACGGTTGGTCGTGGGCGCGTCGAGCGTGGGGTAGTTGGCGGTGAAGGAGGCGAGCTGGGTGGTGTAGAAGGTCTCGAGCGTGGCCGGAGTCCAGTCCGCGCAGTTGGTGTTGACGTGGACGGCGATCTCGAAGCCGTCCGCTTCCAGGGCTTCGGCGTCCACACTGGTGAGCGGCGTGTTGGGGAAGATGTAGGAGGTGCCGCGCACGCACTCCCAGTCGGCCACGGAGCAGCCGGACGGGCTCGCGAGCTGGTAGGACTGGAAGCGGCCCAGAGTTCCGTTGTTCGCGTGATCGTCGCCCGTCATCAGAACGATCGCTTTTTCGCCCCGCGGGAAGTACCAGAAGCGGGGGAGGGGCTTGCGGTCGGCGTTCAGGGTGAGGATGAGGTTCGCGAGGAGCCTCTGCTGCTCGTCCGCCTGCGGAATGGCAACCTTATTGAGATCGATCCAGTCCGGAAAGAAGAGATCGTCCGAGCGGATCGGCGTGACACCGTCGCGTTCCTGGCTGGCCCAGGCAGGGTTGCCCTGCCGGGTGTAGACGATGGAGCGGGCGAGGTCGTAGGTGAAGGCCGCGGCCTGGCCTCCCGAGGAGCCGACGCTCTGCAGGGTGACGGCCGGGTTGGACGTGGCGGTGGTGGCGTTCGTATAGAGAGTCGCGATGGCGGTGGCGCCGTTCAGGGTGTAGAGGTCGGCGGTGCCGTGGTACTGGATCGTTTCGTTGACGATGCCGGAGGCGCTCGCCAGGAGATAGCCCTCGGCGAGGGTGCCGGAAACAGGGGTGATCCCCAGCAGAGTCGCGAGCTGCGCGTCGGGCCGCATGGCGATCAGGTTGCCGCCGGCGTTGACCCAGTCGGTGAGCAGGGTGACCTGGGCGGACGTGAGCGTCATCTCGCCGAGGATTACGACGTCATAGCCCGCGAGGAGCGTGGCGGTCACGGCGCCGATTTCGCGGATGGCGTAGTGGTTCAGGCCTTCGGCCAGGAGGATCTCGCCGTAGTAGCGGGTGAAGGGATTGCTTTCGCTGCTGATGACGAGGACCGGCCCGCCCGGTCCGTTGTCGGCACCGTCGCTGGGCTGGGTGACGACGACGTCGTCGAAGTCGATGGGCTGGTTCGAGACGTCGAGCGCGATGGCGCCGGAGGCGAGCGCGGTGTCGGTCACGTCGATCACGGCCTCGTCGTTCCAGGAGACCTGGATCCGGCTGCCTTCGAAAGAGATCGCCAGGGTGTGCCAGACGTTGGGGTCGAGGGTGCCGACGTCGGCTTCGGCCAAGAGGGCGAGGCCTGCGGTGTCGATGTCCCACGCCGCGGCGCGATAGAGGCGGATTTTCCCGAAGCCCGGGTAGATCCAGGCCGCGTAGGACTCGCCCGTGGCCGTGTTCACCCGCCCGCGGAGGCCGCCGGGATAATTGTTTCCATTCGCCAGCCGGATCTTGGCGGAGACGGTGTAGTCGGTCCAGGCCGGGTCGCCCGCGTAGACTTGCGTGTGGCCGCCGCCGTTGTAGGAAGCGGTGCCGGACGCGGCCGTCCAGTTCGAGAACAGGCCGAGTGGCGAGGGGGTCCAGTTGGCGAGGCTGTTGGAGGCGAAGTCGTCCGCGAAGAGCTGGACGGTGGGCGGCGGCGGAGCCGGCGCGGTCACGGTGACGTCGTCGTAGTCGATCGGCTGGTTCGAGACGTCGAGCGCGATCGCGCCCGCGGCATAGGTGGCGTCCGTGAGATCGATCACAGTGGTCCCATTGAAGCTCACCTGGATGCGCGTTCCCTGGAATTTGATCGCCAGGGCGTGGAAGACGCCGGTCGCGATCGAGACGTTGGCCTCGGCGAGGATGGTGGTGGGCGGGGTGTCGACGTGCCAGACGGAGTTGCGCCAGAGCTTGATCTTGCCCTGGCCCGGGTAGATCCAGGCCGCGTAGGAGCCGCCGGTCGCGGTGTCGAGCCGGCCGCGGATACCGCCGGGGTAGTCGGCCGCGTTGGTCACGCGGACTTTGGCGGAGACGGTGTAATTCGTCCACGCGGGATCGCCCGCGTAAAGCTGCGTGTGGCCACCGCCGTTGTAAGAAGCGACGCCGGACGACGCGTCCCAGTTGCCGGCGAGGCCCAGGGGCGAGGCCGTCCAATTCGCGAGCGGCTTGGGGCCGAAGTCGTCCGCAAAGAGGGTGGTCGAGCCCGACGTCACGGTCACGTCGTCGAACGTGATGGGCTGGTTCGACACGTCGAGCGCCACGGCGCCGGAGGCGAGCGTCGAATCCGTCACCTGGATCACGGTCGTGCCGTTGTAGATGACCGAGATCTGGCTGCCGGAAAACGTGATCGCGAGTGTGTGGAACACGCCCGGGGTGATGACGCCCACGGGCGCCTCGGCGAGCACCGCGAGGCCGGGGGTGTCGATGTGCCAGGCCGCGGAGCGGATGAGCTTGATGACGCTGCTCCCGGGATAGACCCAGGCCGCGTAGGAGGCGCCGGTCGTGGGGTTCACCCGGCCGCGGATTCCGCCGGGGTAGTTGTTGGCGGTGTCGACTTTGAATTGAGCCTGGACCGTATAGTCCGTCCAGGAACCACTGCCGGCGTAGAGCTGCGTGTGGCCGCCGCCGTTGTACACGGCCGCGCCGGAGGAGGCGCTCCAGTTCGAGAGCAGTCCGAGGGGAGACGCCTTCCAGGCCGCGAGCGGCTTGGGCCCGAAGTCGTCGGTAAAAAGGGTGGTCTGAGCAGCGGCCGGGAGAGCTCCGAGGAGGAGCAGCAGCGCCAAGAGAGGGGATTTGAATTTCGTGTTCACGATCGTCTCCTTGTCGAGGGACACGCCTCCCCCTGCACCGGCGCACGCGGTGCTGCCTGCCCGCTCTTGCGGGAGTTTTTGGAGAATGGCGGGAGCCCTGGAGAGACCGGTATAGCAGGCGAGGGTTTTGGCGTCAAGGTGCAAATGCAGAAAAGCAGATAAGTTCGCGGGGGTGTGACGGGGAGCGGCCGTCGTGGCCTGCGACCTCACCCTCCGGCTCCCTCTCCTAGAGGAGAGGGAGAGAAAGCAGACCAACCAAAGCCCCTCTCCTTTTAGGAGAGGGGTTGGGGTGAGGTCGCAGGCCCCGAACGCCCCCTCCCCTGCGATATCCTTCCTCCCGGAAACAACCACCCTTCCCCAGGAGACCCCCCCTATGCCCCGCGCCCTCGCTTTCGCCGCTCTGGCCGTCTTCCTCTCGGCCTCGCTCCACGCCGAGCTTCCCGTGGTCTGGGACAGCCCGCGGGCGAGCGTGGTTCAGGACGTGGGGATCAGCAGGATCCAGGTCGACTACTACCGGCCCGCGGTGAAGGGGCGGACGGTCTGGGGCGGGCTGGTGCCGTATGGGGAGGTGTGGCGGCTGGGGGCGAACGAGGCGACGCGGTTTCAGGTGAGCGATGCGGTGAAGGTGGCGGGGAAGGAGGTTCCCGCGGGGACGTACGGCCTCTTCGCGATCCCGGGGCCGGAGACGTGGACCCTGATCCTGAGCAAGCGGCCGAACCAGTGGGGCTCGTTCTTCTACAAGCCGGAGGAGGACCTGTTGCGCTTCGAGGTAAAGCCGGAGCCCGGGCCGTTCGCGGAGTGGATGACGATCTCGCTCCTGCCGGCCGGGCGCGACGCGGTGACGGTCGAGGTCGCGTGGGAGAAGCTCCGCGTCTCCTTCCCGGTGACGGTGGACGTGGACCGCATCGTGTGGGCCCGCTACGAAGCGGCTCTCGCCGATCCCAAGGCGAGCGCGGACGACTACCTGACGGCGGCGCGCTATGCCCAGAAGCGGGAGCGCTGGGACGACGCTATGGCGTGGACGGACAAGTCGCTCGCGATGGCCGAGGGCTTCTGGGGCCACGAGACCAAGGCGCAGCTCCTCTACCGGCAGGGGAAGAAGGACGAGGCAATCGCCCACATGGAGAAGGCACTGGCCCTCTCCCGCGGCAAGACACCCAAGGGCTACCAGGACGGGCTCGAAAAGACGCTCACGGAGTGGAAGGCGAAAAAAGGGTAGCCCTCCCGCCGCATTGCGGCGAGCTTTGCCGCAGTAGCGCTACTCTCGCAGTTCCAGGGAGCTTGCGTGCTCCTTGCAGGCGAAAAGGGGGTGGCGTTGCGCCCGCGGGGCTGGTATGATTGTCGCACTGCGGCAAAGCCGGCGCAGCCGGACGCTAATAAGGGCCCAATAAAGGGGATAGACAATATGGCGACCAAGGACCTTCAGAACATCAGCGAGCTGGAATCGCGGAAGGTGGCGGAAGCCTCCCGCGAGGAGGAGTGGAAGCAGCCGAGCTTCATGAGAGAGCTGTTCCTCGGCAAT
>DATEIO010000908.1:0-12840 GCA_035278895.1 Thermoanaerobaculia bacterium | reverse complement strand
CAAGGTGATCGCCACGATTCCCGCAGGAGCGGGGACGTGGGGCGTGGCGATCAGCCCTTAAGCAATCTTCGCCGGCCTTTCGATCAGCCGGCTTTCCACCTCTCCCTTCGCCGGATTCCACCACGGCGCTTCCCCCTCCGGCCCTGTGGCGTCCGGGTTGGCCTTCCAGGCGCGCGGCACCTTTTCCACGCCGATCGGGTAGAGCGTCAGGTCGCCGTTCGCGTCGATCCGGAGGCGGATGAAATTCTTGTAATCCGGGATCTTCTGGGAGGAGAAGACCTCGTTGGTGTGGGCGCCGGTGAATTTGCTCGAAACCAGCAGGTAGAGGGTGAAGAGGATGCTCCCCACGAGGCCGCCGATCACCAGCATGGTGGCCGCGTAGGGCAGCGCGTGGAAGATCGCGGTGCGGAAGCGGGATTGCAGATCCTCGGGAGGGAGCCAGTCGTAGACCCAGCTCGCAACCGCCTGGGCCATCAGGATGTGGGCGCCTCCGTGGAGCACTCCCAGCACCCGCTGGAGATTGCGGCGGAAGGAGGTCTGGCTGTTCGCGAACGCGTACGCTCCGAAGAGGATCACGAGCCCGAGAAGGACGCCGCTGACGTACGGCGAGGTCCAGCCGAAAAGCGCGTAGACGCCGCCCAGCAGGGCCGAGAACCGCCAGTTGCGCAGCGGCAGCAGCCAGACGCCCCGCCCGAGGCGCCGGGAGTCCTTTTCCGCAGGGAAGGTCGTGTTTCTCAGTTGGTACCGGACCTCCTCCTCTTTCTGGGCCTTGTGCTCATAGGAGGCCACGTGCCCTCTTTCGGGCAGGGAGATGTCGCGCGGCATCTGGTGCGTCGGGAAGAGGTAGGCCCCGCCGCCGCCCGAGGTGATGCGGTGGGTCCTGTGTCCCTGCTCGTCCTTGTTCACCTGGACGTAGTGGCAGAAGTGGTGGAGGTCTCCCGAGAGGACCAGCGCCACCCGCGCGCCGCTTTCGCGGATCAGCCCTTCGAAATGGGCGAGGCTGTCGAAGGCTTTCGGATCGACGATGCTCCGGCGGATTCCCACCGGCTGCTCGCCCTCCTCCTCGTCGCTCGCGCCCGGGTCCGGGGTGGGGTCGGCGCCGCGGAAGATCCAGCTCGGCGTGGCCGTCACGAGGATCACGCGGGGCTCGATCCCGGTCTTCTCCTGCTCCGCCTTCATCTGCGGGACGATCTCTTCGAAGAAGTATTCGAGCTGCGGCCGGTCGATGTCGGAGCTCAACTGGATGTCGGTCCCCCAGAGCCACCAGTTGGCCGGGAGCTTGAGCGCGAAGTAGCTGCGCCGTTGCCGGGGCTCCCAGGCTCCGATCCAGCGGCACTCCAGAGGGGACTCTTTCCCGGTCGGCCGCTGGCAGAAGATGCGCAGGAAGCTGGTCAGGCCGTCGTACCAGTCGTGATTGCCGGGGATCGCGTAGAGGTGCGGCCAGTCCTTCCGGGAGTAGGGGAGCGCGGCGCCGTAGGGCCCGATCAGGCGGTGCTGGTATTCGCTGGCGCTGGCCGTGGGGTAGACCTGATCGCCGCCCATGATCAGGAAACGCCCCCGCGGCAGGCCGTTCTCCCAACCCTCCGGTGCTTGTTGCATTCCGGGGGCGAGCGCCGGGCGGAGACGGTCCTTGGCGAGCAGCCAGGCCATGGCGTAGGTGGGATGGAACCCGTCGCCCAGGTCCGCGATGTAGTCGAACCAGATCTCCTTCTGATCGGAGTAGTCGCCGTCCGGCTCGGAGGTGCGCATCAGGGCGGCCTGCATCTCCCGCTTGTCGGAATAGGCTCCGAACAGGGTGGAGAGCAGGACCTGGACCCCGGTGCCGATGAGCTGGAGGGGAGCGAGCCAGTCCACCATCACCCGCGGCTCGAACCGGTGGGCCGCCGGGATCGCGTCCTCGGGAAAGGGAGGCTGCGGAAGCTCGTCGCGCATGGCCTTCCTACACCGGCCCGTAGGCCAGCACCTCGCGGGCGTAGACGTCCCAGAGCCGGCCCAGGAAGAGCGCGCCGAAGCGCGAGAGGGCGGACGCGCGGTCGGAGAGCGTCGGGCCCTGGACCCGGAACGTGGTGAGCTGCTTCATGAAGTCGAGCATCGAGATGCGGATGATCCCGGCCGCGACCACGGTCGCGCTCTCCTCCTCGTCCGGCCCGACCTCCCCCTGGAAGATGCGGGTGTAGAGGGTCGTCGTATCGCTCCAGACGTCCAGGCCCGGATCGTCCTCGATCACCTTGAAGCCGGAGAGGGTGAGCGGATGGCCGGCCCCGTCCTCGAAGAAGACCCGGTAGAGCATCCGCTTCCGGTTGGGGTCGTCGGCGGTCGCGTCCACCAGGAGGTTGAACGTGCCCGAGATCACCGGGAGCTTGCCGCCCAGCGCGTCGCAGTTGACCGTACCCGAGATCCCCGCCTCGTGCTCGGGGCGGGTGACGAAGCGGTTGACGCCGTCGACCTCGATCGTTAAATGAACGTGGAGAAAGGTTTTCCGGTCGCGGCCGAGACGGAAGCCGCGCTCGAAGTCCGACTCGCCCAGGGCCACGTACCCTTTCATGTCTTCGGTGAACTGCAGGCGCGTGGCGGCCTGGTAGATCTCGCTCGGATAGGTCGGGCCTTCCTGTTTCAGGGGGATGCCCTGCTCCTTGCACCAGGCGCGGGCCGCCTCGACGCCGCGGTTGACGGCCTCGGCCGAGCGGTCCTGGCTGAAGTTGATGAGGTAGTGGAGAGGCACTTCGCCCGCGAGCTCCTTGACCTCGATCCGGCGGCCGAACTCGCTGTGGCGGCCTTCCTCGAGCGCGCGGTTGCTCTCGTCGATCCGCCGGCGCACCTCGTTGTAGCGGCCGTTGGCCGCGGTCTCGATGACCTGGAAGTAGTTGGCCACGAAGCCGTCGCGCCAGATCCCCTGGCGGCTCACGGTCCAGATCACCCACAGCTCGTCCGCGCCCCGCCGGATCGCCTCTTCCAGGTTCGCGTCCGTGCTGAACACGGAGTCGATGTAGACCTCGCCGTTGATGTGCACCGGCGGGAACCACATGGGGAGCGAGACGGAGGCCACGAGGAAGTCCTCGGTCATCTGGTCGGGGGTGAGCACCTCGAGCCGGTGGTGGGTGAAGTTGTAGACGTTGAAGGTCGCCTCGCGCTTCGAGGCGCGGATCTTGTCCCAGTCGAGCCCCCAGGCCGGGAAGACGTTCTCCCGGTAGGCGCCCAGCTCGGAGATCGACTCGGCGTAGAACAGCTTCGGGAACTGCGACCAGTGGAAGTCGACCCCGGCCTTGGGATCGAGATTGCGCCAGTTCTCCGCGATCTCGGTGCCGCTCATCCCCTGGCACCACATGATCTGATTGAAGCAGCCGCCGCTCGCGGCGTCGGCGAGATCGAACTCCAGGCCCGCCTCGTCGAGCCACACCTGGAGCACGCCCGCCTGGAACGCGACCTTGACGCCGCCGCCCGCGAAGATCAGAGCCCGCCTGGGCTTTCCGTTGCTCATACCAGCCTCCCTGTCTGCCGAAGGATCTGCTCCGCGGTCCGGTCGGCCATGGCCGCGATGGTGAGTGAAGGATTGGCGCCGACGGGGCCGGGCATCACCGAGCCGTCGGCCACGTAGAGCCCGGGGTAGTGGAAGACCTGGCCGTGGGAGTCGACGACCCCCTCGCGCTCATCGCGCCCCATGGGGCAGCCGCCCAGCGGGTGGACGGTGATGACCCGGCGCAGGTACCAGGTCGGGTTGACCTTGAACTTGGCTTCGAGCTCGTCCGCGATCTCTTTCATGGCGCCGCGGAGGCGGTTGAAGTAGGGCTCGGAGGTCTCCGTGTTCCAGTCGACGTCGAGATTGCCTTTGCGGAGCTTCATCGTGCCGTCGGCCACGTCGCGTCCCATGCCGAGCACGGCCATGGAGGAGGACGAGAAGGCGCAGTCGCCCAGGAGAGCCTGGATCTCCTCCGTGATGTCGCTCCGGGGATCTCCCGTGACCATCGAGACGATCCGCCGCCAGGCGAACAGGGCGAGCCGCTTCGCCAGGCCCTTGGCCTGCGTGGCCTCGACCAGCCAGTTCACGAACTCGGGGTGGCCGGCGTCCTCGATGTAGAACCCGCGCCCCTTGGCGCCCGTGCCGTCGAGCTCGTCCGCGCCCCGGACGGCGCTGGTGATGACCGGCCCGCGGCCGGCGTCCAGGAGCCGGGACTTGCCGTCCTTGCCGCGGCTCTTGAGGTAGAGGCCCAGGAAGTCGCCGTTGCCGCAGAAGCGGGTCCCCAGGGCGCGGGACAGGTGCGGGAAGGCCGACTGGTTCTTGAGCAGCAGGAAGGGGCTGCCGAAGGTGCCTGCCGAGAGGATCAGGCGGTCCGCCGTGACCGTGCGCCGGGGTGAGAGCTCGCGGCCGTCCTTCTTGCTGGGGGCCTTGGGATCGTGCTCGCTGTACTCGATCGTGAAACCGCCCTCCGGCCGGGGCGCGAAGCTCTTGACCTCGCACAGGGTGCGGATCACCGCGTTCTCGCGCCGGGCCACGGCCGAGAGGTGGGTGTAGTCGAGCGTGTTCTTCGCGCCGTAGTTGCAGCCGACGTCGCACTCCCCGCAGAGCGTGCAGGTCACGCGGGTGCGGCCGTGGAGGTTGGGGATCTCCTCGTGGAGCAGCTTCCCGGCAGCCGGCGGCTCCCCCGCGTTGGCGAACTTGACGGCCAGGGGGATGAGCTTCCAGTCGAGCCCCAGGGCCTCGGCCGCCTGCTTGAACGCCAGGGTCTTCGCCGTGGCGTCGAAGGGCGCGTGCGCGAGCGGGAAGAGCTGGGGGTCCATCAGGCGCTCGACGTGCTCGTAGTGCGGCACGAGGTCGTCGTAGGTGACCGGCCAGTGCTCATAGGCCCCGTCGTGGTCCTCATGGGTGAACCACTTCGGGTCTTTGCGCAGGAGGACGTTGGCGTAGATGAGCGAGCCGCCGCCCAGGCCGCTCGACACCAGCCCTTCGATCCCCCGGAAGGACCAGACGTTGAACATGCCGTAGTCGCCGGCGCTCGGGTCCCAGAAATTGCGGCGGACGCCCAGCGGGCTCCGCGGGAAGGAGCCCGGCGGATAGGCCTTGCCGCGCTCCAGCAGGCAGACCGCAAGGCCCGCCTCGGCCAGGCGGTAGGCGACCGTGGAGCCGCCGAACCCGGAGCCGACGATGACGGCGTCCCAATGCTCGGGAGTCATGCAAACCTCCGTACGAAACGTTCAGGCCACGGCCGCTTCGGCCGGCCGCGGCTGGCTTTCGCGGTGGCGGCGGCGCACGAGGCGCACCGCCAGGGAAAACAGGACGGCCAGCACCATGAGGATTCCCAGGACGCGGACCACCCCGGAGAAGAGGACGAGCGACGAGACGCCGAACGTGATGAAGACGAGGAGATGGAGGATCGTCCGCGCGAGGCCTCGCCATTTCCCCTCCCGGCGCAGCCAGGCGTGGATCACGTCGGCGGCCCACCAGAAGGTCACCAGGAAGTTGCTGGTGGCGATCAAGGGGCGCTGGCTCTCCCAGACCTCTTTCAGGCTTCCGTGGTGGGCCCCGAAGAACGAGTAGCCGAAGTGGACGAGATAGGCGAGGAACGCGAAGGTCCAGGTGAGGAGCCACCAGCTCCGCCGCCGCGGCGTCTCTCCGGGCCAGAGGTAGAGGCAGAAAGCGACGGTGAAGAAGCCGAGCGCCACCCAGCTCGACGTGCGCACGCGGGCCATCACCAGGTTCTGGCTCACCTCGGCGCCCAGGAGAGCGAACGAAAGGAGCACGCCGAACGGCACGAAGGTCGCGGTGACCTGGCCGAGAGTGATCTTCTGCATGGACGTTTCTCCTTCCACGGTTCTAGAGCGTCTTCAGGAACTCGAGCAGGTCTTCGAGAGCGGCCTGGTTCCAGCCCGGCCCCTGGTAGGCCCAGGGGTAGTCGTGGCCGCGGTTCGAGTTGCCGAGCTCATGGGTGTCGAAACGGAAGTAGTTCCGGGCGTCCGGCTCCGCCGGCACGGCGAGCCCCACGTCGACCGGATCGTAGAGCGTGCTGCCGCGGTAGAAGAGCTCGCGCCGCGGCTTCAGGTTGATCAGCTCGGCGAGCGTGGCCACGCTGCCGTTGTGGAAGAAAGGGGCGCGGCTGAACACGGACTCGAGCGGATAGCTGATATAGCCGCGGGTCTTGCCCAGGGGGCCGGGCCGCAGGTCCTCCCGCTTGGGCTTCAACGGGTGCTTGTCCGGGAACGTGGCATAGAGCACGTCGGACAGGTTGTCGTAGTAGCGGAAATTCACCCGCTCGGGATCGGTGCCCAGGGCGGTCGCGGGGAAGACCACGCCCTGCTGCTTGCCCTTGATCCACGAGCCGTCCGCTCCGCGCACGCCGTGGCAGCCGGCGCAGGACTTCATGTAGACCGTCCGCCCCCGCTCGGCGCGCGCCGCGTCGATCGTGATCCCCTGATCCTTGAAGACCTCGGCGTAGCTCGGGCCTTTCAGATCGAGCGAGTACTCGATGGCTCCGCTGACGCTCCGTGTGATGTCGGGGATCATCAGGTTGTCGAGCGTGGCGCCCACGGCCAGGGCGGCGAGCACGCTCCTCGTCACGCGGTTTCTCACCGTGCCGTCGAACTGCCCCCAGTCGCGGTTCTTCTGCTCGTAGAGAGCGGGGAACTTGCCGAAGGCGCGGTCGGAGTGGGCCGGCCGGTCCATGATGTTGCGCACGAGGTTGCGGAACGGCTGGGTGCGCGAAGGGCCGTTGGGCATGTAGCGCGAATCGCGCAGCTCCGCGCCGCCGTAGGGCGCGTCGATCTTGGGCAGGTTCGCGTGCGCGCGGCTCCGGGTGTTGGAAAGCCAGGCCTGGATCATGGCCTTGTCGAGCAGGCCGAGCTTCTGGCCGGACTGGCTCTCCCAGGCGTCCGCAACCGTCGACACGCTGAGCCGCTTCTCGTCGAGCACCGCCGAGCGCACCGCGTCCACCCAGGCGATGAAGTCGAGCGAGGTGCTGCCCATGCCGGGCACGTAGACGCCGGGATCGTTCGCCGAGCGCTTGATCATCGAGCTGTGGCAGAGCGAGCAGTTCGCTCCCACGAAGGCCACGGGTGAGGGAGAGCCCGAGCGCGGCCGGTAGCGGGAGACCTGAAAACCTTGCGGAAGCTCCTCGTTCACTCCCGGCTTGCCGCGGATGAACCCGAACTGATCGATCCAGTCGCCGGCCGCGGGGCCGCCGGGCTGGAAATGCTCGGGGAAGAGCACCGGAAGGGTTTTGAAGACCGGCAGCGGCATCATCTCGCAGCCGGTCGTGCCGAAGGAGAACGCCTCCTCGGGGGTCCTCTCGTGCGGCTCGACCCACGTCCCCTCGGCCACCAGGAGCGCGAAGGTGCCGGCCAGGAGGAGGGCGGCCAGCCCGATCGCCGTGATCTGGAGGGCCCGCACCCATCGGCGGCCCGTGCTCGTTTCGACCGTCATGGCCTGTCTCCATTGTGCCCGTGCCACAGGCGCTGGTGCTCCGCCTGGGTCGCGGTATAGCCGTCTTTATAAAGCTGGTCGTAGTAGTCGAGGTCCAAGTGGTGGGCCTGCACCCAGACGCCCGGCACGTAGACCGCGTCCACGTGGGCCGGGAACCGTCCGTAGGTGTCCCAGATGTAGTTGCAGACGTCCTTTGCCACCGCGATCACGTCCTCGCGGTAGTGGGGGACCTCCTCGACGAAGCGGGCCGCGAGCCCCGGCTTGAACACCGGATCGAAGTTCGCGGCGTTTTTATACAGCCCCTCCGGGCCATACTTGTGCGCCACGATCGCGTCGATCGCCGCGTTCATGTCCTTGTAGTAGGGCGGGGTGTGGGTCTCGAGCACGCCGTCCAGCCCCACCGGGTTGTCCGACCAGCAGGGCATGGGCCAGAAGGCCTTGATCATCCGGCGCAGCCGGCGCTTCGGCTTCTCGTAGCGGAAGCCCAGCCCCGGCCCGTACTCGGAGACCGACTCCGGCGCTCCCAAAAGGTACGGCCCGGCGAACGCCGCGTGCACCCAGCCGCCCAGCCCCATGGCCTGGATCGCGAGCATCAGGTTCTGCAGCAGGAGGTCCGCCTCGATGTGGATGCGGAACGTGCCGAGATAGCCGAGCGGCAGCTTCAGCTTCTTGTTCAAAAACCCGCTCCGGACCCACTTCTTCACCCCCGCGGACCGGTAGAGGTTCCAGTCGTCGATGAACGAGGGGCGGTGGCCGTCGTCCTGCGTGAGCAGGAACATGATCCCATTGACGTACTGCTGCGTCATGTCGATCACGGGCACGAGCACCGTGCTGCCGGGCACGTTCGACACGTAGCGGTTGCGTCCCACGTAGACCGGGAACTGCCGCCTGGCGAAGTCGAGCCGGTGGTCCAGCACCTTGACCTTGCACGCCTCGGCGTAGGCGATCAGCCGGTCGGCGTCGAGCTTGCCGCCCGAGAGGGTGAACGGGTCCACGTTCTTGGGCTGGCGCAGGAAATAGGTGCCGCTGTCGTTGATCAGGAAGAAGTGGGTGGCCTGGGCGTTGTCCGGGCTGCTCGCCGACCGGCCGCGGATGGCGACCATGGGCGAGCCCACGAGCGGCTTGCCCTCTTCGGTCTGGAACGGCATGTCCGGCAGCGTCACGCCGGTCACCCCGGTCGTGGCGATGAGGAGCGCCTCTTCGAGCGGGGTGAGCGGCTGGGGATCGTGCGTCGACGTGTAGCTGAGGCTCCCCGCCGGCACCGAGCGGATGCCCCGGCTGATCCGGCGCGACCGCCGGTGGAAGATGGCGTTGAACAGGGGATAGCGCAGGGCCTCGTTCAGGCCCTGGTCCTGCCCGCCGTGCTCGTGTCCGTTCAAGGCTCGCTCCTCCGCGCCGTCCGGTCCGGGCCCGCCCCCGCGAGGACCCAGGCGTCCTCGACATTGCGGTGGGCGGTCGCCCATTCCGGGATCAGGGTGTTGTGAAACGAAGGAAGAATCCCGCGGTCGAATTTCGCGAGATCGGCCCGCCGCGCCGCCTCCTCCGCGTCCAGGCCCTGGCGCCGCGCGTCCTCGACCGCCTTCCAGAGCGCCTCCAGGTAGTCGGCGTAGCCCGTGAGGTCCTGGGCCTTGGCGAGCGGCCCGTGGCCCGGCACGAAGACCGCGTCGGGATAGCGCGCGGCCCAGTCGCGAAGCACCCGCACCATGCCGGGGATCGACGCGCCGCGCTCCGGGTTCGTGTCCAGGAACGGGTAGTAGGTGTGGAACACGACGTCGCCGGTCGCGATGATGTTCCTCTTCGGGAGGAGCACCCAGAGATCGCCGTGCGTGTGGGCCGGCTCGGGGTGCGTGAGCACGACCTCCTCGTCGCCCACGCGCAGCGTGAGGCTCCCGTGCACGGGATCGGTGGGCAGGCCCTGGCCCGACTTCCAGTACCCCGGATCGTCCGCCTGCATGAAGCCGCGGACGTTCTCCTCCGCGTAGATCTTGGCACCTTCGTAGAGGACGTTCCCCTGCGTGTGGTCGTAGTGGTAGTGCGTGTTGACCACGGTCACCGGCCCCTCGGTGTGTTCCTCGACCCACCGGCGCAGTTGCTTGGACACGGGCGGAAACTTGGTGTCCACCACCAGCACCTGGCCTCCGCTCTCCACCACGAGCGAATTGCTGCCGCCGCCGAAGACCGCGGTCACGCCCTGCGCGAGCTTGTCCGTGGTCATGCGCACGAACGAGATATAGAACCAGATCCCGAAGCCACCGGCCGCGAGGAGCAGCAGGAGCAGGATCCAGACGAACGGCCGGGCCTTCCGCGGCACGAGCGGCAGGTGCCGGTGCTGCGAAAGGTCGAGCCCGCCCGTCTCCTTGCGGATCCCCTCCAGCCGGCTCGCCCCTTCGAGCGAGCGGTCCTTCACGAAGGTGAAGTGGGCGATCCAGAACTTCTTCATCAGGCGGAAGCTCCAGCCCATGGCCTTCTCCCACGAGCCGAAGCGCGACCGCCCGTTGCCCAGGTCTTCCATGTGGTACGTGTGGCGGGCGAAAAAGCCGGGCAGCGCCGTCACCTCCCAGGTGACCTTGCGCCCCGGCTCGACCTCCACGATGTCCGCGATGGCGAACATCATGTAGGGATAGAACCAGCGGATCGGGTGGAAGATCCAGAGGAGCTTCTCGCCCTTCACCAGGTCGCGGTTCTTGACCCGGCGGAAGCAGGCGTTCCAGCGCGGCCACAGGTGGGCCTTCCTGAAACACTCCCAGAGCTCCTCGACCGGGACGTCCACGTCCACCGTCCCGGCGACGGGCTCCATGTCGTGGGATTCCATCAGGATCTCGGTCTTCGTCTTGCCGGCCATGGCGCTACTCCGGTTCCCGGCGGATCGTCCGCCCGCCGTAGACCAGGTTGAAGAAGAGGAGCCCCATCCGGGACGGATCGGGGTTGTGCTGGGCGAACATCTCGTCGCGGCTCGAAAAGAGCCCGCCGTCCTCGGCCACGAATTCCGTCAAGTCGAAGTCGGCGGCCCGGGGCGAGCCGGCCTTTCGCAGCTTGCCGAAGAAGTCCACCGGGGTCTTTTCGACCGCCTCGAACATCGACACGCCGCGGTTGGTGAAGCGGTGGGAGGCCCCGGCCGCGAGCTCGGGGAGGGGCGCGAAGATCTCGTCGAACCCCACCCACTCGCCGTCCATCTGGAACTCCGGCCACGGCATCAGGGTGCGTTCGGGAAGGAACCGCCGCAGGAGCGGCAGGCGCGGCGCCCAGAATTTCCCGACCAGGAACAGGGCGCGCACCCGCGTCGCGATCCCGTGCGCCCGGGCGAGCCCCTCGAGGCAGGCCATCCGCTGGCTGCACGAGCCCTTGGCCTCGCGGAGAATGCGCGACACCGGAAACCGCTCCTCGAGCGAGTAGACCGGCCGCATGGTCTCGGCCAGGTGGTGATGGGCGGCACGCACGTAGTCGCGGGGGGAAGGGTGGGAAGCGCCGATCCGGGCCGCCACTTCCCGGACCTCGGGGCTCGCGTGATCCAGAATCGGGGTGGGAGACAGTGTCGCCGGTTCCATGGAACCTCCTCGACCTGAGGGCTGCACCGCTTGCTTGTTTTCCATTCTCTCATGGGCGAACGGGCGTGGCAAAGTGTTACAGGCAACGTTTCAAAAAGGGGACCCCCGCCCCTTCCCGGAGGAACAGAGGGCGGGGGGAGAGGAGGGTTGGGAAGGTGAGGGTCAGCAGCAGGAGATGAACGCCACGCAGGAGCCGCCGGGGCCGCAGTCGGAATCCTTCGAGCAGCGGGCGCCGCAGCCGCACCGGCAGTAGCCCTGCCGGGCGTTCGTGTCCGGCGACAGGAAGTCGGGCAGCGCGCTCTCGGGCGTGACGGCCGGGGAGGTCGCGGCCACCGGGGAGGTCAGCGCATCCAGGCTCAGCTCGCAGCCGGCCGCCACGGCGGGAACGGCGATCTCTTCCGCGGACGCCGGGACCGACCCCAGGGCGGCCAGGAACGCCAGAAGGAGGATTGACAGCCCAAGCACTCTCTTCCATCGAAGCATCATGCTCTCCTTTCGGAGCCGGAGGGGCCGGCCCTATAAGGAAGGTGCCTGGGGATGAGGCGACGGAGCCGGGGGCGGCCGGGCGGAAGGAGTTGACGTAGAGACGCTCCCAACCCGCAACGCACCAACGTCCAAAGGCCCACACCGGTGACACGCGAAAAAACCTCTGAAGGCCCCCACCGTCGGGACGTCTCCTTCGAAGGGCATGCCGTTCCCGGGACGCGGTCGTTTTGAATCCAGGGGTTGTTTTGAATTCAGGGTGTCCTGCCGGATCGGTACGGCATGCGCTTCGAAGGAGACGTCCCGACGGTGGGGGCCTGCAAAGGGCGGTGCGCGTGTCGCCGGTTGTGGCCTTGGATCGACGGTGCGTTGCGGGCTGGGAGCGTCTCTACGTCCACTTTGAGGGAGCAGAAGTGCAGATCAGGATTCGACGGTTTCTGCGGGTTGCACTCCCTTCCAGGAGGCTAACCGGATCAGCTTTCCCAGACGACGAGCCTTTCGGCAGTACACGTCATCGGCGCTGACGAGAGTTGCGCCGGTCTCCAGGGCGACCGCGTGATAGAGGGTATCGAACAGGTGATGATTCAGGTCCATGGACAGCCTGCTGGCCTTCTTGAGCACAGCGATGTCGTCCACCACTGGAAACTCCATGGCGGAAAGAAGGTCGATGACCGGCTCTGCGATCTCCGGATGGAGCCGGGTGACGACGGCCGCGACCTCGGTAAGCCAGTGGAGTGGTTGCCGCGGGAAAGCTCTCCCGGCCTTGATGTCTTCGAGCAGTTGGAGGGCCTCTGCTGTGTGTTCTTCCTGAGCAGACTCAGGGAAGACCCACTTGATGACGACACTTGCGTCCACGACGACGTTCAAGGCCGTCCTGCCCTCCGAGCCCGTGCGGCCTCGGCAGCCGAGACCGGCCGCTGTCCTTTGCGCAGATCGAGCAGGGCGTCGATCGCGGCAGCTCGCCGTTGCAGCCGCCTGCGTTCTTCGACCGCCTCCTGCATGAGGCGGGCAATGATGGCGCTCCGGTTCTCTTCGGCAAACGTCTCCTGGAAAGCCTTCTTGATCTCGTCGGGCACGCTGAAGTTGACGGTTGCCATGGCTGGACTCCCATTGTTGAAATCTTCAACATCCTAGCAGGTCCCCCTCTCTTCCTCCAAGGGCCGGCGTCACCCCGGCGCCATCCGTGCTTCTTCCGATCCTGCATGAAGAAGCTCCTGATCCTCCCGGCGAGGCGAGAGAGCCGCCCCGCAAGGCGAGAGCGTCGCCCCGCGAGGCGAGAGCGCCGCCCCGTGGGGCGAGAGCGCCGCCCCGCGAGGCGAGAGCGCCGCCTCACGAGGCGAGAACACCGCCTCACCAGGCGAGAGCACCGCCCCGCGAGGCGAGAACACCGCCTCACGGGGC
>DATEIO010000907.1:0-2221 GCA_035278895.1 Thermoanaerobaculia bacterium | reverse complement strand
CGAGCACCGCGGCGAGCCAGCCGAGCTCCAGCCGGGCCGGGTTGGGCTCGAAGCAGGTCCGCGTGCCCCGGTGGCAGGCCGGCCCCGCGGGGCGGGCCCGCACGAGGAGGCAGTCGCCGTCGCAATCCGCCGTGACCTCCACAACCTCCAAGGTGTTCCCCGAGGTCTCCCCCTTCTTCCACAGCGCCTGCCGGGAGCGGCTCCAGAACCAGGCCTGGCCGGTCTCCAGAGTCCGCTCGACCGCCTCGCGGTTCGCGAACGCCTGCATGAGCACGGCGCCGCTCCCCACGTCCTGCACCACCACGGCCACGAGGCCGCGGTCGTCGTACTTCAAAGCCGCGGGATCGACGCTCATGCCTCCTCCCGAATGGGAAATCCGGCCTCGGCCAGGACGCGTTTGACCTCGCCCACCGTGTAGGTCCCCTGGTGGAAGATCGAGGCGGCGAGGACCGCGGCGGCCCCGGCTTCGAGGGCGGCCGCCAGGTGCCCGGGCGTGCCGGCCCCGCCCGAGGCGATCACGGGCACGGGCACGGCGTGGGAGACCTCGGCGATCAGGTCCAGGTCGTAGCCCCCCTGGGTGCCGTCGCGGTCGATGCTCGTCAGCAGGATCTCCCCGGCGCCGCGGCCGACCCCGTCGCGGATCCAGGCGAGCGCGTCCAAGCCGGTGGGCTGGCGGCCGCCCTTGGTGACCACCTCCCAGCCGCCCCCGGGGCGCTTCCGGGCGTCCACGGAGAGGACCACGCACTGGCTGCCGAAGCGGCGGGCGAGCTCCGCCAGAAGCTCCGGCCGTTCGACGGCCGCGGAGTTGATCCCCACCTTGTCGGCCCCGGAGCGCAGCAGGCGTTTGGCGTCCGCTTCGCTCCGCACCCCGCCGCCCACGGTCAGGGGGATGAAGACCCGCTCGGCCGTGCGCCGCACCCACTCCACGTCCGTGTCGCGCTCCTCGGAGGCGGCGCCGATGTCCAGGAACACGATCTCGTCCGCGCCCTGTTCGGCGTAGCGGAGGGCCGACTCGGCGGGATCGCCCTGGTCGGTCAGGTTTTCGAACCGCACGCCCTTGACCACCCGGCCGTCCTTGACGTCCAGGCAGGGGATGACGCGCCGGGCGAGCCCGCTCATCGGCATGCCGCGAGCGCCTCCTCGACGCTGAAGGCCCCCTCGTAGAGGGCCCGGCCCACGATGGCGCCCGCGATCTCCGGCACCTCCCGGGCGGCTTCGAGGTCCGCCAGCTCGCGCACGCCGCCGGAAAGCAGCGCGGGGATGCCCGTGGCCCGGGCCACCTGCCGGGCCAGCTCCAGGTTCGGGCCGGTCATCATGCCGTCGCGCTCCACGTCCGTCACCAGGATCGCGGGGCAGGGAAGCCCCTGGAGCCGGGCGCAGAGGTCGGCGAGCGTGCGGGGCGCTCCTTCTTTCCACCCGGAGATGCGGACCTCGCCCTCTGCGACGTCGAGCGCGGGCACGAGCCGGCCCGGCCGCTCCAGGGCCAGGGTGCTGAAGGCGTCCACGTCCCGCGCCACGAGCGAGCCGATCACCACCCGGTCGCACCCCGCGGCGAGGGCCCAGTCGATCGCCTCCCGGTCTCGCAGGCCGCCGCCGAGCTGGACCCTGGGAGCGCCCAGGGCCGCCATCCGCTCGATCAGACTGCGCTGCGGCGCCTCGCCCAGAGCGGCGTCCAGGTCCACCACGTGGACGCGGGCGACACCGGCTTGGGCGTAGGTTTTGAGCAGGGCGACCGGGTCGTCCCCATACACGGTCGCCCGGGCGTCGTCGCCCTGTTTCAGGCGCACCGCCTGGCCGCGGCGCAGGTCAATCGCCGGCAGAAGCTCCATGCGACATCTCCAGGAAGTTGGCGAGGAGGCGCAGGCCCGCCTCGCCGCTGCGCTCGGGGTGGAACTGCGTGCCGAGAACCCGGTCTTTCCCCGCGACGGCCGGGAAGACGCGGCCGTGGGTGCAGCGGGCGAGGCACAGCTCGTCCGGCACCCCCTCGGGCGCGTAGCTGTGGACGAAGTAGACGTACCGGTCCTTCAGGCCCGCGAGGAGCGGGTGGTCCGCCACGTCGTGCAGGCGGTTCCAGCCGATGTGGGGCACGGGCACGTCCGCGGGCAGGCGGGTGACCCGGCCGGTCAGGAGCCCCAGGCCGTCCGTCGCGCCGAACTCCTCCCCCTCGTCGAACAGGATCTGGAAGCCGACGCAGATCCCGAGAAGCCACGCCCCCTGATCG
>DATEIO010000906.1:0-4043 GCA_035278895.1 Thermoanaerobaculia bacterium | reverse complement strand
ATGTTCCTCTGGCGCATGTTCCGCCAGGGGGCCCACCAGGTGAAGAGGTCGGCGTTGTCGGGATCGAGGGCGCGGCCGACGTCCACGAGGCCGTGGTCCAGGAGGTTTTCAAAGACCTGCCGCTCTTCGGGACGCTGGCCGATGATGAAGGGCTTCCTCTCCTTGGGATGGACGTCCTGGTCATTGCGCGTGACGTTCATGTCTCCCGAGAGGACGAGGCGCTTGCCTTCCGCGGTCAGGCGACCGGCCCAGCGCTCGAGCTCGTTCAAAAACTCCATCTTGGCCGCGAAGTCCTTGCCGCCGTTGGGCACGTAGATGGAGGCGAAGACCAGATCCCCGGTTTCGGCGGTGACGATGCGGGTCTCGCGGTCAAAGGACGGATGAGAGAACTTCGGCTCTTCGGGGAAGGTGTCGCGCCGGAGATTGAGCGACACGCCGGAGTAGGGCCCGGCGCCGTGCCAGTAGCAGTAGTAGCCCTCCAGGCTGCAGAGGGTGTCCTCCAACTGCGCGGGGGTGGCCTTGATCTCCTGCAGGCAGACGACATCCGGCCGGTCGCGGCCGAGCCATTCGAGGAACTGCGCCTGCCGGGCGCGGATTCCGTTGACGTTCCAGGTGGCGACGGTCAGTGGCATGGGGGAATCATAGCCGAAGATTTTTTGTGGATGGGCATGCCAGCCAGGATCATCCCCCCGGGGCCCTCACCTCCCCGGCCCTCCTCTCCCAGCCTCCCGTCCGCCCCCCGGGAGAGGAGGGAGACTGCTGTTCTTTTACAAGCGCTCCCTCTCCCGGTTGGGGGGCGGGAGGCTGGGAGAGGGTTGGGGTGAGGGCCGGGCGGGGGCGGTGTTTTTCTACCGCTGATCCCCCGCCGGGCACCCCTCAAACGCGTCCGTGTCCTGCACCGGGAGGAACGGCGTGCCCAGGGCGTTGGTGTAGGTCTGGACGTCGCCCGTCAGCGTATCCTCTACAGTCACCGTGACCTCCAGGTTGGTCAGCCCGGCGAGGAAGACCCAGTAGCGGTTGTTCACGCCGCAGCCGTCCAGAACCTTGGCCACCAGCTCGACGTTGTCGGCGTTGGCGAACCAGAAGTAGCCGGACTCGCCGGTGAGGGGGACGGCCTGGGCCTCGGTCGGGCCGTGCTCGGGGGAGTCCCAGGCGGCGCGGACGCGGAAACGGCTGCCCTGGAGGAGCAGGCCGAGGCCGGCCGGGCCGACGGTGAAGGCGTGCTCGGTCTCGACGGAGTACAGCGGCAGGACGTTGACGGGGGGTGGGGTGACGCGCAACGTGTAGCTCCCGGTCTCCAGAGGGCCGATGTCGACCCGGTGCTCGAACGTCGGCGCCGAGTTGCAGGGGATGGGAGGAAGCGCGGCGAAGGGATCCTCTTCAATTACGACGACGCGCCGGGTCCCCTCGGTCTCGATCCGGGCCGGCAGGAAGCTCCGGGGGCACTTGCTGCTGATCACGGCCGAGACGTGCTGCCCGGGCAGGGGCTGCCGGGGATCGGTCCGGAGCGCGCCGATGTCACCCGAGTTGCTCACCACGAGTTGGCCGGTGTCCACGAGCGTGCTCCCGTTGCAGGTGGGATCGCCTTCGGTCCGCGCCACGGCCAGGAGCTCGGTCGTGTAGGTGCCCAGCGGCAAAGGCCCGATCGTCGCTTTCAGGGGCGGAGTGGGGAGCGGGGTTGCAATGCAGTCGCAGGAGTCGACGATGCCGATCCGGATCAGCCCGTTGGCGCCCGCCTTGGCCGCGCTGACCTCGGTCTCGAGGAAGGGGAAGCACCCCTGATGGAGGACGGTGATCTCGACCGTCTGCCCCGGCATCGGAGTCGCGGGGTTGAACGTCCAGGTTACGGCTTGGGCGACGCCGGCCGCGAGGAACAGCACACAGAGCAGGGAAACGACTCTCCGGTCCATCGGGAACCTCCTCGAAAAAACGGCTCTACTGAGAGCACCCTTCGAACGCGTCCGTGTCCTGCACCGGGAGGAACGGCGTGCCCAGGGCATTGGTGTAGGACTGGGTTTCGCCCGTCACGGTGTCGTCCACGGTCACGGTGACGGAGACGTTGGTCAGCCCTGCCAGGAACACCCAGTAGCGGTTGTTTACCCCGCAGCCGTTCAGAACCTTGGCGACCAGCTCGACGTTGTCGGCGCCAGCGAACCAGAAGTAGCCGGAATCCCGCGTGAGCTGCACCGCGTGGGCCTCGTTCGAGCCGAATTCCGGAGAATCCCAGACGGCTCGGACGTTGAACCGGCCGTTCTGGAGGAGCATGCCGGGGGCGGAGACGAGTTGCCCGGTCTGGAGGAGCGTGCCGGTGCTGTCGGAGCACTCGGGATATGTCTGGTAGAGCTCGGTCGTGTAGGTCCCGGCTGGCAGGGGACCGATCGTCGCCTTCAAGGGCGGAGTGGGAAGAGGAGTTGCGACGCAGGCGCAAGTGTCCGCGATGTCGATCCGGATCGATCCATGGGCCGACGCCGCCGGAGGATCGACGCTCGTTTCCAGGTAGGGGCTGCAGCCCTGGTGGAGCACGGTGATCTCGACGGTGTCCGTGGGCTGCGGGTTCGCCGGGTTGAACGTCAGGGTCGCGGCCCGGGAGACGCCAGCCGCGAAGAACAGCACCCACATCAGGGAAACGACTCTCCAATTCATCCGGAATCTCCTCCAAAGGGAGCGACTTGCTATAAAAGCATATCACGTCTTCGGGCTATGATCGGCAGCCTGACGAGAGGAGACCGGATCTCATGGCCTTCACTGAAGACGACTGCCGCCGCTGCCGGAAGGATTTCCCGTCCCTCGCCCGCACCGTGGACGGCCATCCCCTGGCTTTCCTGGACGGCCCGGCGGGGACACAGGTGCCCCGCCCGGTGATCGATGCGATCTCCCGGTATTACGAGACGTCGAACGCCAATTCGCACGGCGAGTTCCCGGCCTCGCGGGAGACGGACCGTCTCTTGAGTGAGACCCGCGAGGCCGTGGCCGCGTTCCTGGGAGCGCCCTCCTGGCAGTCGATCTCGTTCGGCCAGAACATGACGACGCTCAACTTCGCCCTCTCCCACGCCCTGGGCCGGGCGATGGAGCCGGGGGACGAGGTCGTGATCACCCAGCTCGACCACGAGGCGAACCGGGGCCCCTGGCTGGGGCTCGCCGAGCGGGGGATGGTGATCCGCGAGGTGGCCTTGAAGCCGGACGGGCGGCTCGACTACGGCGATATGGAGCGGCACATCAACGAGCGGACCCGCCTCGTGGCGGTGGGGCTCGCCTCGAACGCCCTGGGCACGGTGAACGATGTGGCCCGCGCCCGCGAGCTCTCGAGCCGCGTGGGTGCCTGGCTGCTCCTCGACGCCGTCCACCACGCCGCCCACTTCTCGATCGACGTGACGGCCCTGGACTGCGACTTCCTCCTCTGCTCGGCCTACAAGTTCTATGGCCCCCACGTGGGCCTCCTCTACAGCCGCCCGGGTCTCCTGGACCGGCTGCGCACGGATAAGCTGCGCACCCAGGAGGACGAGGCGCCGTTCCGCATCGAGACCGGAACGCTGAACCACGCCGCGCTCGCCGGGGTGAAGGCCGCGATCGAGTACATCGCTTCCTGGGGACAGGGGACGGCGCTGCGCGAGCGGGCCGTCTCCGCCATGGAGGGGATCGCCGCCTGGGAGCACTCGCTGGGGCGGATGTACTACGACGCCGTCCGGCAGATCCCCGGCGTGACCGTCTGGGGGCCGGACTTCTCGGAGCGCCGGGCGCCCACCGTCTCGATCACGATCAATGGCGTCCCCGCGATCGAAGCCGCGAAGAGGCTGGGAGCGAAGGGCCTCCAGGTGTGGGACGGCCACTTCTACGCGATCCGCGCGATCGAGGTCCTGGGTCTCGCCGAGCGCGGCGGGGTGCTGCGGACGGGAGTGGTCATGTACAACACCCCGGAGGAGATTGAGCGGCTGGTGGAAGGAGTGAGAGCGATCGCGGTAGGGTGAAGGCCCCCCGCCCGAAACCTCACCCCCTGGCCCCCTCTCCCATCGCCCCCCCTTCCCCCCGGGAGAGGGGGAACGCTC
>DATEIO010000905.1:0-2653 GCA_035278895.1 Thermoanaerobaculia bacterium | reverse complement strand
GCCCGGCTCGGCGGGTTCGATCTGGTCTCCCAGGCGAACGAGGTGCGGCGGATCATCGGGTATGTGCCGGAGGGGGCGGAGCTTTATGAGGTGCTCTCCGGATACGAGTTTCTGAATCTGGTGCGGGACCTCCACCGCGTTCCCCCCGCGGTGGCCCGGCAGCGGCGGACGCATCTCGCCGAGGCTTTCGCCATGGACGGGGATCTCGACCGCGCGATCGGGGAGTATTCGAAGGGGATGAAACAGAAGCTCCTGCTGATCGCAGCCCTGCAGCACGATCCGCAAATCCTGCTGCTGGACGAGCCTCTCGACGGGCTGGACGTTCAGGCTCAGGAGTTCCTCAAAGATCTGCTCCGGGAGCGCGCGGCGGCGGGCGGGTGCGTGGTCTATTCGTCGCACATCCTGGAGGTGGTCGAGAAGATCTGCCATCGGGTAGCAATCATTCACCGGGGGCAGGTTGCGGCCCTGGGTGATCCCGGGGAGCTGACTCTGGAGAGCGGCGAGGAGTCGCTCTCGCGGCTGTTTCTCAAGATCACGGCGGAGCGGGCGCCTTGAAGCTGCGGCGGTCTCTCTCGGATTGGATGCTTCGCGCCGTGGGCGCCGATCCGGAGGTGTTCCGCCCGATCTATCACGCCCAGAAGCTCATCCTCGCGCGCCGCGCGCGGATCGTCCAGTCGCGGCGGCGGGGGCTGATGGCTGGCGCTTCTCCGTTCCGCGTGCTTTGTCTGTTTGCCACCCTCTACGGCTTCTCGTTCCTCGCGTTCGTGTTTTCGTCCAATTCCCCGCTTCTGGGGAGCGCCGCCGTGATCACGATCGGCTGCTTTTTCCTCATGCTCGTCGTGATCACGGACAACTTCGACGTGCTCGTGGATCCCCGGGAGACGCTGATCCTGGCCGCGCATCCGCACGACGAGCGGTCTTTCATCGTGGCCAAGATCGCCGCCATCGGCCGCACGCTCTCGATCCTTGCGGTCTTGCTGTTCGGCCCTTCCACGCTCGCCCTCGGCATTTCGAAAGCCTCGCTGGCCGTGGGGCTCGCGTTTTTCGCGGGGGCTGCGGGCGCGAGCGTCACCACGGTCACGTTCGGCCTGCTCGCCGCCGCGGCGATCCTCAGGGTGGGCGGCCGGAACGCGCTCAACCGGCTGATGCCATGGTTCCAGGGGCTTTTCCAGATCGGCTATCTCCTCGTGGTGGGCACGCCGCGGATGACGGAGATCACGACGACGGGCTCGCTCGAAGACCTGGGCCCTTTCCCCTGGCTCGTGCCGGCTTTCTGGTTCCTCGCCCTGTTCGAGCTGGCGCTCGGGCTTCCGGCGGCGCCGGCTCTGGGGCGGCTTCTCCTGGCGGCCGGATCGCTGTCCTTCGTGCTGGCGGGCGCCACGCGCTGGATCGCCGTGGGGCTCCGGGAGCGACTTCTGGAGCCAGCCGAGGCTCGGAAACCGGTCCGCCGGGTGGAGCGGCGCGCGTCTTCGCGGGTTCCGGTGAGCGAGGGGGGCCGGCTCTTCGCGTTGCTGCGCGTGCACCTGCGCTCGGACTGGCGGATCCGCTCCGAGTTCCTGCTCATGCCGCTCCTGGGCGCGTTCATCCTTCTGGTCTATCTGCCGCTCCAGGGGCAGGGCTCGGTGGGATCGGTGATGGTCGCGTATTTCTACAGTTGGATGCTCGTGCTCTCGGCCGACGTCCTGACCCGCAGCTCCCGGCCGGAGACGCTCTGGTTCATTCTCGCGTCCCCGATCGACCGGACCCGCTTTTCGCTCGGCACGCTTTCGCTCGTGCGTGCGTTCCAGCTCACGCCGCTCTTCGCCGTGGCAGCCATCTCCGTGCTGCGCGGAGCCGGAACCTGGCAGGAGCGGGCGGCTCTGCTGCTGGAGCTTCTCGCCCTGGGCGATCTGCTGGTGATCGCGGGCAAGGCTGTCTTTCCCGACTTCCCCTTCTCCCGGCTGTCGAAGACCCAGGGAGGAGCGGGAGGCGAGCGCTTCGTGCTCATGCTGATCGGCAGCCTCCTGGCCGGCCTCGCCACAGCGGCGGTCTTCGCCCTGGATCTCCTGGGATGGAAAGGTACGCTCGCCGGGGCCGGCCTCTTCGCCCTTCTCCGCTTCCCGGCGCTCCACTGGGCCCGCCGCCGCACCGCGGACGCGGCGGCGCGGATGGAGCTGGTGGGGTCGGAGGTGGGCTAAGGCGCGGTGGCCTGCTCGAGGAAGGTCAGGTAGGCCAGGGCCTCTTCGGTGGAGCTCCCGCACATCTCTTCGCTCGGCCGCAGCCTCACGCAGACCTCGGGGCGGTCGGGGCTGCCGAAGAGGAGGCACTTGTTGTCCGCGGTGAGCTGCACGCAGCGCACGCCCGCGGGCTTGCCTTCCGGCATTCCGGGAATCGGGGACGAGATCGAGAGGGCGATGCAGCACGCCCCGCAGCCGACGCGGCACTCCATGGGAGGGCTAGGGTAACACTGCTAGGATGCGATCATGATCGCGCGCCTGTGGCACGGAGCCGTCCCCGCCGAAAAGGGGGACGCCTACTACGAGTTCCTTCTGCGCACGGGAGTGGCGGACTACAAGGCCACGCCGGGCAACCTGGGGGTCCACGTCTTCCGCCGGATCGAGGGCGGCCGGGCCCACTTCCTCCTCACCTCGTTCTGGGAATCCGAGGAGGCCAT
>DATEIO010000904.1:0-7316 GCA_035278895.1 Thermoanaerobaculia bacterium | reverse complement strand
TTCCAGACCTCCTCGGGCAGCAGGCTCCAGAGCTTGCGGAGCCCCTGGAAGGCGAGGCCCGCGGGCGGCTCCGTGCCCTCGGTGAGCTCCACGGCGCGGGCAGGCCGGCCCTCGATCGTGCCGACCTCGTGGACGCGGCCGGCGGCGAGGTCCAGCGTCTCCCACTCGGAGCCTTCGGGCACGCGGGCGCTCCCCTCCTCGACGCGGACCAGGAGGTCGCTCCCCCGGAAAGCGAACCAGAAGGCGCTCACGGCAGGCCGTCGAGCCCGTGCAGGTATTGGGCGAAGACGTCATTGAAGAGGGCGCCCGGCCGCTTCTGCCGCAGGAGGGAGACCACCTCCGGCCCGCTCATCCCCATGTCCATGAGGATGAGCCCCGCCACGAGCGCCGAGCGGTTGAAGCCCATGCCGCAGTGCGAGAGCACCCGGTGGCCGCTCCGGACGAGGGACGCCCCGAGCCGGGCCACGGCGATCAGCTTGGCCGTGTCCGGCAGATCCTCGTCGTAGATGGGGAAGTAGACGTAGAGAATGTGGTTGGGGATCGTGGGCACGCCGTGATCCAGATCGCCTTCGAGATCGATGACCACGGTGATCTTGTGGTCGTCCAGGTGCTGCCAGTCGGTGATCTTGGGTGACAGGTAGAGGCAGCCCGCGTCGTCCAGGCAGATGATGTCCATATCAGTCGATATCCTGTTTGCGGAGGTGCTGGTCGATCATCACCGCGGCGATGTTGCCTGTGCCCATGGCGACCGCGACCTGCTGGGTCATGGGGCGCAGGTCTCCGGCGATCCAGACACCCGGCACGTTGGTGTCCCCCCGCTGGGATTTCGGTTGCGCGTGGTGGCCGGTCTCGGCGATCTCGACGCCGAGCTGCTGGGGGAGGTCGGTCCTCCCCAGGGCCGGGCTCGACACGAAGAAGGCGTCTGCCTCGAGCCTCGTGCCGTCGGCAAGCTCCAGGGCGGAGAGGTGCCGCTTCTCGCCGACCAGCCGCTTGATGTCGCCGGGGATGATAGGGATCTTCTTCTCCTTCAGGCGCTCGGCGTACTGGCCGGCGAGCTCCTTGTCCCCGGTCAGGAGGACGCGCAGCCGGTCCGTGTAGCGGGAGAGCCCCAGGGCCATGCCGCTCGCGCGGTCGGCCGGGCCGGTGCCGATGACGATCGTATCCTTGCCGAAGATCTCCGGCGCCTCGCAGTCCGAGCAGTAGTAGAGGTTCCCCTTGCCGGCGTAGTTGAAGCACGGGGTGTAGTCGCCGTCCACGAGCGGATGATAGCGGGCCACCCCGGTCGCGAGGAGCACGGTCTTCCCGCGCCACTCCTCTCCCTGCTCGCCGGTGAGGACGAACTCGCCCTCCTGACCCCCGGCCGTGACCACGTTCCCGTGCACCAGCTCGGCCCCGCGCTCCAGGGCCTGCGCCTTCAAGCGCTTCTGGATCTCCGCGCCCGTGGCCCCCGGCATCCCCGGGACGTTCCACAGCTTCTCCAGGGTGAAGAAGAGAGGCCCGGTGACACGGTCGATCACCAGAACCTTGCGGTCGTGCCACGCGAGGTGGATGGCGGCGGTCAGGCCGGCCGGACCGCCGCCGACGATCAGGGTGTCGTAGAGGGTCATGATCGCAGAAGCCTATCAGGCGGCGATCCGCTATGATGAAATCCCGGCCCCGGCCCTGACATTCATTCTTTGGGGGAGCTTCGACGAGATGCACGTCGGAATCGATCTCGGTACCACCAATTCCGTCCTGGCGACGTTCGACGGCACCGCGCTGGCCGTGGTGCCCAACGGCCATGGAGAGAGCCTGACTCCGTCCGTCGTGCGGGTGGATGCCCGCGGCCTGATCACCGTGGGGCGCCGCGCATTCCGGTTCCTGGAGACCGACCCGGGGAACACGCGGGGCGAGTTCAAGCGGCTCATGGGCACGTCGGAGCGCATCCCGTTCGAGGCGTCGGGGCGGTCGTTCCTTCCGGAAGAGCTGTCGGCGCAGATCGTCTCTTCGCTGCTGGCCGACGCCAAAGACGCCCTGGGATACACGCCCGCGAAGGCCGTGATCTCGACGCCCGCCCTCTTCGAGCTGCCCCAGAACCACGCCACCATGCGGGCGGGCAAGCTCGCGGGGCTGGCCGAGGTCGAGCTCATCCAGGAGCCCATCGCGAGCGCCATCGCGGCCGGGTGGAAGGCGGACTCGGAAGGGTTCTGGCTTGTCTTCGACCTCGGGGGCGGAACGCTCGACGTCTCCCTTCTGGAGACCCGGGAGGACTGGCTTCGCGTGGTCGACCACGGAGGCGACAACTTTCTGGGCGGCAAGGATTTCGACAACGCGCTCGTGGACTGGGCCGCGGCGCGGCTCGCTCTCTCGGCGGGCATCCCGTCCCTCTCCCGGTCCGACCCGCGGAGCCGCCGGTCCCTTTCCAAGCTCAAGGCCGCGTGCGAGCAGGCGAAGATCGAGCTGTCGCGGGTGGAGCGCACCACGATCGTGTGCGCCGAGGTGTGCACGGACGCGGACGGCAACCCGGTGGACGCGGACATCGACGTCCGCCGCTCGGACCTGGAGCTGCTCGTGTCGCCTTTGATCGACCGCAGCCTCGGAGTGTGCCAGGCGGTGATCGAAAAGCACCGCCTCTCTCCGGATGCGGTCGGGCGCGTGGTCTTCGTGGGCGGCCCCACGCTCATGCCGGCGCTGCGCGAGCGGGTCGGCGGCTTCTTCGGCGGCCGGGTGGCCGAGGGGATCGACCCGATGACCATCGTGGCCCGCGGGGCGGCGCTCTACGCGGCCACGGCCGGGCTCGAGGCGCGGCCCGCGGAGACCACTCCGGCCCCGATGGCCAAGGGGATCGCCGTCAAAATAGAGCACCCGGCCGTGACGGCGGACACGCAGCCGTTCGTCGTCGGCCGGTTCCTGCCGGCGGACGGCGAGGCGCTCCCGGTCCAGGTGCGGATCTCCCGGGCGGACGGCGGCTTCGTCTCTCCCGAGACCGCGGTCAGCGCGGAGGGGAGCTTCGTCCTCCAGGTCGAGCTCGTCCGCCACCAGCAGAACCGCTTCCGCCTGACCGCGCTCGCCGCGAACGGGGCCGAGATCCCGGTCAAGACGCCGGACTTGGCGATCGTCCACGGCGTGTCGATCGCCGATCCGCCGCTCGCCCGGAGCGTGGGCGTGGCGCGGTCGGACAACGCGGTCCACGTCTACTTCGAGAAGGGGACGCCGCTGCCCGCGCGGCGCACGGTGATCCACCGGACCATTCAGCGCGTGGCGGCGAAAAGCGCCGACGATGCCCTGTCGATCCCCGTGGTCCAGGGCGAGTTCTCCTCGGCCCATCTGAACCGCCTGATCGGCCGTCTGCAGATCCGGGGGAGCGGCCTCAAAAAGGATCTTCCCGCAGGCTCGCGCGTCGAGGTGACCCTCCATCTCGACCGCTCGGGCCAGCTCCACGCCCGGGCCGACATCCCGGACGCGGGGCAGACGTTTGAAGATGTGGTCCACGTGCTCGTTCCCTCGGCCTCGCCCGAGGTGCTGGCGAGCGAGCTCGCAGCGGCCGAGGAGCGGGTCGCCGAGGCGCGGCGCCGGGGTTTCCTGGGTGGCGATCCCGCCCTGCTGCGGACGTTGAACGGTGCCGCGGCCGTGCTCGCCGAGGCGCGGGCCGGGCTCGAGGCGGCCCGCGGCGGCGATCCGGATGCAGCCAGCCGCGTGCACCGCCTGCTTCTCGATCTGAACGGCACGCTCGAAGAGGCGGAGAAGAGCCTCCACTGGCCGGCGCTCGAAGCCGAGGCGGACGGGAAGATCCGCCACGCCCTCAACTGGATCGCCTCCCTGGGCACCCCGTCGGAGCAGGAGCTCTGCGAGCGGGCGCTCGCCGCCGTGTCCGAGGCGCTCCGCACGAAGAACGCCGCCGAGCTCGACCGTCAGGTCGGCGTGCTGAGCACGCTGGGCCTCGCGGCCTACTCCCGCGATCCGCTGGCCGCGACCTACACGTTCGAGTGGTACGAGGAGCACGTGGCGGAGGCGACCGATCCGCGCCTCGCCCAGTCTCTCCTCGAAAAAGGGCGGACCGCTTTGAAGAACGGGGACGAGCAGACCCTGCGCCGCATCAACAAGCAGCTCTTCGACCTCTACCCGGGCACCGCCGAAGAGCGCCGGAGGAGCTTCGGCTCGGGAGTGCACTGATGGCCACGGCGAGCCCCGACTGCGAGAACCACCTGCGGCGGCATCTGGCCAACCCGTTCCTGGTGCTGGAGCTGCCGCCCGAGGTCACCCGCGAGGAGCTGGAGCGCCAGGGTGCCAAGCTCCTTGCCCTGCTCGCCGCCGCGGTCCGGGAGGCGGCCACCTATCCCACGCCGCTCGGCCCCCGCGAGCGGACCCCCGAGCTGGTGCGCGGCGCGCTCGCCGAGCTGCGCGATCCGGCGAAGCGTCTCCTTCACGAATGGTGGGCGCGGGGGCTCGCGGAGGAGTAGCCGGACGCGCCATGGCCACTCCCATCGTCCCGATCATCTGGCTCCTGATCTGGGTCTTCCGCAAGCTCGCCGAGTCCCGCCAGGAGAAGATCCAGGCGACCTCGGCGCCGTCGCGCTCGCAGGGCGGCTCGGTCTTCCAGAGGAAGCTCACCGGGCCGCACTATGCCTACCTGGCGCTCGGCTCGATCTGTGGGACGGTCGCGATCTTCCAAGGGGTTTCCATTCCGGACCTGGGCTTCAGCGGGTTCCTGGCGCTCTTCGTCGCTCCGTTTTTTCCGCTGATCTTCCTGCCGCACTGGCTCGCCTGGCGCGTTCTCGGGCCGGCCGGCTGGCCCCGGACGGGCCACGCCGTTCTGCGGATCGCCCTCCATTCCTCCAAGGCGTCCCGCGAGGGAGCGCTCGGCCTCTTTGCCGCCACCTTCGGCCTTTCCGAGGACCTCCGGTGGGCCTGGACGAGCCCGTGGACGGCCTTTGCCCTGGCCGTCAAGGCCGAATCCGAGAACGATCCCGCCCGGGCCGACATGATTCTCTCGGTGCTGGCCGGGGAGTCGCCTTTGCGCCTGCCGCTGCGCGTCCGCTCCCAGGGAGTCGAGATCACTGCCTGGGCCGCGGCCCGGCGCGGGGATTGGGATGCGGTGCTGCAGCGGACCGCGGCCGGCCGCGGGCGGGGCGTCCGCCTGGTCCGGCGGCTCGCCGCAACGCACACGGGCCAGGGCGGCTTTCCCCCGCTCCTCTGGCTCTTCTGGCTTCTCGCTCCGGAGCGGAGGAAGACGCTGCCCTTCGTCCGCGCCGCCGGGGTGAGGACGCCCACCTCGCCCCAGGAGCCCGCGCCGCTTCCGAGCCTGGAGCGCGGGCCGTGGCTCTTCCATCTCCACCTGCTTTCGCGCGCCGCCCGGGGCGAGCAGGTGCCGGCGTCCGCGGTCGAGCAGCTCGCCGCCGCCTGGGAAAAGTGCCTGGACGCCGGTTCGCAGGCCCAACTCGTCGCCCGGGGGCTCGAGCTGGGCGTCCGCGAGCCCGCCACGGCAACGGGGTCTCTGCGCGAGAGGGTTGTGACCGAGATCGAGTCCCTGGCCGCAATCGCCCAGGGGGATTGGCACGCCCGGGGCGACGGCATCCTGGCGGACCTCCACCGCCGCCGCGTCGACCACCTTTTCGAAGAGCTGGAGCGGGCCCGGGAGGGTTTTCCCTCCCAAGGAGGAATGTCCCGCGACTTCGGGATGCCTCTGGAAGAGCTGGAGCGCTGGCTCCTGCTGCGCCTCGCGGCCGAGAGGCTGGAGGCCGGGGCCGGCTTCAAAGCCTTGGAGACCGCCTGGTACAACGGCCTCCGGATCGCCGCCTGCAACTGGCCCGTGTACCTGGAGAGGCGCCACGGCGAGCAGGCGATCTGGGCCTGCTACGTCATGCACCTCTGGTGCACGGAATTGGCGGTGAAGATGGAAGACGGGCACATCGCCGGCATCAGCCGCGAAAACGCGTGGATCACGGCGTCCCAGCTCGGAAATGTGAGCTAGCGGAAGAAATCCTTGCCAAACTTGCCGGCGATCAGATTTCCCATCTGCTCCCGGCGTATCCATTTCTTGACCCACCAGAGGGGATCGTAGGGCTCGTCGATGTCCGCAATGGGCTGGCCCTGGCCGGAGAGATTGTCGAACTGTCCTTCTTCGATGGCCTGACGGATACGATTTTCCGCCACGAGCTCGATCGCGCGGCGGGTGAAGCGGTCCTGACTCATCGCCCGAGTATGCCAGATCCCTCCCCGCCACGCGACCGGGCCGGCCGCCTCAATCCGGCACGCAGCGGCAGCAATCCGGAGGCGTCAGGGCCGGATGCTGACCGGTCGGGCAGGACGCACAGCGGACCGTCGAACAGTCCCGGATCGTCGTGTCGACCGGCACGCACGCGCAGCAGTTGGGCGGCTTGAGCGCAGGCGTCTGCCCCGTGGGGCACGCGGCGCAACGGACGTTCGAGCACGGGCCCGCCCCCGCCGCGGCGCTCTGCCCGGTCGCGCTGCCGGTGGCCGTCCCCATGGTCCCGGTTTCGGTCGTGCCCGTTCCGGTTGTTCCGGTCGTGCCCTGGTCACCCGTTCCGCCCGTCGCGCACGCGCAGAGCACGAGCATTCCCAGGACGATCGCCAACATCTGCAATCTCCTCATGGAACCTCCTCTCCGTGGATTGCTCCACATGAACATCCGGTACAGCAATTTATGCAAAAAAGGTTCCTGAATTGGCCTGAAACCTGCCGCCGCGTTGCGGCGTAGGAGAGGGTGACCCGAAAGGAGGGGTCTTCCGATGCTCACCTTTCTCGCCTGGCTCGTTCTCTTCCTCGTCTGCTGGCCCCTGGCGCTGCTGGCCCTGGTGCTCTATCCGCTCGTCTGGCTGATTTTGCTGCCCTTCCGATTGCTGGGTGTGGCCGTGGACTCGGTCTTCGAGCTGCTGAAAGCCGTGCTCTTCCTGCCGGCTCGCCTGCTGAGGGGCCCGCAGAGGGCCTGAAAGCCGTGTTTTTCGTCCGTGCTGGTCCGTGTCAGTCCGTGCTCGTCCGCCGTGCCCTCACCGCCCCAGCCCCGGAATCTCCTCCAGGTGGGGCAACGGCGCATCGAGCACATCCGAAAACAGGGTGAGCACGCGAAACGTCAACCCCCAGATCGCGTGCTCGCCCCAGCGGATGGCGGGGTAGAGCAGGCGGGCGCCGCTCCTTTCCCATTCGAGGCGGCTGGCGTTTCGGGGGTCCCAGAGGTGGGCCAGGGGGATCCAGTACGCCTCCGCCACCTCCTCGTTCGGAGTGAACGGCAGGGGCTCCTCTCCGAGGTAGTAGACGAACGGCGAGAGCACCAGCCGGTGGTCGCCGCTGCCTCCCAGGCGCACCAGCACGTCCGAGAG
>DATEIO010000903.1:0-25383 GCA_035278895.1 Thermoanaerobaculia bacterium | reverse complement strand
GGCCTCGGTGGGATAGAAGCCCTTGGGTGCCTCTCCCCCGCCGCCCGTGCCCGTCGCACCCTTGGCTCCCGCGTCACGTTGCGGCGAGCCCGCGGAGCCGGAACCGCTCGTAGAGGTCTTACCTGGCCCATCCGCCTCTGCGGCCACTGCCTGGCCGGTGACGTTGCCGCCCTCCTCGTAGTTCCACGTGGACTTGTCGTAGACCTGCGTCTCGGGATTGAACCCCGAGTACAGCCCGTCCTCCGGCAGCTTGAAGCCTTCCTTGATGAGGAAAGAGGCGTTGGTGTAGTGGAGGAGGTAATCCTTGGCCAGGCGGTCGTTGGCGATCGCGTAGTTGATCAGTCCGCCGAGGAACGCGATGTCCGCGCCGGCGCGGATCTGCAGGAACATGTCAGCGGTGGCCGCGGTGCGCGTGAAGCGCGGATCGACCACGATCATCTTGGCGTTGCGGACGCGCTTGGCTTCGATCGCCCATTTGAAACCGCAGGGGTGGTTCTCCGCGGGATTGCCACCCATGATCAACATCATGTCGGTGTTCTTGATGTCGGTGTAGCCATTGGTCATCGCCCCGCGCCCGAATGATGGTCCCAAACTTGAGACCGTGGGACCGTGTCAGACCCGGGCCTGGTTTTCCAGGTAGCAGACCCCCAGGCTGCGCATGGCCTTGACGACCAGGTAGTTGAATTCGTTGGTATCCGTGCAGCCGCCGGTAAAGGCCATTCCTTCGCAGCGGTTGACCGTGCGCCCCTCGGCGTCCTTTTCCACGAACGAGGCGTCGCGGGTCTTCTTCACCCAGCGGCTGATCTCGTCCAGGGCGGTGTCCCAGGAGATGTCTTCCCAGTGGTCGGAGCCGGGCCGGCGGACCTGCGGCTTGACGAGGCGCCGCGGATTCAGGATCTCCTGCTGGAGAGAGGCGCCCTTGGGGCAGAGCGTCCCGCGGTTGATCGGATGGTCCGGATCCCCCTCGACGTGAACCACCTGGGGGGTGACGTTTTTGGCTTTGTCGCCCAGCGTGTAGATGAGCACCCCGCAGCTCACGGAGCAATACGGGCACGTCGAGCGCGTCTCGGTGGCGCGGGCGATCTTGAGGTCGCGGAGCTGGGCGTAGGCGGGAGCCAGATCGAAACCGAGGACCGTGGTGGCCAGGCCCCCGATTGCACCGGCTTTCAAGAAGTCCCTGCGGGTGAGATCCATCGGTCAAACCTCCTGGACGCGCCGTGCGCCGAAAAGGCCCGGTGGATCGCGGCACAGGAGCGGACGCCTGTCCCTCCGCCGGACGACCTTCAGCTTCAATACCACAGGACGGCCGGTTTGGCAACGTTGTCTCTTCGGGCCCCCGTTGAGGCACCGTTGTTGACGGGGAAATATCTCCTCGATCGTGGATTCGGCCGCCGCGTCGGCGGCGCGTCTTTTTTGGGAGGCTCTCGAGATGACCCGACGATTGTGTGCCGTGCTCGCCTTGTGCCTGATCCTTTCAGCCGTCGCCGCGGGGGCGCAGACGGCCCCGGATGCCAGCGGCTTCGGTCCGCTCGCGACGACCAGCTCCGAGTACAAGCTCCCCGCCGCCGTCGACCCCGACGTCGCCACGGAGCTCGCGACCGAGCTGTGGGCCCGCGTCTACCGCCCGGCGACGCTGGCGGGCGCGCCCTATCCCCTGCTCGTGTTCCTGCACGGCAACCATGCGACCTGCGGCCGCTACGAGGGGATCGGCCCCGGCCGCTATGACACCAACATTCAGTACACCTTCTCCGGCACCTGCCCGGCGGGCTATGTGGTCGTGCCCAGCCACGAGGGGTACGCCTATCTCGCCGAGCGCCTGGCGTCCTGGGGCTACATCGTCGTTTCGATCAACGCCAACCGCGGGGTCACCGCGGCCCCGGCCGTCGAGGGGGACCGCGGCCTCAACCTGCGCCGCGGACGCCTCGTCCTCAAGCACCTGCAGACGCTCGGCCAGTGGAACACGTCCGGCGGCGCGCCGGCGAGCCTCGGCTTCGACGTGCGGGGCACGCTCGACTTCTCGCACGTCGGCCTGCTCGGGCATTCGCGGGGCGGCGAGGGGGTGCGCGCCGCGTACAACCTGTACCGCGACGCAGGAAGCCCGTGGCCGGCGCGCATCGGCCCGGTCCTCTTCGAAGGCATCTTCGAGATCGGCCCGGTCGACGGCCAGACGTCGCGCGTCTTGAACGCGGACGGCACGGCGTGGAACGTGCTGCTGCCGATGTGCGACGGCGACGTCTCCGACCTGCAGGGGGTCCGCCCCTTCGACCGCATGATGGCGATCCGCTCGGAGTCGCCGGCCTTGCCGAAGTCTACGTTCACCGTGTGGGGCACCAACCACAACTTCTACAACACCGAGTGGCAGCTCAGCGACTCGTCCGGCTGCCTCGGCCACCAGAAGCTGTTCGGCAACCTGCTCGGCTCGGCCGACCAGCGGGCAACCGCGCTCGCGAGCGTTCTCGCCTTCTTCCGCGCCAACGTCGGGGAGGACGCCGATCCGGCGCTCGGCGCCGTGCTCAATCCGCAATTCGAGGTGCCGGCGAGCCTGACGGCCGTCACGCGCGTCGACCGCGGGTACACCGACTCGGCCGACGCGTCCGTTACCACCACCTTCGACGATTTCGACCGGCCCACGGGGATCAACAGCGCAGGCACGGCCAACACCGCCAGCCGCGCGACCGTCACCCACGGCGGTCTCGCGGATCACGACCCGAGCCAGCGGGTGGCCCAGGTCGCCTGGAGCTCGGCGGGCGACGACACCTGGTTCCAGAGCAACTGGACGGCGCCGGGCACCGGGCGCAATGCGAGCGGCTACAAGACGCTCGACTTCCGCGTGTCGCGGCAGTGCGGCGACGCCGCCTGCACCAACCGGGGACCCCAGTGGGCGACCGACACCAACTTCTCGATCCGCCTCGTGGGAGCCAACGGCGAGCTGTCGGCGCCGATCCGCCTCTCCGATCTGCTGACGCTCACCGGTCCGATCGGCGGCCTGGTCCGCTATGGATTCGGCGCCTCGCCGCATCCGATCCTGCAGACCGTCCGCATCCCGCTGTCCGCGTTCGCCAGCAGCGCGATCGTCAGCCACCTGCGCGGCGTCCGCTTCACTTTTGACGACACGCAGAGCGACCAGATCTTCCTCGGCAACATCCGGCTGTCCAAGCGGACCGGCGCGACCACGCTGGCGGCCTCCTCGCCCCTTCTGGCCGGCGACGACTCCCTGGTCGACGACGGCTCCACCACGAACGACAACAACCAGGTCAAGTCGATGCGCCAGGTTTCCGTGAGTGGGACGACCGTCGTGGAGATCGAGCTCAAGAGCAATCGTGCGCTGCTGCCCAAGGGCGAGCTCCTCATCCTGCGGATCGGTGACCGGGAGTTCGGGCTGAGCCGCTACCCGCAGAGCGGCGAAACGACGACGGTGATCTTCACCTTGACCGCTCAGGAGTTTGCACAGCTCCAAGACGGTGATTCGCTCACCGTGCAGTACGGCTCCGGATCGAACCGCCCCGGCTGGAATTTCGGGAAGATCAACAAGGGTCAGCTCAAGTAGCCGCGAGAGACAAGGCCGGGAGGAGGGCCTCCTCCCGGCCTGCTTCTGTCACGCCTCCGGAGCCTCCCGCACCGGCGGCTGCGTATGGGCGGCTTCTTTCGTGGCCGCGTACCCATGGGATAACTCGTCGCCTGATCCCACTACCCGGATGAACGGAGGTATGCAGGCCAACGATCAGCGGGTGTCACCGCATTCGCACGAAAGGAGTGTTCCCATGCCAAGTCCCATTCCAGTAGCGCGGATCCAAATGCCCTTGCCGGTTCGAAGCAGGTCCGGCGAGGTGCGCGTCGACCACGTCACCGTCGAGATCCGGGGCACCGACCCGGCGCAGCCTCCCTCGCAAGGGTCCGATCCGGTGATGGCGCGGCTCGCGGCAGAGCGCCCGGACCTCGCCGACGAGATGAGCGCGCTCCTGCCGGAGCTGCGGCGGTGCGAGGACCGTCTGTTCGGGTTCCTGGACGAGCGCCCCGAGAACGGGGCGGCCTACCTTGCCGATCCGATCGGCACGCTGGAGTCCGTGTGCGGGCTGCCGGTGGAGACGGCCGGCCGGATGCGGGCGTTGTCGGAGCGCGAAGTCCAGAGCGGGAGGGCGTCATGAGCGATACCGGGTGGGACATCGTCGCTGCGGCGACCCAGGGAACGATCAATACGGCGCTCGCCAAGCTCAACTCGAGCCGGCAGTCGCCGATCTCGATCGACAAGAGCTTCCCGATCGGGGACAGCCACTTCAACGTCAAGCTCGACTGTACCTTCGGCGCGCTGCAGATCACGGCGCTCCAGCAGGGCCAGACGATCGTGGGGGTGCTGATCACCGTCGACACGGGCACGCTCACGCTGCCCGTCAACAACAAGATCGACATCGGTGGCGTGCAGATGCAGATCAACATGGCGCTCACGTACGTGGAGTCGCAGCTCGAGCCGGCGAGCGGCACGGACTACAACCTCGTCATCGACTTCACGAACAAGGACGCCTTCAGCTCGATCACGATCAACAACCCGCCGCCGGGGATTTCGGCGACGGTGCTCACCTTCCTCGAGATGGCGCTGCTGAACGCGGTGCAGCTCTGGGTGGGACCGAACGGCCAGGAGGTCGTCATCGCGACCGTGAACGTAGGCGGGCTCTCCAACTACCCGGCGCTGGTGCCCTCGCAGCTCTTCTACACCTTCAACCTGAACGAGGACGATCCGGACCAGACTCCTTTCGCCGTCCTGATCCAGACCATCAGCACCGAGGAGGGTAGCTTCCAGCTCAACCCGGGGCTCATCCCGTCGGGGTCGACGGCCTCGGTGGCGATCTCGAACAACATCCTGATGAGCGAGATCCTGCTGCCGGCGCTCCAGACGGCGCTCGGAACGCAGAATCTCATCGCCAGCACGGTCGTGCCCGAAACCATCACCAACACCAGCGAGATCCCCTATTCCAGCGACGGCAACAGCATCAACATCACGGTCCTGAATCTCAGCACCAGCAACGGCGCATTCCAGCTTTCGTTACAGGGATATCAAAAGGTGTGGGACGGTCTCATCACCGTCAACATGACCGCGTCGGCGACGTTGGCCTTCGAGGTCGGCGCCGTGACGAATGGCAGCCAGACGCTGAGCCTGGTCGTGCAGGGCGAGCCCGACGTCAAGGTGAAGCTCTCGCTGCCCTGGTGGTTGTCGTGGGCGAGTTGGATTCTCGCGCTGATCTCGCCGGTGGTGCTGCTCTTCGTGGTGGTGATTGAAGCGATCCTCCTCGGCCTCAGCGCTGCGATCACGGGCCAGGCCGACTCGCTCTCGAGCTCCGCGATCGGCTTCGCCATCGGCCAGGTGCAGTGGAACTACGCCAACTACATGGTCGTGAATTCGGTGACGCTGCCGTCGGCATCTCCGTACCCGCTGCTCGCGGCCGGCATCCTTCCCAGCCAGATCGAGGCCACGGCCGAGGAGACTGCCGCCGCATGACGCCTGTCCCCGGCGGTGCGACTGGCGCGAGCCGATCGCGCCAGCGCGCCGCCGCGCTTGACTCCACCAAGCTGACCAGATGCACGAGCCACGTCTCGGGAAGCACCGAAAGCAGCCGGATCCCGTTCGCCTTGAGAGCGTCGTAGACCACCTGGGAGTTGAGCGCCGAGACAGGCATGGGGTTCTGTTTTCACCCCTCCCGCAAAATCAAGGCCGGGCTGATCTGCGTGGCCCGCTGGGCCGGGAGCCAGCAGGCGATGGCCGCGGCCGTGAGCAGCGCGGTGGCGGTCAGGACGAAGGTCAGCGGATCGTGGGCTCCCACTCCATAGAGCACTCCCGAGAGCGTGCGGCCGAGCGCCAGTGCGGCGCCGACTCCGGAGAGAATGCCGATCGTGCACATCAGCAGACTGTCGCGCAGGATCGGCGCTACAGCCTTCCCCGGAGTGGCGCCGAGCGCCAGCCGGACCGCTAGCTCCCGCGTCCGCTGCCCGACCGTATAGCCCACCACGCCGGCCACGCCGACCCCGGCGAGCAGCAGGGCGAGGCCCGCGAACGAGGCCAGCAGCACGGAGTTGAGGCGGGGTGCGGCCGCGTTCGCGACGACGGCGGTCTCCATCGTCTGGAAGCCGGAGAGCGGCTGGTACGGGTCCAGGCGCTTGACCGCCCGCCGGATCGCCGGAACGAGCGTGGACGGGTCCGTCGAGGTGCGGACCACGAGCGTCATGGTCGGCAGGAGATACCAGGAGCTGGACATGTACATGGTCGGCGTCGGCTCCTCGGCGAGGCCGACCTGCCGCACGTCGCCGACGACTCCGACGATGGTGAAGTCCTGGCCGTTGCCCAGCGTGACCTGACGGCCGACCGGGTCGCGTCCGTCCGGCCACAGACGCCGTGCCAGCCCTTCGCTCAGGATCATGCTCATCCGTGGCTCGCGGCCTTCGTCGAAGGTCCGTCCGCGGAGGAGCGGGATCTGCATCGTCTGGAAGTAATCGGCGACCGCAATGCGCCAGTGGGCCTGCACGGGCTCGCCGGCCGCGTTCCCGGCTCCGCCGGCCGGAGTCACCTGCATCTCGGTAGTGTTGTCGCCGAAGGGAACTTCGCTGCTCATCCCCGCCCCGGCGACGCCGGGCAGCGCGCGGACCTCCTCGACCAGCGCGTTGAAGAACGCGTGGTTGCGGTCGAAGCTCTCCTCCGTCGCCACCGAGCGGGTGACCTGCGTCGTCAGCAGGTGCTCGGGATCGGCAAAGCCCAGGTCCACCTTCTGCAGGCGCAGGAGGCTCTGCGTCAGCAGCGCCGCACCGATGACGAGCATCGTCGCCAACGCGAGCTGGACGGCGACGAGCGCGTGCCGCGCCGGGCTCCGTCCTCCCGCCGTCGAACGCCCCGCCTGCTGCAGCGCGCTCTGCACGTCCGAGCGCAAAGCCATCCGCGCGGGCAGCAATCCGGTCAAGAGCGCCGTCAGCAGAATCGAGAGGCCGGCCACCAGCAGCACCGGCAGATCGAGCGCCAGCGAGTCGCGGCGGGGGATCGTCACCGGCAGAAAGGCTGCCGCCGAGCGGACGCCGGCCCAGGCGAGCGCAAGCCCGGCAACTCCGCCCGCCGCGGCCAGCAGCAGATTCTCGGTCAGCATCTGCCGCACCAGCCGCGCGCGGCTCGCCCCCAGCGCGAGACGGACGCTGATCTCGCGCAGGCGTCCCACCGCCCGCGCGATCTGCAGGTTCGCGACGTTGGTGGCGGCCACCAGGAGGAGCAGCGCCACCGCCGCCAGGACGATGCGCAGGTTCTGGGCGACCCGGGCATCGACGATCCAGTCCCGCACCGGGATCACGTGGACGCTCCATCCCTTGTTGCTGTCGGGGAACTCCCGCTCGAGCTGCGCGGCGATCCCGGCCATCTCCTCCTGAGCCTGCGGCAGCGCGATCCCCGGCGCCAGCCGGCCGACCACGACGAGCCGGTGGTCGGCGCGGTTCTCGTCCGCTTCCGGATCGAAGCCCAGGGGCAGCCACAGGTCGACGTCGGTCGCGAACCCGACGTCCTGAGGCACGATGCCGACGATGACGTGCGGCACGAGATTGACGCCGATCGTGCGGCCGAGGACCGAGCTCTCTCCCCCGAACCGCCGGCGCCACAGCCCTTCGCTGATCACCGCCACGGCCGGTGGATTCGGACCGTCCTCCTCGGCGGTGAACGTGCGCCCGGCAACCGGCCGCACGCCCAGCGTGTCCCAGAAATTCGCGGACACACCGAACCCGGTCACCCGCTCTGGCTCCCCGCCGCCGGTCAGGTTCGCAGGCACGCCCCGCAGGGCCGCCAAGTGCGAAAAGCTGCGCGCCCGTTCCTGCCAGGAGCGGAAGTTCGGCATCGAGGCCGAGAAATCGTCGATGCCCAGCGCGAGCTGCGTGTCCTGGATGCGGACCACGCGATCCGGCTCGCTGTAGGGCAGCGGCGCGAGCAGCACCGCGTGCACGAGGGTGAAAACCGCCGTCACCGCGCCGATGCCCAGCGCCAGCGTCAGCAGGGCGGCGGCGGTAAACGGCCAGCTCGGACGCCCGGTGAGCGACCGCCACGCGTAGCGGAGGTCCCGGCTCAGGATCTCCCCCTGGGTCTGGAGCGCCGTCGTCAACGTATCCAGCAGCACGGAAAGCCAGAGAGCCGTCACACCCATCAGGCCCCGCGCCTGGCGCTCTTCGCGCCAGCGGCTGCGGAACGCCGCCCGCATCTCGCCCGCGTACTCCTCGCGAAACGACTCCGGGTAGGCCCGCAGCAGAGCCGTATAAAGGCGGTCAGCCCAGACGGGAAAGCGGACGGAGGAGCTCATGGCGTCAGCCTTCCTCCGTCGCCAGACCCGCGCGACGGCCGAGAGCCACCAACTCGGTGAGCCGGGCCAGCTCGAGCTGTGCCACGCGCCGCCCGCCCGGTGTCAGCCGGTAATACCGTCGGCGCTCGTCGTCCTCCTCGGGGTCCCGCCGCTCGTTCAGCTCGACGATGAGCCCCTTCTCGAGCAGCCGTTGGATCGTCGTGTACAGCGTTCCGGGGTTCAGCTTGGTCCGGCCGCCCGTCCGCTGCGCGACCTCCTGCATGATGCCGTAGCCATGGCGGTCGGCGTCGGACAAGGCAACCAGGATGTGGAAAGTGGCCGAAGGGAGGGGAAGCAGGCTTTCGAGGTCGTCGGGGTGTGCCATGGCTCCCAATATATCTGACGTGAATATATTGGGTCAAGAGCTAGTCTTTGCGGCCGCCGGCAGCTAACCGAAGGTGAAGCGGACGACCCGGAGCATCGGGAATTCGCGGATGTCCCGAAGATAGAAGAGATCCTGCTCGTCCTTCCATTCAACGACGATGGGGAAAAGGGTCGATCGTCCTCGCCCAGCTGTGAATTCTTCGATCGGAGAATAGCCCAGGAGGCGGCCGTCCGCCGTGAAGACCTCCGCACCGAAGGCCCGCCGCGCTCCGTTCGCGATCTGTGTGAAGTGCACGATCCGGCCATCCTTGAGCCGGAAGAGGCCCAGGCTGGCATTGCGGATCTCTGCCACGGCCCGCCCTTTGCGGAAGCTCATACTGAAAACGAACTCCCGGTTGCCGCGAGGCGCCCTGGCATCGAGCGGCACCAGGGGATCGCCCGGGGCGTAGCCACGCAAGACTTGCGAGGAGGCCCAGCCCCCTTCGCGCTCCTCGAACCGATAGATCTCGCCTCGGTAGAGGGTGGGAGCATAGAGGAGCCCTCCGTCTCTCTCCACCCAGACCCGCCCCGGATGGATCTCATGGAACAGGCCCACGACGGGCAAGTCCGGATCGGCCACTTGCGACAGGGCTCCGAACGCAGCGAGCTCGCGGTGAAGCTCGCCATCCAGCAGATGGAGCAGAGGCTCGGAGCCTTCCCGCCACCCATCCGAGGCAGGCTTTCTGTACAGGAGGAGCTCGTGGTCAGCTCCCACCGCGCGGGCGGTGCGCGGCCAGACGATGGCCTGGGTGTCCAACGGCGCGCTGGCGACAAGGGTTCCCGTGGGAGAGAAACGGGTGATGCGACCGTTTAATCCGTCGAGGACCAGCACGCTGCCATCGAGTCCGACATCGAAGCAGGTGATATCGCGAAACTCCCCCGGCTTCCGGCCGCGCTCCCCGAGAGACCGCAGGGGCTCGCCGGCCGGAGAGAAGACGCGCACCTTCATCGCAATCGCGTCGGCAACGTAGATACGTCCTTCGCCGTCGGTCCGGACACCCCGCACATCCCCGAAAAGAAGCTCTGCAGGCGCGTCCGGCGAGTCGCCGAGCACCAGTCGATCCTTCTGGGAGATGCTGAGCGCAGGGGGAAGCGCGACGGTGTCCGAGGCAAGATTGCGGCCACACCCGGCCATGGCCAGGAGCAGCACGCACCATCCAAGGCGAGCGGAAAACGGCGCGCCGCTCTTCGAGCGGAGGAGACGGCGCGCCAGAAAGGATCTCAAGCGAAGCATGGCAGGAAAAGTTCCGTTCCTTTCAGCTCAGCACCGGGAGCCGCTGAAGACACAGTCGCCGTCGCACTGGGTCCAACCGTTGGTGGTCGTCACGGCACAGCCGATCTCTCCGGTCGAAGGAACGACCTTGCACCTCCAGCACTGGACGGAAGCCGCCGGGTCCGGCAGGGCCAGATTCGCAAAGATCGCCAGCGCGAAAGCACTGGCAGCGAGGGACAGACGAAGCGAGGTCCTTTTCATGATGCAACTCCTTTCCGGTCGTTTACGTGGAGAGCGCGCCGGCCCCACGGGCGGCCAGCATGCGCTCGAGAACGCTTTGCTTGAAATCCGGCTCCGTCACGCTGTTGGGGAGCAGGATCCGATAGAACAGGGTCTGGTCGGCAACCCGGATGAATGCGATCTGTTGGAGAGCCGGTTTGCCATCGAATTCCCCCAGGATCCGTGCGAGCGGCTCCGAGTAGCCATAGCCGACGGGAATGGGCAAACGGCTGACCTTGAGGAAATGCCGCGCACGGCGGGGGTCCCGCTCGAAGAGGAGGCCCACCGGCCTCACTCCGCTGGATTCCAATCCGCGGATCAGCTCCAGGTATTCGTCCACTTCGTTCAAACTGGCAGTGCATGTCTCGGAATGGAGCACGAGCACCGCGAGCACGGGGCTGCCGTGCAGGTCCGGCGGTTTCGTATCGAAGGTCACGGCCTGCGGATCAGCAAGCATCCGGAGATCGATCGGCACCTGGACCGCTTTCGCCACCGGGGTTTCGGCCGCCGGAGCGGGGGGCTGGCGCAGGAAGCGCGCTCCCAGGACGACAACGGCGGCCGCACAGAGAGCGACCGTCAAGAGATTCTTCTGGCGGTCCGTCAAAGCCTCTACTCCTTTCTGAACACGAGAGCCAGCGGCGATGAATCATCAGAACGCCGCTCCTGTGGCTCTATCTGGGAGTGCGCGAATGGAAAGCGAAAAGGGTCACCCGTCGAATGAACTTTGTAGAGCCGGCGACGTATAGGTTCCGGACCTGCGGCCCACGCGAGGCTGTCTGGAGGTACTATGCCGCCCCTGCTTGCTGGCTCGAGCCGTTCCGTTCCAGAGTCGCTGACCCAGATGCTCCGGCAGTGGGCGGCGGGTGATCCTCAAACCGCCGATCGCATCGTGCCTCTCGTCTACGGGGAGCTCAAGCGCATCGCGGCGCGGGAGCTCCGGCGCGAGCGATCCGCTCACACACTGCAGGCCACCGCGCTCGTCCACGAAACCTATCTGCGGCTCCGCAAGATCCATGGGATGGAGTTGGAGAGCCGTACCCGGTTCCTCGCCTTCGCCGCTCATGTCATGCGCCGCGTCCTGGTCGATCATGCGCGGAGGAAGGGCTTCGCCAAACGGGGAGGGCTCGGCGTGCATGTCACCCTGGCGGAGGCGGAGCAGATCGGGGTGAGCCGTCCGCCGGACCTGATTGCTCTCGATCAGGCGCTGGACAAGCTCGGCACGATCGATCGCCGGAAAGCGACGGTCGTGGAGCTCCGCTTCTTCGGCGGCTTGGGTGTCGAGGAGACGGCGGAGGTGCTTGGCGTCTCGCCGGAGACCATCAAACGCGAGTGGAGGCGGGCCAAGGCGTGGTTGTACCGGGAGCTGACCGGCCGTGACGAGGCGACCGGTGAAGCCTGAGCGCTGGCGGGCGATCGACGAGTTGTTCTCCCAGGTCCTGGAGTTGGAGCCCGAGGAGCGCCGCGCCTTTCTGGACCGCGCCTGCGGGGACGATGCAGCGCTGCGTGCCGAGGTCGAGGAGCTGCTCGCGGCGGATGCGCGGGCGCAGACCTTCCTCGAGTCGCCGGCGGCATCCACCGTCCTCGATGGTGACGCGGAAGAGCCTCCGGCCGGCGCGCGCTTCGGACCGTACCGGCTCGAACGGCTCCTCGGCCGCGGCGGCATGGGCACGGTCTGGCTTGCCACCCGGGACGACGGCCAGTTCGAGCGGCGGGTCGCTCTCAAGCTCCTGCACCCCGGAGCGGGCGATCCGGAGGCGCTCCAGCGCTTCCGCGCCGAGCGCCAGATCCTGGCCCGCCTCGAGCACCCGGCGATCGCACGCCTCTACGACGGCGGCGAGACCGCGGACGGCGTTCCGTTCCTGGTGATGGAATACGTCGAGGGGCTGCCGCTCGACGTCTACTGTGACCGCAACCGGCTCGGCCTCGAGGACCGCCTGCGGCTCTTCCGCCGCCTGCTCGACGCGGTGGCGTATGCGCACCAGAACCTGCTCGTCCATCGCGACATCAAGCCTCAGAACATCCTGGTGACGGCCCAGGGCGAGCCCAAGCTCCTCGATTTTGGCATCGCGAAGCAGCTCGTGGAGGCCGCTGGCGGAGCCGAGCCGGCGCCCACCGGGCTGCGGCCGATGACGCCCAGCTACGCGAGCCCGGAGCAGGTCCGAGGGGAGGCGGTGACCACCGCGAACGACGTCTACTCGCTCGGTGTGGTGCTCTACGAGCTGCTCTGCGGCCGCTCTCCCTACCGGTTGCAGTCCGGTCTCCCGCACGAGCTGGAGGCGGCGATCCTCGACCAGGAGCCCGAGAAGCCGAGCCAGGCCCTCGCTCGTGCGGAACCGGATGGGCCTCTCCTGGAGGAGATCTGCGCTGCACGCCGCGCCCGCCCGCGCGAGCTGCGCCGCAGGCTGACGGGGGACCTCGATACCCTCGCCCTGACTGCGCTCCGCAAGGAGCCGCAACGGCGGTACTGCTCGATCGCCGAGCTCGCCGCGGACATCGACAACCATCTGCGCACCTTGCCGATTGCAGCCCGGCCGGACACCATGCTCTACCGCACCGGCAAGCTCGTCCGCCGTCACCGCCTCGTGGTGGCCCTCGCCGGGGCGGTGCTCCTCATGATCCCGGCGCTCTTCGGGAGTCTCCTTCAACAGCGCAACCAGGCCGAGCGTGATCGCGACAAATGGCGCGCAGCGTGGGGCTTTCTGGTCAACGTGTTCGAGAGCGACGATCCCTACGAGAAAGGAGCGGAGAACGTCTCTGTAGACGAGCTCCTCGAGATCAGCGCCCGGCGCGTCTCGGAAGAGCTCAAGGAAGACCCCGAGGTCCAGGCTACGCTGATGCAGGCCATCGGCCAGTCATTTTACAATCTCAATCGGATCCAGGAAGCGACACCGCTGCTCGAAAGAGCGCTCGCTCTGCGGCGCCAGATCGCGCCCGACTCTCTGGAGCTTGCGGAAAGCCTCCAGAGCGTGGCCTGGCTCAAGCAGCGCCAGGGCAACCATGCTGCCGCCAAGCAACTGAGCCACGAGTCCCTCGCGCTGCGCCAGCGGCTGCCCAGTAGGGACGCGCGCGAGACGGCAAAAAGCTTTGAAAGCCTCGCCATGCTTGCCCAAGACAACGGTGACTTCGCGCAGGCGGAGCGGCTGAATCGGCAGGCCTTGCAGATCAACCGCAAGCGGCTGGGCCTACGGCATCGTGACACGCTGAGCTCCGAGCAAGCTCTCGCACAAATCCTGATCGAGCAGTCGCGGCGCGTCATGATCGATCCGGCGCGGCTCGCCGAAGCGGGGGAGCTGTTGCACCACGCGCTCGCGGTCCAGCGCGAAATCTTCCCCCAGCCCCATCCGGACATCGCGTACACGGTGCACGATCTCGCCCAACTGCGCAGCCTCCTGGGAGACTACGCCGAGGCCGAGGCGCTGTTCCGGGAGACCCTGGCCTTCTGCCGCGCCATTTGGGACGAAACCGATGCCAAGACCCTGACCGTCCTCAGCAATGTCGGCTCCGTGCTCCTCGAACAGGGGACGGTGGAAAAGCTGAAAGAAGCGGAGGAACGATTCGAAACGGCCCTGTCCATCCAACGCCCAGTCCACGGCGAGCGGCGCATCGACGTGGCTACCAATCTGGAGCGCCTCGCCCTTGTACGCTCCGCCCTGGGCCGCCATGACGAGGCGCTGGAGGGAGCTCGTCAGGCGCTGGACATCAAACGACACGCGGAGGATCCGGACCTCTTCAAGCCATTGCGCGACCTGGGGATCGTCCTGCTCGCCGTGCACCGTTCCTCCGAAGCCGAGCCCTATTTCCGCGAGAGTCTTGAGCTGCTCCGCAGGAAGAAGCCTGCCGGCTACTTCGAAGCCGCGCGGGTCGAGGTTCTGCTGGGAGCCTGCCTCACGGAGCTCGGCCGCTACGCCGAGGCCGAGCCGCTCCTGCGGCAGGGCACACGGACGCTGGAAGAGCAGCTCCCGGCCGGCCACAAGCTGATCCGCGAGGCGCGCGACAAGACCGCTGCTTTGCAACGAGCGCGGGCTGTAAATTCTCGCCCGACAGGCCGGGTGGACACCCGGAGCCGGAGGGTCACGTAGGATCACCCGATGGGTACCGAGCTGAAGAGACCCTGGCTCTCGCGCTCCGCGGCGGTGCTGTTGGCCGCCGTCCTCCTCATGCCGGCGCGCTGGGCGGCCGCGGCGCCTGTGACCCAACGCACAGCCGCGGAGCGGATCGCGGAGATCCTCCAAGCGCACCAGAGCGAGCAACACATCCCCGGCTTCGCCTTCGCCCTGGTGCAGCAGGACCGGCTCGAGCTCGTCCTCGTGCGAGGGGTTCGAGACGTCGAGCACGCGCTTCCAGTGACGCCGGACACCGTCTTCCCGATCGGCTCCTGCACCAAGGCGTTCACCTCCATGGCCCTGGGCATCGCTCAAGACCAGCATCTGCTTTCGCTAGACGACCACCCGCGCCGCTTTCTGCCGTGGTTCCACATGGCGGATCCGCGGGCGGATGCCGAGGTGACTCTGCGCGACATGCTCAGCCACCGAACCGGCCTCAAGGCGAAGGCGGACCTCGCCGCCACGCCGGGCGTTCTGAACCGGGAGGAGTATGTTCGCGCCGCGACAGCCGCCAAGCCGGCGTTTCCATTTCGCACCGCCTTCCAATACTCGAACGTGATGTACAGCGCCGCCGGGGAAGTGCTCGGGAGCGCGTATCACTCGAGCTGGGAAAACGTAATCCAGCAACAGATCTTCTCGCCGCTCGGGATGACGGCGAGCCTGGCCTCCGTCCACGATGCCGCGACGGTCGCCGACCATGCCACCGGGTACGTCTACGTCCCCCAGACGGGGGGCTGGCGGGCCGTGCCGCCGCCGGCCGGTCTTCAGGCGCTCGCTCCTGCCGGCAGTATCGCATCCTCGGCCCGCGACATGGCGCAATGGCTGCGGCTCCTCACCGGCGGCGGCCGGATCGGCGATCGCCAGATCGTATCCGCGACGACTCTCCAGGAGCTCCTCTCACCTCAGATTCCTATCGACTCCAGGATGTCGTACGCCCTGGGCTGGGTGACGTACACCTGGGATGGAGAGCAGGTCATCGAGCACAACGGCGGCTCCGAGGGAATCAGCGCTCTCGTCAGCTTCATCCCGTCTCAAAGGGTTGGCTTCGTCTTCCTGGCCAACACCTCCCCCAACTTCCTCACCACGATCGGCAACGCCGGCGCCCTGCTGTGGCCCCTGATCCTCGGCCGGGAGGCGCCTGCCGCGGCTCCGCCGGACGAGCGTCTGCCGAGTGTGGAAGCCCTGCTCGCGCGGATGGTCGAGGCCGTGGGAGGCGAGGACGTTCTGCGCCGGCACAAGACCCTCGAGATCCATGCGCGCAAGACGTACGAGAACCAGGGGGTCCACGCGGCTCTCACGGTGTGGGCCAAGGCGCCGGCGAGCCGAGTGGAAGAGGAGGTCTGGACGGCGGCCGGCCGGGACATCGGTCGATTGCGGATCTATTTCGACGGCCGGCACGGCGGCCAGGAGACCACGTTCGGGCAGGACGCCATCAACGACGACGCGGCCAACGAACGGGCCCGGCGAGACGCCGACCTGCATCCGCTCCTGCACTTCACCGACCTCTATCCGGAGGTGCGCGTTGATGCGAAAGCCAGGGTCGGAGCGGAAGAAGCCTTCGTCCTGACCCTCGTGCCGAAGTCAGGCCCGACGGTGCGGCTCTCTGTGTCGACGGCCACGGGCCTCATCCTCCAGCGGGAAACGGAGGGCGAGACCGTCACGTTTTCCGACTACCGGCCAGTCGACGGCGAGCGCATCCCTTTCCGGAGCACGATTACGGACGCGCTCGGCGAAACGACGGTGGAGGTGGAGCAGGCGCGGTTCGGGGTGGCGATTGAGGACAAGGCGTTCCGCGCCGCCAGAGGACCGAGCTAGAGTGCGCCGTATTGAGTGCTCTCTAACGGAGTGAGCTGTCGGCCGGCGATCCGGCGTGCGAGGTCACGCCATGCAGCGCTATTCATCATCCAGAGCCGTAGACCGTCTGGTTCGCAGACGGCCATCGCTTTTCCGTCGGGCGAGAACTCGAGACAGTCGGCGTTGATGTCGCGCCTGCCAAGGAGCAGCGGCGGATCGAGGCTGTAGATGGATGTGGCGCCCGGGTCGGAGGCGACGAGCGTGCGGCCGTCGGGACTGAATGCGATGGCGGTGATCTGATCGTCACCCGTGAAATGAGCGAGCTCGGTCCCGCGCGCCACCGACTTCGCGATGACATTGCCGTTGGGCAGATCGCCGGTCGCAATGCGTTCGCCATGCGCATCGATCGCAACTGTCGTGACATTCTGATTCTCGAGCGCGAATTCCTTGAGAAGCTCCTCCTGCTCGACGTCGTAGATCGCCAACGTACGTTTGCCCTCTCGATCGACCAACGCTGCGAGACGCCGGCCATCGGCGCTGAGCGCGGCATCGAACGCCTTCGCATCGGGAGCGAGTTCGATCGAACGAACGGTCTTGCGGCTGATCGCGTCCTGCAACTCGACAAACCCCTTGCGGCGGACGTACGGCAGCAGCACCTGCTCCCCTTTTTGTAATGGTCGTAAGGCGATCATCTTCAATTGACCACGTTCATTGGAGACTCCGATGCCATCACCCTTGGGCGTGAACGCTGCGTGCCTCATCCTGCCAATGCGATTGGAGACGCGCGACTCCATCGTCCGCGCAGGGCCCAGCGGATCCATCGCATCGGGCGAGAAGAGCGTGATGGTCGAATCGCGGTTTCCGGTGAGGATGGTGTTCCCATGGGCGAACGCCGTACAGAGAGGCTGATCGGCATACGAGAAGCGGCCGGCGATCCTCAGGTCGGGAGAGCGATAGAGCTGGAGGCCGCCGTCGATGGTCGCCGACAAATACGCTCCGTCGGGCGAAAACGCGAGTGATGGCTCACCTTTCACGCTCGTTCGATGCACCTCCGCCTGGCCGGGATGAAACACGACGATGTTGCCGCTCCGATCTGACGCGGCAAAGAGCCTTGGATCGGTCGGGCTGACGACGATCCACCAGATTTCCGCATCGTCCCCACTCGGTCGGGTGCATTCATCAGCCACCATCGGAGGTGCTGTGCCCGCGAGCCGCTTACGGCTCTTCCAATCGAAGACCTGCAGCTGTCCCTTCTCGTCACCAGTGACGAGGTAGGCGCCGTCCCGGCTGAAGGCGAACGACAGCGTTCCAGGGCTCACCGGCAGCAGCGTCTTATTCGTCGTGGGATCGAACAAGCGCTCGTTATTCAACACCGCGACGCCGCCGTCCGGACGGAATGCCGCAAAGGGGCCTCTGTTCAGGGTCGTTTGCTGCCGCGCACGCACATCGCGCACGACCACCTGTCCACCGGTCGTGCTGATAAGCAGCCGCGCACCGCTGCGGTCAAAGGAGAGATTGAGGACACGCCCATCGACCTCGATCGGCGGCAGCAGCTCCGACTTCGTGCGAAGATCCCAGAGGCGCACGATGCCGACGCTTTGCCCAGAGGCCAGCGTCCATCCGTCGGGACTCACGGAGAGTGCAGAGACGTCCGTTGGAAAATGGATGTCCGTGCGCGGGCTGGCCGGATGCAGGATCGTCATCAGACCACCATGTCGATTCAGCACCTCCAGCACCGCGCTGCGCGCGAAGGGGAGGTCGGGTCGGATGTCGACCGCTTTCGCTGCGAGCAGCAACGCGAGCGAGTAGTCGCGCGTCATTGCCGAAGTCGCGGACGTTGCCAGCCGATTCGCCCTCGCGTCGCCCTCCGCAATTCTCGCGCGAAAGAAGAACACGACGCCGATCACGATCAGACAGAGCGCAACCGCGGATGCCCAGGTCAGTCGCCGTTCGAACCTCTGGTTGCCGACGAGCGACTCGATTCGCTCCACCACCGGCGCTGCAACGATGCCCTCTTTCACCGCCGCCGCAGTCTCGAGTTCCGGGGTCGCGCCGCTGATGAGATTCCACGGCCACGCGGATCGATCGCGTTTCATGTATGCGCCGCCAACGTCGATCGGAACGAACAGACACTTTGGCCGCTTCACGAACTCGGCGACCTCCAGCATCGCGCCGCTGCCACTTCGCATCGCGGCTTCCGACGCAACGAGCACGAACACGCGACACCAGCGTGCGTGCCGTAGCGCGGCCGGCGGGATCACCGGATCGGCGGTCGATACGTGGAGGTCGAGGAAATACGAGACGGGCGGTTCTGCGTTTCGCAATCGCTCGGCGAGCTTGCGCACGTACGCGTCGCCATCCGCGCGCGCGTAGGAAATGAAAACATCCCGCCCGAAGAGAAACCGCAGCGGCCAATTGACAATGCGCCAGAGGAAGAGGAGCATTGGTTGATTATAGCCGTGTTCGAGCCGATGCGACTTGCCCAATCCAGCAGGGGCGACGTTCAGAAAATCCTCTGCGTAGCTGCGCCGGTTCTAGCCGGTGCGCAGCTGCATCCAGGCGCCGCGGGGGGATGCGGCGGCCGTGTTGGGCTTCCCAGGCGAGCAGGCCTTCGCGAAGCGCCAACCGGCCGCTCCGGAATAGCGGGGCTGTTCCCTTCAATCGAGACTTGCGGTGCTCCCTGGGAGCCTCGCATTGGAGACCTCCGGGTCTACTATGATGTGGAGGAGGCACCCGAGCGCAAGGTGCTCGTCCGCGCCATCGGGATCAAGGAGCGGAACCGGGTCCGAATTGGGACGAAGGAGATCCAGCTATGACGGTGAAGAAGGTCGAAGTGATCGATGCGACCGAGTCCCTGGCCGCCTATGTTCGCCAAGCGGACGCTGGCCCGGTCGTGGTCACGGATGAAGGACGGCCGGTCGCCGCCCTAGTCCTCCTCGAGAACACCGACCTGGAGACGGTCGCCTTGAGCACCGATCCCGAGTTCCTGGAGCTGATCCGTACTTCCCGAGCACGCCAAGCCCGCGAAGGGGGACTGTCGAGCGACGAGATGCGGCGCCTCTTGAAGGAAGAGGTTCAGGATTAGGGGCGGAAGGGTCGCGGAGCCCCCATTCACAAGCGCAATCCTTACTCCACCAACGCCAGCACCCGCAGCGGGCTGCCGCTGCCGTGGATGATCTTGAGCGGCGCGGCGATGACCACGGCTCCCGTGGGCGGGAGCTGGTCGAGATTGCGGAGGCTGGCGAGGCCGAACTTGCCGGCTCCGTGCATCAGGGTGTGGGTGGGGAAGGGGGGATCGAAGGTGCCGGCCTGGCCGGCGTCGGTGCCTACGGTCTCCACGCCCACGCCCAAGATGTCCCGCTCCTCGATCAGGAAAAGGATGGTCTCCTTGTGGAAGCCGGGGCTGTGGGGGCCGTCCGGGCCGACGTTCAGGAAATCCTGGGCTCCGGTGCGCCGGCTCCAGCCGGTGTGGAGCAGCACCCAGGCGCCGCGGGGGATGCGGCCGTGTTGGGCTTCCCAGGCGAGCAGGCCTTCGCGGGTGAGGAGGAAGTCGGGATTCGCCTCCACCTCGGCCGTCACGTCCACCACGCAGGCCGGGCCCATGAAGCGCTGGGCCGGGATGGTGTCGCAGGCATTGTCCGGCAGATCCTTGCCCGTGATCCAGTGGACGGGCGCGTCGAAGTGCGTGCCCGTGTGCTCGCCGAGATGGAGGGTGTTCCAGTACCAGCCCGGGCCCTTGTCGTCGTACCGGGAGATCGCCTCGATCGTGACCCCCGGCGAGGAGGCGAACTGCAGTGGCAGGCCGATGACGGGCGTGTCGGGTCCGAGGGGCTGCGTGAGGTCGACGACGCGGATGCGGCCGGCGCCGAGCTCGGCCACGAGCTGCTGAAGGATGCTCATCGGCGGTCTCCTTCTCGGTCTCCCTCTATAGGGGGCGCGGCGAGACGCCGCAAGTGGCGTTGGAACTCGAAACGGCTTTCGAGATAGTGCAGGTCGATGAAGTAGCTCGGCGGTCCTTGCGGCTCGACCTTGGCCACCAGGCAGGCGAGCTCTTTGGCGGCGAGGGCGTCGGTGAAGGCCTGGCGCAGCTCGTCTTCGGTGCGGCAGGTGCCGGTGCGGGGCACTCCCGAGGCCGCGGCGATGGCGGCGAGATCCGATCCCGTGGCGGTCGCGGTGGTGAAGCTCCGGCCCACGGAGAGCAGGACCTCGTTGTCGAACACCAGATGGATGAGATTGGCCGGGCGGTACCGGGCGAGCGTGGTGAGGCTCCCGAGGTTCATCAGCAGCGAGCCGTCGCCGTCCACCACCACGACCTGGAGCTCGGGGCGGCTCAGAGCGATGCCCAACCCGACCGAGGAGGCCAGGCCCATCGAGTGCCAGAGGTAGAAGAAGCCGGGCTGGTGCCCGAGAGAGTAGAGCTCGGCCGGCGCGGCCCCCATGTTGGTAACCACGATGCACCGCGACAGCTCGGGGTAGATGGCGCGCAGGGCATCGACGCGGAGCATTCGTCCTCCTCAGTCTTCCCACATCAGGCCGCGGCAGAGCAGCAGGGCCACAGGCCGCAGGCTCGCCTCGGCCAATGCCATGGCCTGGCGCACGCGGGCGGCCACGTGCCCCGGCTCGTCGAGCATCACGTATTGAATGCGCAGGGCGTCCAGGACGTGCTCGGTCACGCCGCCGCCCTCGGTCTGCCACGGGTGCTCCTCGCCGAACCCGCCGCGGTGGCTGACCAGCATGAGCAGGGGGATGCGGTAGAGCTGGGCCAAAGAGACAATGCCGTTGATGCTCGCGAGAAGGCCATGGTTCTGCATCAGCATCGCCGACTTGACCCCCGCCAGATGGGCTCCGGCCGAGATCCCCACTCCCTCCTCTTCCTTGGCCAGACGGACCAGGACCATCTCCGGATCCTCCTCCGCCAGGCTGACCAGATGCACGAGCCACGTCTCGGGAAGCACCGAGAGCAGCCGGATCCCGTTCGCCTTGAGGGCGTCATAGACCACCTGGGAGTTGAGCGCCGAGACAGGCATGGCCCGAGTCAAGAAAGCTCCGGTAGGTAGTGTACACAATCGCCGCCTGGGTGTTTCCCTCCTCGAGAGCACCGCTTCTTTCGGCTCCTCTTCTCTCGAGCGACTGTAAGGATCGTGCCCTGTCGGCGTATCCATGACGTGAGACCCATTGGAGGTGCCCTGAGGCCGCTCGCCGAAGCGGCGGACGGCAGGCGGCTCGCCGTCCGAGGCGGCGGCTGCCGGGTAAACCGACTCAGGCACCGCCAGATTGTGCCGCAAGCCGTCAAATTCGAGGAGCTCAAATGACAAGCGCTGCTCAGGAAATCAGGCCAGCACAAGTTGCAAGATTCGCAGGTGCCATGTATCTGATTCAGATGGCGACGGGAGTCTTCACCCAACTCTACGCGAGAGGTTCGCTTATCGCGCGCGGCAATCCCGCTCAGACTGCCCAGAACATCATGGAGTCGGAGCAGCTTTTCCGCATCGGCATTGTGAGCGACCTGGCCACTTACACAGCGGTCTTGCTGGGTGTGTGGGCCCTGTACGTGTTGCTGAGGCCAATCGATCGGAATATAGCCTTGCTTGCGGTGCTCTTCCGGCTTACCGAGTTGGCGATCCACTTCAATGTGACGCTGAACAGCTTGACCGTTCTTCGCCTCTTGAGTGGCGCCGATTATCTGAACGCCTTCGAGGCCAGCCAATTACAATCCCAGGCTCAGCTGGCGCTCGGCATTCAAGCGTCAGGATTGAACCTGGGATTTGTTCTTCTCGGTTTGGGATCTGCCGTCTTCGCGTATCTGCTCCTCAAGTCGCAGTACGTGCCAAAGGCCTTGGCCGGCTGGGGCCTGTTCTCATCGTTGCTATTGTCTGCCTTTGCTCTTTTGGTGATCCTGTTCCCGAAGGCAGGTGCCCTGCAGTTCGTGCCGATGCTTCCCATGGGGATCTATGAGGTAACCCTTGGCGGTTGGCTGCTGTTGAAAGGCGCCAGGATGAAATCCTCCCACCTCGCGGTGACAAGCGATTCGTTGATCGAGCTTTCTCGTTGAGGCCCGGCTTCCTACCTTGCCGAGCATGGAGTGGTGAAGTTTGCGGTCGGCAGCCAGTGGCTGCTCGAAGTGACGTTGGATGACGGCGCGCAGGGCCGGACGGCGGATCTTCAACCGGACCTCCCCATGGTCATTCACGACTGAAGCCGCCGTGCTTCCCGGCCCGCCCGGAATCGGGTAGAGTCCCCTGCATCGACGTTCTCCATAACGAGCCCAGACAGGGAGGGGCGTATGGGCAAGGAGCAGGGCAGCCGGATCGGATCGGCCGAGGAGCTCGCAGCGGCCTCTCCGGATTGCCGCGGAGCTGGAGCATGGCCTCTGTTGCCAGTATCTCTTCACCGCGTTCTCCCTACGCCGCACGCTCGAAGACTTTGCAGGCGTCCGCGCCACGAAGGACGTCAAGCGTCACGTCATGGCACTCACGCAGGCCTGGGCGACGCAGATCCTCACCGTGGCCCGCCAGGAGATGGAGCATCTCGCGATCGTGATCAATCTCCAGAGCGCGCTGGGCGAGCCTCCGCATCTGATGCGGCCGAACTTCCCCGTCCCTTTGGGCACCTATCCGATCAAGGCCCACTTCTGTCTCGAGCGGCTGGAGGGCACGACGCTCGAACGGTTTCTGTTCTACGAACGGCCCGACTATCTCGCCGAGGAATTAAGGTTCGACGATCCGGGCTGTTGCGAGGGCAAGGCGCTGCGCAATGCGCCGCCGCTCGCGCTCCTCTCGCACGGAGGCCTGCGCTTCGATTCCGTCCAGGAGCTCTACCAGACGCTGGCGGGCGCCTACAGCGGCCTGGACGAGCTTCCGGCGGCCGTGCTCTTCCGCGGCAGCGCGTCGGCGCAGGTGCAGAGCAGCGCCGTGCAGTGGGCCCAGTCGGTCAGCGTCCCGCCGGTGACCAACCGCCAGGACGCGATCGCGGCGATCGATCAGGTGACGTTCGAGGGCGAAGGCATCGGGGAGATCCCCACGTCGCCGAGCAGCCACTTCGTGCGGTTCGCAGAGGTCAACCGCTCGTACGTCGAGCTGCGGCGCGATCTTCCCAAGCTGGATCCGGCTCTGCCCGTGCTGTGCAATCCCGCCGTAAACGGCGAGGCGCCCCCGGGCAGTCAGCAGATCACGGACCCGGCGGCGGTCCTGGCCATGCGGCTGTTCAACGACGGCTATTTCCTCATGCTCGCGATGCTGCGCGGGTTTTTCGAAGGCTACCGCGGCAATTTTGGGACCTATCCTACGTTTGCCGGCGCCGCTCCCAACAGCGCCTTGTTCCTGGAGGCGTACTACCCCTTCATGACGATGTTCATCCGCCCGTTGGGCGAGCTCGTCTGCCGGCTGCCCGCGGGGCCGGAGCATCCGGGGAAGAACGCGGGTCCGGGTTTCGAGCTGACCGAAGAGCCGCCGGGCCTCCAGGAGCTCGACTGGTACGAGGACCGCTTCGCCCGGCTCGACGACGCAGGCCGGGAGCTCCACGTCTGGCTCGCGGATCACAAGGCCACGTACGGCAAGGACGCGGTGATCGCCGCCGAAAGGCAATCGCAGGCCCTGCATCGCATGCGGCTCAACCTGCCGCGCCTGTGGAAGGAAGGAGTGCTCAATCCATGAGCGCCATCGAAACGCCGAGGCTCGTCGTGCAGTTCGGCGGCTGGTTCCAGTGCCGCCTGCCCACCGATCCGGATCCGACCTGGGAGCCGCGCGGAGTGAGCGGATACACGCGCGCGATCGGCCGCGAGACCGATTTCGACCGCGTGATCTGTCTGCAGAAAAGTGACATTCCCCATATCGATCGCAACTACCGGCGGGCGGAGCTGGCAAATCCGGCCAACGAGGTGGGAGTCACGGTGAAGGCCGCCCGCGTCGAAGGCGGGACGGGCTCGGTCGACGTCCTTCGTGGGGCCGAGGTGCGGCTGCTGCGCAATCCGGAGTACATCCTGTGGAACCAGATCGTGGCCGACGGGGTGGAGCGGATCGTGCCTCTCGTGGTGCCTTTCGAGATCGAGATTCGCAAAGAGGTCGAGGGCGGCGAGATCGTGCTGCGCCGGTACGACCCCCTCGTTCCCGGCGAGATCGGAGACCGGTTCTGGGACGTCGGCGAGCCGCGGCTCTACGTGCAGCGGCTGCCCACGAATTACGTCCATCTCTCGTCGGAAGTGATGGAGGCGACCGGCATCTCCGACTTCGGGGGCTATTTCCAAAGACGCAGGGAATGGCTCGAGTTGGAGATGACCCGCACGTCCGATCCGGTGGAGCAGGAGGCGCTCGCGGTCCGGCTGCAGGCGATTGATCTCTTTTCTCCGTCTCCCACGGCTACGAACCCCGGCCTGATCGAGAACCGTCTGGGCCTCCAGTGCATCTGGGAGCACCCCGTCCGCGGCGAGGCCCACGTCGAAGGCTGCGATCTCCTCGGCGGAGAGGTCCTGGCCGGCGGGCTCGACGATCCCGGGCTCTATTGGAACACCCGCTTCTGGCACGGCGGCTGGGACGGCGATCTCCTGCGCGGCTACATGCAGGGCGAGTTGCGCATGCCGTTCCGGGCGCGGGGGTAGCCGGGGGGGACGTCTGCAAGCGGTGTTGCCGTAGGGTGCGCTGTGCGCACGTTTTGGGGGTGAAATGGTGAACGTGCGCACAGCGCACCCTACAAGCAGCCGTGGCTAGAAAGGCTGGGCGCCACAGGCCTCGGGCGGTGGGGAGAGGCGCACGATCACTACGTCGGAATCGCTGTATCCGGGACGGAAGAAGCCCTGCAGGGATTCACTGTCGAACAGGGCGCGCCGCTCTTCGAGATAGGGACGGTCCAGAACCAGGGTGTTGACTCCCATGCCGAACGCCATCATGCAGAGGAGGCGGTCGGAAGGAAAGTTCTGGTCCATGTCCACCTGGAAGGTGCCGTACCCGGAGGGGAAGTAGCCGGAGTAACCATTCATCATCGTTCGATGGTGGTCGATCTGGGCGAACATCCGCCACGTCTCGATCTCGTAGTCTGAGACGTGCAGCCCCTGCGGCAACGGGACGTGCACCACGATCAACTTTCCCGGCTGCTCGCGCAACCAGGTCGTCCAGGCGGTGCGCGGAGATTTAGGCGTCGGCGCCAGGACGCCGGGAGACGCGAGGTTCTCGGCGGCCGCGAGGACCCCCAGGGTCAGAGCGAGAATCCGGCCGGTTTTTCCGCGCCAGGAGGCGAGACGGGCCAGGGCCAGCGCGGCCAACGCTGCGAGCGCCGCCTGAGAGATCGCCAC
>DATEIO010000902.1:0-9187 GCA_035278895.1 Thermoanaerobaculia bacterium | reverse complement strand
GAGCCGGCGAGCGAGACGAGAGTGCCGCCCACGATTCCGAAAAAGGCGCCGTGCGCCACCATCACCAGGCTCGCGGGCACGGGCAGAAAGACGTCCGCGATCAGCAGCCCGGCTCCGATCGCCGCGGCTCCCCACAGGCCGGCGCGGTCGAGAAAAGGTTGCGGATTCGTGAGCAGCGGCACGTGGAGCGCCTCGACCAGGCCGAAGAGGGCAAGGAAGACCACGCCCATTCCCAGCATCAGGAGCCAGTAGGTTCTCAACGGTCTCCCCCCGCGGCCCAGCGCAGGCTGAGGCGCCCCGAGCGGCCGGCGCCAGGGAAGCCGACGAGGGTCTCGTAGGACTCGTCCGTAAGATTGTCGGCGCGGGCGGTGAGGCGCCATCTCCGCCCCAGGCGCCAGTGGGCGGCGGCTCCCAGCAGGGTGTAGCCCTCGACCTCGCGGCGCTCGGGCACGGGGATCTGCTCGTCCACGCTCGACGAGACGAAGCGCAGATCGGCGGCGAGATCGAAGCCGGCCCTAGCCTGCCAGCCGGCGCGCACGCTTCCGGACCAGCGCGGGCGGTGGCGCAGCGGCTGGCCGGTGTCCACGTCCTCCACCTCCTGCCAGGTCAGGTTGGCCGCGGCGTTCCACGCGGTCTCCGGGCGCCAGGCGAGGGCCATCTCGGCTCCACGGGCGCGGACCCGCGAGCGGTTGACGTGGGAAAAGGTTTCGAAATCGAAGTCCACCAGATCTTTATAGCGCTGGAGGAAGACGGTGACGTCCAGGTCCGCGCCGGCCTCCTGGAACCGGTGGGAGATTCCGAGATCGCCTCCCCACGACTCCTCGGGCCGGAGGTCCGGATTGCCGCCCAGGGCGGGCGGGCTCGCCAGGGCGAAGAAGCTCGGCAGCTTGAAGGCCCGGGCCGCCGACGCCCGGAGCCGCGTTGCGCCCAATCCCAGGCGGTAGCCGAGCCCCAGCCGCGGGCTCAGCTCCTCGCCCGCGTCCTCGGGGAAGTCGGCACGGAGCCCCAGCTCCAGGCTCAGACGATTACGGAGCGCGATCAGCTCGGAGTAGACGCCGGGCGTGGTGCGTGTCTGCGCATAATCCCCGGCCACGGCGCCGCCGAAGTCCTCGGGCAGCAAGAGCGTGCTCCGGTTGTCCCCCTCTTCCCGCTCGACGTCCGCGCCCACGCTGAGCTGCGTGCCTCCCGAAGGCCGCAGGGTCCAATTCGAGACCCACCCGGCGCGGCTGCGGGTGAAGCGGGTCTCCTCCACCGAAGCCGGCACCGCGAATCCGATGGCCGGGCTGCTGCGGTCCAGGTCGTGCCGGTAGACGGCGAGAGAAAGCTGGTGGAGCTGCCCCGCGGTGCGGTCGAGAACGAATTGCGCGCCGAGGCTCCCCTCTTCGTGATCCGCGCGCCGCAGCTCGCCGGAGCCGTAGATGGGGCCACCCGAAGCGTCAGGATAGTCGTCGCCCTCCCACGAGGCGAAACGGCCGGAGAGACGAAGATCGAGGCCGTCCGCGAGCCGCGCCCTCCCCTGCCCCTGAAGCTGCGCGAGCTCATAGCGTTCGTCCGCAATGCGCTCGCTCTCCTCCTCGCCCAGAAGGCTTACGAAGCCCCCGGCCCGCTCTCCTCCCCCGCCGAGCGAGGCTGCGGCCCGCCGGTAGTCAGCGTTTCCCGCGGCGGCCTCGATCTCACCCTGGAGCGGGCCGTCGCCGCGGCGGGTGATCACCTGAATCGCGCCGGAGAGCCCGGTCGAGCCGTAGTAGGCCGAGAGCGGTCCGCGCACGACCTCCACACGCTCCACGGCCGAGGCGGGCAGGGCCTCCAGATCGAAGACCTCACCAATTTGATAGGTGCCGTCGTTCACCGGTACGCCGTCGATCAGCACGCGGGTGAAGTTGGGATCGCCGCCGCGGATCTGGGCGGCCGTGAGCCCGCCGCGGGTCGCGCCGGAGACCAGGGTCACTCCCGGCACGAAAGCCAGCGCTTCCTGGACCGTGGCCACGCCCGAGGCCTCGATCGCCTCGCGCTCGATCACCGTGACCGCCGCGGTGGCCGACTCCACGGGGCGCTCGCGGACAGTGGTGGTGGCGTAGACGGTGGCCGCAGGCTCTTCGGGCGCCGCCGGAGGACCGGCCGCGCCCGTCATGGAAAGCCAAAGAACGAGCCACAGCGAAGGCGTCATAGGGGGAAGGGTAACTGAAAGCTGGGCCCCGCGGTGGTGCCGTCGTTACGGCCGGAGGGCGTCTGCATCAACTCCTGGGCCTGCAGCTCCAGCGAGTACATCAGGCCCACGGTGGCGCCGAAGTGGTCCGGCTCCCCGTTGAAGGTGCGGTGGAGCCCGTTCAAGAGCGCGCGATAGGTCCCATTAAACTGCGCGGAGAGGATCTGTGCCCGCGACCCCTTGGGGAGAGTCGAGGTGTCGGGGTCGTCCATCATCGGAAAGACGCCGTCGGGATCAAAGGGGACCGGAGCGCCGGTGTAGGAGAATCCGTCCTTTCCGATCACGATCTGGTGGCCGTTCACGATCTCGGAGAACTTGTAATAGTGGGCCAGGTCTTCTCTCCCCTTCACCTGAGAGGGATCGACCGGCGAGGCGCCTTCTCCCTGCTCCTTGATCTCGCGGATGGCGCGGTGGGCGTCCTCGAGCGAATTGATTCGATAGAGGCGGTGGGGACCGATGCGCGTCGCGACCTGGCGGTCCTCGTTGCCGAACGTGATCTCTCCCTGGGCCGCGAGGCGGTCCAGAGAGCGCTCGATCCGGTCGTAGAACCAGCCGATGGTGAAGAGCGACGCCTCCTCGGGATCGTCCGGATCCACGCCGCCATGGACCGGCTCGTAGGTCTTCTCAGGCTGCTCCACCGCCATGAACACGTCGCGGACCTGGGCGATCGAGCAGCGGCGCAGGCGTACCGTCAAATTCGCGGCGAGCCCGCCGGGCAGGGGGCCGGGATAGCGGGGCACGAAGCTCGGGGAATTGATGTCCGGAGCGCCGCCGATCGAGACCATGAGGTTCGAGACCAGCGCCATGTGCAGCATCTCTTCCAAAACGACGCTCTTGATGAGCTCCGCCACCTCGACGTTCGCCCCCGGCCGGATCGAATAGAGGGCGGTCAAATAGAGCGGGATCGTGGCGTGCTCCAGCTCCACGGCCTGCTGCAGGGCGCGCAGCAGGTCCGCCTTCGAATCGTTGCGCATGTAGCGCGGGCGCTTGAGCCAGCGCAGCAGCATCTCGCGCTTCGGCCCGGAAAGGTCACGCGTCACCGGCATGTAGTTGGGATCGGAGACGGGGGCCTTGAAAACGTTTTTCAAGAGGCCGATCTTCTCCACCAGGCTGCCGAAATTGGCGAGGTCGACGATCGGCTTCATCACCGGATACAGATTGGCGTACTGCTGGAAGATGGGCCCCACGTCGTCGAGCCAGGTGGGTCGCTCGGGAACCTCGTAGGGGCTCCAGACGAGCGGGCTCAGGATGTCCGACTGGCCGCGGCTGCCGGGCGCGGGCGGCACCGTGCCGAGGCCGTAGGTCACGCCGTAGACCTGGCCGTCGATGTACTGCCGCGGATTGCCGTCCAGATTGCCGGTCAAGGTCACCTCGATCGTGCCGTCCTCATTGGTGACTCCCGGCGCCTCGAAGCGGAGCCCCGAAGCGGGCACGCCCACGGGCGGGCTGGCGACCGGCTTCCGGAGGACCTGCCCTTCAACGTACGTGTTGTCGAAGGCGAGGGCCACCGGCTGCCCGGCGAGGGGGCGGCCGAATTCCGTGGCCCACAGGCGCGTGGTGGCCGAAGCGTGGGAGTCCAGCCGGAACACGAACTGGTCGGCGCGAATCCACTGCCCGTTGGCATTCTCCTGAAGGAGCATTGCCACCCCGCCGGTGGCGGTCACCTGAAAAAGAACCAGCGGCAGGCCCGCCACCGCCTTCGCCTCCTCGCTCGAAAGCTGGAAGGTTACGAGGCCGGCCTGCTTCTCATACCAATCCGGACCGTGGTACTCCACCTCGCCCACCGTCGCGGGCATTCTGCTGCCCGCCTGGATGCCGATGTAGAGCTTCCCGAGATCCTGGAGCGGTCCCCCGGCGGAAGCGGTCGGCAGGCTGTTGCCCAGGTCCACGGTCAAACGGTTGCCGTCGAGCCAGCCTATGGCATTCTGCACCGCGCTCGGCTGGCCGGCGGCGTTGGTGATGGAGACGCCCGTGGGATTGAGGCGGCGGCCGGGCACGAACCGCTTCGGCTGTCCTGGGGTGGCCCGGCCGATGGCTCCCACGATCCGGCCGAAGGTGAACCAGGGCGACGTCTGGTCGTCCTCAAAACCGTCGACGTTGAACTTGATGCTCAGCTTACCGGGATCACCGATCTCTTCGAGGAAGCGCGAGCCTTGGAGGGACTGCCACTTCACTCCCGCGAGAATCGATTGGTAATAGGCGCCGAAAAAGGAGTCCGGCTGTCCCGCGGGGAAGCGGGTCCAGATGTCGGCGAAAGGAGACACCTCGAAGTTGCCGCGCAGGACGACTCCGGCAGCGGCGCTCTGCACCAGCACCTGCAGGCCCCAGATCTCGGACACCATCTGCTGCTCGGGATCGAGGTCCACGAGCTTGGCCTCCACCCGGGCGTCCGCTCCGGTGACGGAGAGGCCCACCACCGGATCCTTCGATGGATCGTCACACCAGGTGCCGTCCTCGTAGGTAACCGCCTTGACGGTGCAGTCAAAGAGCCGCCAGGCGCCCGTCCCTCGCGGATTCCACCAGCCGTTGCTCGACCCGCTCCCGCTCACCTGGTAGTTGGAGCGGAAGTCCGCGGAGTCGAAATGTTCGGGATCGTTGTTGACCGTGGATGGATCCGCCTGGAACCTGCCGGCAAAAACCAGACGGGGGGTGTCGAGATACGACATGAGAGACCCTCCTGGTACGCTCCGCCGAGCGGAGCCGATCTTGTTTCAGGGTTGAATCGGATGCACGATAGCACGGGGCCGGGGTGGGGGCAAGCGTGGGCGTCCTGCCAGGCTCTTGAATCGGCTATGCTTACCCATGGGAGGTGGTTCCGCATGAAAAGAAAGCAAACGTTACGGTGCGTGGCACTTGTGTTCCTGGTTTCCCTACCGTGGGTTTCCGTGCAAGCGGAGACCGCGAAGAGCAAGGGAGACGCCGTGAGCACGGCTGCCAAGGTCGACAAGCCCTTGCCGAGCTTCCCGCTGCGCTACCGCGGGGCCGGCCGGTTCCGGCATACCGAGATTCCGTCGTTCCAACTCGTCGCCCGCTACACCTTCGACATGGAAGCCGGCGTCAATCGCGAAGTGGCGACGTTCATCGATCATGAGATCGAGATCTTCAACGTCTACGACATGGACCCGAGCGACGGCGTCGATCCCGATCGCGAGTATTTCATCGAGCGCGATCCGCAGACGGGTGAGTTGCACTGCACGCTGAACAATCCCCCTCTCCCCAACGTGTTCAGCCGCGACTGGTGGCTGGGCAACAACATGGTTTACGCCGGCACCGAGACGGTGAGCGGCTTCGAGGCCGACTGCTGGACCGGCGCCGTCCCGGTTATCGGTCTCCTGGTCAAGCTGTGCAGCCGGGCCGACAAGTATCCCGAGCTGTCGCTGCTCTTGAAGCAGCTCGGTCCCTTCGAGTTCTACGATCATTTCGGCGTGTCGCTCGAAGACGAGAACGCGCCGCCACCGGCGTATTTCAAGCTGCCTCAGATCTGCAAGGGGCTTTGAGGCGGCCGATGCTGGAGCTCATCCCTGTGGTGGAAACCCGCGACCTCGGTTGGATCGATCCCAAGACCAACGTTGCTGGGTTGTATCAACTCAACCGCCTCTCCAAGGCTGAGCTCCAGGCGGCCATCGATTTCCTCCTCGAGTTGCCCGAGGGCATCGAGGAGACCATTGAGGATTCCTGCCCGTTGTTCGGCGGGGTGATCGTCGTCGTGGACGGCCGCCCGAGATTGAGGCCTCAGTGCTGCGGAGATCTCTCCGACATCAACGACTGGTTCCGCATGGCCGAGGATACTTTCTCGGAGTCCTACATCTGCAACGAGGGACACCCTGCCCCGTACGCCAGTAGGCATGGTGATGCCTTGATCATCACGTGCAGAGAGGAAGGAGAGGAATTCTCCCCGGGGACGGATCCCGAATTCGTCGTTCAGCGCAGCGAGCTTTTGAAAGCGCTCCCGTCCCTGCGGGCAGAGCTGGAACAATTCTGCCGCACGGTCGACGAGCTCAGCGACCGGTACGGAGTGGCACGGCTGTCCCGGATTCTGGTTGCGGTGGAGCCCGTTGTTCCTGGTTAGAGGGCCTCGTCCCCGGCGGTTTCGGGAGAAATCTCCTTCAGCAAGATCCCCAATGTAGAGACGCCCCGTGGGGCGTCTCCGAGGCGGCGACATCCTCCCGAAACCAAAGACGTGCCGCGGGGTCTCTCGTCCTTTCGGGCCGTTCTCTCCGATCCGGAGACGCCCCACGGGCGTCTCTACATTGGGAGGCGCTCCGATCGACTGCTACTTGTGTATAAGAGGGCGCCTTTAGGGGAGGGGTTGGGGTGAGGTCGCAGGCCGCCGCCGCTCCAGCCGATTTGTTATAGTCGCCGCCCATGGCTCCCGAATCCTTCCGCATCCCCCTGCTCCGGGACTGGCATACGCATCCGCTCCTCTACGCGGCCTTCATGGAGGGCCTCGACCTCGGCCGGGATCCCGCCGCGACCCGGGACGAGGCGATCGGCAAGATTCGCGCGCACGCAGAGGCCGCTCCTCCGGGATGGACGATCGCTCATGGGTGGAACAGCGGGCGGTACCCGCTCGCGAAGGAGGATTTCGACGACCTGCCGCCGGTCGTCGTCTTCAACGTGTCGCTCCACGGGGTGATCGTGAATGACGCGGGCCGGGCCCTGCTCCAGCGGTCTGATCCCGCCGTCGCCGACAACCTGGAGAACCAGGATTGGATCGAGCGGAATCTGCGCCGGGTGTTGAACGTGTTCGCCAGCGACGGGGCTACCCCCGAACGGCTCCAGCGGTTCTTCCAGTGGCTCCTCGAAGAGCACGGCATCTACCACGCCGAGGAGATGCTGCTCGTGGGCGAGGATGAAATCCGGCTGTTCGAAGAGGCCGGCCTCGTTGGAAGGACCCGATTCTGGGCATCCCCTGAGCAGTACGAAAAGATGCCCCGGTCCACCCAGGAAAAAATCCACGGGATCAAACTGTTTACGGATGGGGCTCTGGGCGCGTGGACGGCTGCCGTGCAGAAACCTTATCGGGGCACGAACGATTGCGGAATGCTGTTGTACGAGCCGGACGAGCTCGCGGGCCTTCTCGCGCGGTATCTGGGCCAGGGCAAGCCGATGGCGCTGCACGCGATCGGCGACCGCGCGATCGATCAGGTCGTCTCGGCCGTGGAGGCCGTGGGGCGGCCCGCCCAGGTCGAAATCCGGATCGAGCACGCGCAGCTCATTTCCGAATCGACGGCGAGGCGGGCGAAGGCGCTCGGCATCCAGTTTTGCATGCAGCCGAATTTCTCCGACGAATCGGTCTACTACGCGGACCGGTGGCCGGAGGGGTACGGGGAACGCAACAATCCATTCCGAATGTTGATCGATCAGGCCGGCTACGTGCCGGGCGTCGATCTGTTCTTCGGGTCGGATGGAATGCCACACGGCATCCGCGAAGGACTCCGGCAGTCCCTGTTTCCTCCCCTGGCGGGACAGGCGCTGACGATCGATGAGCTCGTAGCCGGGTATTGTTTGTCCGAGGGCGGGGCGGGCCACATCGAGGCGCGGATCGACCCGGAGAACCGGCAGGTGACGTGCCGGATCGTGCTCGGGGAGGACAGCCGTGAGCTTTGATCTTGCGGAGACGCTCGACCTTCTGGGGCGCACTCCTGTCGTGGTGGATGCCCTCCTCCGTGGCACGAGCGCTTCGTGGCATGCCCTCGACGAAGGCCCCGAGACCTGGAGCTCGCTCGACGTGGTGGGCCATTTCATTCACGGGGAAGAGACCGACTGGGTGCCGCGCGCCCGGATCATCCTGGAGCACGGCGAGAGCAAGCCATTCGAGCCGTTCGACCGCTTCGCCCAATTCAACCGCTTCGTGGGCTGGTCGCTGGACCAGCTCCTCGACCGGTTCGCGGAGCTTCGCCGGGCCAATCTCGAGATCGTCCGGAGCTGGCAGCTCACCGAGGCTCAACTGGAGCTGCCGGGCCGCCATCCCGAGCTCGGTGCGGTCAATCTGCGGCAGCTTCTGGCCACCTGGGTCGTTCACGACTTGAACCACATCGCCCAGATCTCTCGCGTTCTGGCCAGGCGGCACGCGGAAGAAGTCGGGGTCTGGCGCGCGTATCTCTCGATTTTGAACCGGTAGGCGGAGATGGAAGATCTCGAGGAATACCGGTGGAAGTGCTCTCGCTCGCTGAGCTGGCACGGAAACCGGAAGGCGGAAGAGCTCCTAGCCGAGATTCCGACCGACCTGGGTGTCGACCGCTACGGCGCAGGCGGTGTCGTCAAGGTTCTGGAGGACGAGATCAGCACCGTCCTTGGCAAGCCCGCCGTGGTTTTCATGCCGAGCGGCACGATGGCGCAACAGATTGCGCTGCGAATCCATGCGGATCGGCGGGGCGTCCGCTCGGTCGCCTTCCATCCGACGGCGCATATCGAGCTTCACGAGGACAAGGCCTATCAGCGCCTGCACAACCTCGCCGGTGTCCCGATCGGCAACGCGCGCGAGCTCATCACCGTCAAGCATCTGCGGGCGGTTCGCGAACGGCTCGCGGCCGTCTTGTTCGAGCTTCCGCAGCGCGAGATCGGCGGCCGCCTGCCGGCGTGGGCCGACCTCGAAGAGCAGGTCGCTTTCGTGCGCCGGCAGGGAGCGGCCGTTCACCTGGACGGAGCCCGGCTGTGGGAATGCACACCGTACTATGGCCGCTCGCCTGCCGAGATCTCGGCCTTGTTCGACACCGTGTACGTCTCCTTCTACAAAGGCCTCGGGGGCCTCGCCGGTGCCTGCCTCGCAGGGGAGGAGAATGTGATCGCCGAGGCGCGCGCGTGGCGAAGGCGGCACGGGGGAACCCTGTTCGGTCTGTGGCCGAACGCGGCGTCCGGACTGGCAGGGCTGAAGAAGCACCTCCCGCTCATGCCACGGTACTTCGAGCATGCGCTCGCGATTGCGGAGAAGCTTCGCGCCATCCCCAACATAGAGATCGTTCCCGATCCTCCACAAAC